>MPMW01000010.1 GCA_002238705.1 Acidobacteria bacterium bin61 | reverse complement strand
CTGGAGCCGCTACGAGACGTTGCTCGAGAGGCATCCGGTGCTCGTGCACCGCAGGTCCGGATGCTCGATCGAAGAGGCCGTTTCCGTCCTTCCCCCCCGCTTCCGGGCCCGGGTGACCGATGATCTGTCGCGTTCCCTGACCCCGCCGCGGGTCTTCACCATGAACATCTCCCTTCCCGATCCCGAGTCCCAGCGGATTCGGGAACTCCTCCGCGCGCAGGGTTCGGTCTCCGGCCTCCTGCCTTCCCGCGTTGCTTCCCGCATCGCCGCAAGGGGCCTTTACCGTTGAACGACTCCCCGGAGTTCTGCGCCCGGTTTTCCGCCGAAGTCGCGCAACTCGAAAAGGCCGAAGACGTCTTGGTCCTCGATCTCCGCGGCCTCGCCGGCTTTACCGATTTCTTCGTGATCGCCACGGCCGCGAGCGAGCGCCGCCGCAGGACGATCGTGGACGCCGTGGAACGCCGGATCCGGGAGCGTGTCGGCCGCAAGCCCATCCATCTCGAGGGGTATCCCGCGGCGGGCTGGCTGCTCGCCGACTACGTGGACTTCGTCGTCCACGTCTTCTCGCCGGAGAGCCGCGAGCTCTATCAACTCGAAAAACTCTGGGGCGACGCCGCCCGCTGGTACCCGGAGCCGCCAGGCGCGGACGCCGCAGACGCGGCTGCCCGCACTTCGGTCACACCATAGAATCGGACCGACAAGAAGAAACCGATGGGCATTCGCACCCTGTTGTTCGTAGTGGCGGTCCTGCTGACGGCAGGCCTGCTTCTGGTGGTCGTTGCGTCCAACGCGCAGTTCGTGACCGTCACGCTGCCCTTCTTCCTCCCGATTCGGGTCGAGCTCTGGAAGGTCATGTTCGCCGGCGTCGGTCTCGGGGCCGCCATCGCCCTGGCCTTCGATCTGGCGGGCCGGGTCCGGCGCCTGGTTCGCGAGCGGCGTCTCCGGCGCGGACGCCAGGATCTCGAGGAAGGCGAGCGGCTGTATCTCGACGGGCTCGACGAAATGGCGTCCGGCCGGTGGTCGGAGGCGCTCCTCAGTCTCGAAGCGGCTCAGGAGTACGCGGGAGCCGATCTGAAGACGCTCCGCCGGAAGGCCGAATGCCTCATGCAGCTCGGGCGGCCGGAGGAAGCGGCCGAAGCCCTGGAGCAGGCGCTCACCGAGGATCGCGGGAACCACGCGGTGTCCTACGCGCTGGCCGAGGCCCGGCTAGCGACGGGAGAGCGGGAGCAGGCGCGGGCGCTGCTCGAGAAGACCATCTCCGAGGACCCCGAAGCTCCGGCCGAGGCCCTCGCCCGGCTTCGCGACATCCTCGTCGCGTCGGGTGAGAACCGCACCGCCCTTTCGGTCCAGCAGCAGCTCCTCTCCCACGTTCCTCCCTCCGCCCGCGCCGCCGAAGAACAGCGGACGCTGGCGCTCCGCCACGCTTACGGCAAGGAGCTTCTCGAAGCGGGCGAGCCGGCCGAGGCAGCCCGCGTATTCCGGGCGATCCTCGAAGAGGATCCGGGCGCCGTGCCCGCCTGGGTGCGTCTCGGGGAGGCATACCTGGCCGGCGGTAACGAAAGGGCGGCGGTCGATACCTGGCAGAAGGCGTTCGAGCAGACGGGAGCTACGGCCCCGCTCTCGGCGCTTCAGGACTACTACCTCGACCGGACCTGTCCGGAGGACGCGATTTCGGTCTGGAAGCGGGCGATCGGAACTGCCGAAAGTCCCGCCGAGAGCCAGTACCTCCTGGGAAAGCTCTACGACCGCCTCTACATGCTTGACGACGCTCTCAAGAGCTTTGCCAACCTCCCCCGGACCGCCGCCCCGGCGCTGGGGGCGCGTCTCTCCCGCATCCTGGAGGGCCGCGGCGACCTCGCCGAAGCCGTGATCCGCGCCCGCGAGGTGATCTCCGCCGCGCCGTCGCTGTCAGCCGAGTACGCCTGTTCCGGGTGCGGCACGCGGCAGGCGGACTGGAGCGACAGCTGTGCCGAATGCGGGACCTACGGAGGCGTCAGGCTGGATGTGGAGGAGGTCCGGCCCGTGCCGGTGGGCCGGGACGGGTCTTCACCGCCCGTCGTCTGACGGGAGGCCGGCGCCTCGCCGGCGCCCCTCTGATCCTCCGGTAGAATTTCGGCCTGCGTGGCTCCATCGCTCCCTCAACTCAGCGGCGTCCTGCCGTCTCCCCAGAGTTTTGGAGCGACGAGGCGCCGGGATCCCTGGTGGGTCACCCCGACCGCCACTTTTGTTGGCCTGAGCGCGTTCGTCATCTACTCCACCTGGGCCGTCTTCGCGCATCACGGCGCGGAATTCGGCAACTACGTGTCCCCGATTCACGTGCCGGTGCTCTTCTCGGACACCGGGCACGCCTGGTTCGGGCCGAAGCCCGCGTCGTGGCCGGCCTTTCTCCCCTGGGCGCCCGGGGTCTTCCTGTTCTGGGCGCCGGCGGGGTTGCGGCTCACCTGCTACTACTACCGGGGTTCCTACTACAAGGCCTTCTGGGCGAGCCCGGCCTCCTGCACGGTGGGCAAGCCCTGGAACACCTACCGGGGCGAGAACAGCTTCCCGCTCATCCTCCAGAACGTGCACCGCTATTTCCTCTACATCGCGGTGGTCTGGATCGGGCTCCACCTCTACTACACGTGGGGAGCGACCCGATTCGCCGATGGCGCCACGGGAGAGGTCTCCTTCGGTATCGGGGTCGGGACTCTGGTGATGGCGGTGAACGCGTTTCTGCTCGCGGGATACACCTTCGGATGTCATTCGCTGCGTCATCTGGCGGGCGGGTTCCTGAACCGGCTCTCGGGGCGGCCACTCAGCCGGTGCGCCTACGAATGCGCCGGCTGGTTCAACCTGCGCCACATGAACTTTGCGTGGGCCAGCCTGGTCTGGGTGATGGTCACGGACCTTTACGTCAGGTTGTGCGCCGCCGGCGTCGTCACGGACGTCCGGATCCTGTAGCGGCAACGCCCCTTCGCCGCCGGACCGGCCTGCCTGACGTTCCCTGATCCGCCGTAGCGCCGGATGCGCACCAAGCCGATCCCGGGGCGCCGGACCGGCCGCTCGGGAGATGCCGCCGCGGTCCGGTGGAGGCGCTCCTTCGGACAGCTCGTCTTCCCCGGGTACTGCTGTCTTTGTGACGAAGTTCTCGAGGATCCACTGCTGAGCCCGGCCTGTCCGGAGTGCATCGAACGGTTGCGCCCACTCGTGGCCCCCGTTTGCCCCCGGTGCGGCCTGTTCCTGGCGCCCTCGGCGAAGGCGGGGCTCTGCGGCGCCTGCCGGGTGCGCCGGCGGCCGTTCCGGATAGCGGCGGCCGCCGCGCCGTACGAGGGGGTGTTCCAGCGGGCCCTGCTGGAGCTCAAGTTCCGGCGCCGGGAGGTGCTCGCCGAACTCCTCGCGGGACCGGCCGTCAGCGCCTTTCGCCGTGCTCCCCGGGATCCGGAGCTCGGCACCGCGGGGATGTTTCCCGTGGCCGCGGTAGCGGTTCCGCTCCCGTTCTGGCGGAGCCGGCGCCGTGGTTTCAACCAGGCGGAGCTGCTCGCCCGGCCGATTGCCCGAAGACTCGGAATTCCACTGGTGCGCGGGGTGTTGCGCCGGCGGTCCCGGCCTCCGCAGACGCTCGTCAGCCCGAGTGCGCGGCGTGCCAACGTGCGGGGCGCGTTCCGGGTGGGGCGCCTGCCCGAAGACTTGGCGGGCCGGCCCCTGCTGCTGGTCGACGACGTGTTCACCACCGGAAGCACCGCCGAGGCAGCGGTGCGGGCCCTGATCCGGGCCGGGACGGGAGCGGTGGACGTTCTCACCGTGGCGCGGGCGATGAGCCCCGCCCCTCGCTAGAATTCGCCCGGCGGTCCACCAGACTGCCGTCACTGCTTATGGGAACCACGCGGCGCCGGATGCTTGCGCTCACGGCTTTCACCGCCTTGGCCGTCGGAGCCGTTCCGGCCCTCTCCTGGGGACCGGAAGGGCACCGGGAGATTGGAGAGAAGGCGATCGATTCCCTGCGGGATCCGCTGAAGGAGTTCTTCGAGGACCGCGAGGAAACGTTCTACGAGTTGCTCGACGATCCCGCGCGCAGCCGGAACACGGCCCACTTCTACCTCGAGCGCTACGACGAGTTCCCGTTCTGGGACGTGCCGGCCACCCGGGAGCTGGCGCTGAGGCGCTTCTCCGAGGAGGAGATCCAGGAGAACGGGGATGCCCTCTGGCGCCTTCACGAGGCCTATGACGCCCTCGTCGATGCGTTCGCAGAGGCAGACTTCGAACTCGTGCTGGAACGGGCCAGCGATGTCGCCTGGCTCGTCGGCGAAGTGGGCGTACCGCCCAACATCTCGGCGGCCGGCGATGGACAGGCGACCGAGCAGGACGGTCTTGCCCGTCGTTTCGACACCCAGCTCATCGAGATCTTCGCCGACGAGATGCGGGTACGGGACTCGGCAGCCGTGTATATCGACCGGCCGCACGAGTTCATCCGCTCCCTGCCGCTCAAGGCGCACATCTGGGTGGACAACATCTCCTTCACGGACGCGATGTCACGCCGCGGGGTGGCCGGCTATGACCGGTTCTACATGGACGGGATGTGGAACGAACTTGGCGGGCTCATCGGAGCCCTGATGACCGATGCCGCGGGGGACACCGCGAGCCTCTGGTACACCGCCTGGGTAGCGGCCGGCCGCCCCGAATTTCCCGAGACCTGAGCTTCCCGACTCTGACAGAGTTCACGCCGATCGCCTCGTCAACGCCTCCTGCGGGCTCCGCCGCCGGCGCCGAGGCGGATGACATCCGTAATTCACAGGACATCGCGACCATCCGGGCGCTCCGGGCCGGTGAGCTGGATCCCGACACCGCGTGGACTGACCTCATCGGCCGGCACCGCCGGAGACTCTTCTCCCTCGCGTATCGGTTCACCGGCCGGTACCAGGAAGCCGAAGAACTGACCCATGAGATCATCGTTCGGGTTTACCGGCAGCTCGACCGCTTCGATCCGCGGGCGCACTTCGCGGTGTGGCTCAACTCGGTCGCCCGGAACTACTGCATCGATCACTACCGGACGAAGGTCCGCGAGCGTCAGCGGCTCCTCCCCGAGGAAGCCCACCTCGAACGGACGCCGGGAAGTGCACTTCTCGGCCCGGATCGCCTGCTGGAAGCGCGGGAGGCGCGGACCAGCCTGCTCGCGGCGCTCGACGGGCTCTCCCCCAAGCTCCGGGAGGTGGTCCAGCTACGGTTCTTTCAGGAGATGCCCTACGACGAGATCTGCGAGCGTCTCGGAGTCCCCGAAGGCACCGTCAAGAGCCGCATTCACCGGGGGCGCGCCGAGTTGAAGCGCCTCCTCATTGCCGCCCGGAACCCGCGTGGGCGGCCACCCGGTTCCATCCCCGGGCGGAGACTCATGTCATGAAAGTCAGCACTCGTACCGACGGCGGCGCCGTAGTGGTTCGCGTCGAGGTTGCCCGTCTCGTCTATGCCACCCTCGATTCCTTCGTGGATCAGGTCGACGCCTATCTCGAGACGGACCGGCCCGCGGTGGTCTTCGATCTGTCCCCGGTGAACTACCTGGATTCCGCGGCGATCGGGTGCCTCATGGACCTCTACCGCCGCGCCGCCGCGCGGCAGGGGCGGATCGCTCTCGCCGGGGTCCTGGACCGCGTCGAGAGGATGCTCCGGATGACGGGAGCCCATGAGTTCATTCCGATCTATGGATCGGCGGGGGAAGCGGCGCGCGCTCTCGCGGGAAGCTCGGGAGGTAAGGAATGATGCGGTCCATACGAATGCAGGGCGGTCGCGAAATCGAACTCGACGGCGACCTGCTCGCGATCCTCGAGGCGCTCTACCGCGAGGTCTCGGTCCGGAGCGAATTCCGCAACACTTACGAGGCCATGACCCGGGAAATCAGCCATCTCGTGGACGCCATGGATGCCGGCGAGCGCCGCAGCTACCTGATAGAAAGCCTGTTCCTGAACGTCGTCCGCTACGAAAACGAGCGGCTGGCGGCGTTCTTGAAGATGGTCGACACGCCGGACCAGGAGGGCTGAAGGGTTGAAGCGTTTCCTTTCGGTCTTCGTCCTCGCCGCGACGCTCTTCGGAGGTCTGGCCGGTGCGGCCGGGAACCTGCTGCAGCGGGGACCGCGTCTCGAGATCGAGCCCGGCGAGTGGGACTTCGGGCGGGCGGCTCCCGGGGAAGTTCTGGTCCACGAGTTCGCGCTGAACAACACTGGTGACCAGGATCTCGAAATCGGCCGTATCGCGTCGGCGTGCGCGTGCGCGGCCGCGGTGACCGACCGCACGGTGATTCCTCCGGGAGAGTCCGCGACGCTCCGGGTGACGCTCGAGACCCGGCGCTACCGGGGGGTGCTCGAGCGCTGGCTGACGATCCGCTCGAACGGCTCGCGCGGAGCGACGCGCCTCAAGGTGCGGGTGTATGTCGAGGACATCGGTTGATCCGCGTGCCCCGGGAACGCGGACGGATCGGGACCCGAGTCTTCAGCGGCCGGCGGCGATCAGGTACAGCCAGTTCACGAGCAGGACGAGGGTGGCGGCGCGGAACCAGAACCGCTGGCGTCCCGGAGTGAACCACGGAGGGGTCCCGCCGAGGATCAGGGCCATTCCGCTCGCGAGCATCCCGGCGTGGAGCGCGGTGACCGCCGGATTCCAGGCGAACGCTTCACCCAGGGAACCGGCGCCGAGCGCCGCGGTGGCGCGAACTCCACCGCAGAACGGGCAGGGCAGGCCGGTGAGAGTCTTGACGCCGCAGAGCGTGACGTCAGGGGCCAGGTCCCGTAGCAGGGCGGCGGCGCCCAGGCTGACCAAAGACAGCGCGAGGAGCGCAATCCCCTGATGCCGGCTGCTGCGCACGGCGCCCATTCTCTCCCCTTCGACTCCCGCGCCCGGATTCCGGGCCGCTGATCCCCGTGGCGCGACCCAAAAAGCGCCCCCCGAAGCGCCCCCTGCCGCTCGGGACCGATAACGGCGCGGACGCGGTCCCGGCTCCGCTCGGGGAGGTCGTCCAGGACCGCTACCGGACCTACGCGCTCTCGGTCATCGGCAGCCGGGCGCTGCCCGACGTGCGCGACGGCCTCAAGCCGGTGCAGCGGCGGATCCTCACCACCATGTGGCGCCAGGGGCTCCGGGCTGACGGGCGTTTCCGGAAGTGCGCCAAGGTGGTGGGCGACGTGATGGGCGGCTATCACCCTCACGGCGACGCCGCCATCTACGAGGCGCTCGTGCGGATGGCGCAGCCGTTCGCATCCCGTCTGCCGCTGATCGAAGGAGCGGGCAACTTCGGCTCGCTGGACGGGGATCCGGCGGCGGCGATGCGCTACACCGAATGCCGGCTCGCCGAGGCTGCCGAGGATGTTCTCGGCGAGATCGGGCTGGACACCGTTCCCCACCGCCCGACCTACGACGGGACCCGCACCGAACCGGTGGTCCTTCCCACCCGGTTGCCGCTGCTGCTGGTGAACGGGTCCACCGGCATCGCGGTCGGCGTCGCCACCAGCATCCCTCCCCACAACCTCTTCGAGGTGGTCCGGGCGCTCATCCGGCTTCTCGACGATCCGTCGCTCGGCTCCCGGGAGCTCGCGGAGACGGTCCGGGGGCCGGACTTCCCGACCGGCGGCGAGATCCTGGATCCCCCCGAGCGGCTGGCCGAGATCTACGAGGAGGGGAAGGGATCCGTCCGCGTCCGGGGGACGGTCGAGGACCACGGGACGCGGCGCCACATCCGGACGCTCTTCATCACCTCGGTTCCCTACGGGGTGAACAAGGCGCAACTCGTCCAGCGTCTGGGCGAGATCGTGGCCGACCGGTCGCTTCCGGCGCTGCTCGACGTCAGCGATCTCTCGACCGACGACGTCCAGATCCGCCTGGAAGTGAGGAAGGACGTCGACAAGGACAAGATCCTCGCCTTCCTTTACAAGCGCACGCCGCTTCAGTCCTCGGTGCCCGTGGACCTGACGTGTCTGCGTTTCGACCGTTCGGAGGGGGGAATTCCCGAACGGGTCGGCCTTCGGACCCTGCTTCAGGATTTCCTCGGCTTCCGGCGCGATGTCGTCCGCCGCCGGCTCGAGGATGAACGCCGCAAGCTCGACGGCCGCCTCCACATCCTCGAGGGGTTCAAGAGGGTTTTCGACGCCCTGGACCGGATTCTGGAGATCGTGCGCGCCTCCGACGGGAAGGCCGACGCCGCCCGGAAGATCATGGCGGAGCTGCCGCTCGACCGGGAGCAGACGGAGGCGGTGCTCGAACTGAAGATCTACCGGCTCGCGCGCCTTGAGATCCAGGTGATTCTGGAGGAGATGAAGGACCGCAAGAAGCGGCTTCGCGAGGTGAAGCGCCTCCTCGGGAGCGAGGAGGCGATCACCGGGCTGATCCGGGAGGAACTCGCCGAAATCCGCGATCGTCCCTGGATCGAGCAGGAACGGCGCACGGAATTCCCGGAGTCGGCCGAGGTGGCCGAGTTCGCCGAAGAGGACTTCATCCTGGCCGAGGACACCACCGTGGTCCTCACCCGCGACGGCTGGATCAAGCGCCAGCGGGAGGTCAGGGAGCTGGACAAGCTGCGGCTTCGGGAAGGCGACGAAGTGCTCGCCCTCGAGGCGGCCAGCACCCGCGCGCCTTTCATCCTCTTCTCGTCGCTCGGGACGGCCTTCACCGCCCGGATCGCGGATGTGGCGGCGACCACCGGCCACGGGGATCCGGTCCAGAAGATGTTCACGCTCCGGGACGGGGAGCGGGTCGTGAGCTTGCTGGGTCTGGATTCCCGTGGGCTGGACGGCGCGCTGACCGCCCCGGGCAGCCGGGTGCCGGAACGGCACGCCATCGCGCTCACGAAAAGCGGCTACGCCCTGCGCTTCAGCCTCGAAGACTTCCTCCAGCCCTCGAAACGCAATGGCCGGCGCTTCGCGCGGCTGAAGGAGGGCGATGAGATCATCGGGACGGTGCTCACCACCGGCGAGGACACGCTCATCCTGGCGACCCGCGACGGCCGGGCGCTCCTTTGCGATGTCGAGGAGATCAACGTGCTGTCGGGCGCCGGGCTCGGCGTGAAGGCGATCAACCTCGGCCCCGGAGACCGGGTCATCGGGTTCCGCGTGTCGCGCCGCAAGGAGCCGCTGGTGGCGGTGACCACGGGCGGGGGAACGCGGTTGATCGCGCGCGGGGACAAATTCAAGGTTGGGGCCCGCGGGCGCCGGGGTCAACTCGTCAACAAGGCGGGCTTCGAGAAGGTGAAGCATGAGGTCGCGCTTCCCCGGCCGCTGAAGGGACCGCCGTGAGCAACGGGCAGAAGTACACCGCCCGGGACATCACCGTCCTCGAGGGGCTTGCTCCGGTGCGGAAGCGCCCCGCCATGTACATCGGGGGAACCGATACCGAGGGGCTTCACCACCTGGTCTGGGAAATCCTCGACAACAGCGTGGATGAGGCCATGAACGGGCACGCGTCGCGGATCGACGTGACGCTGAAGCGCGACGGATCACTGACCGTGGTGGATAACGGCCGCGGGATTCCCGTGGATGTCCACAAACCTTCGGGCAAACCCGCGCTCGAAGTGATCCTCACCACCTTGCACGCGGGAGGGAAGTTCGACCGGGGCGCCTACCACGCCTCCGGCGGGCTGCACGGGGTGGGGGCGTCGGTGGTGAACGCGCTGAGTTCGTCATTGACGGCGAAGGTCCGCCGCAACCGCCGGCAGTGGGAGATGCGCTTCCGGCGCGGCAAACCGCTCGGGAGGATGAAGGAAACCGGGTCGGGGAAGGGGAACGGCACGGAGATCAATTTCCTGCCCGACCCGCGGATCTTCCCGGACTCCAAGCTCGACCCGAAGCGGATCGCGTCCCGGATGCTTGAGACCAGTTATCTCCATAAGGATCTTCAACTTACGTTCAAGGATGAGGCGACGGGAGACGAGCACGACTGGAAGCAGGCGCGCGGTCTGCCCGACTACTTCGCCGCGGTGATCCGGGACCGGAAGCTGACCCTGGCCCACGAAGCGGCCTTTGAACTCTCCCGGGATCCGCTCAACGGCGACGGCCGCCTTGAAATGGTGCTCGGCTGGACCGAAGCGCCGCGCGAGGAGTTCCGCAGCTACGTCAACGGCATCCCGACCGGATCCGGGGGATCGCACGAGACGGGTCTCCGCGACGGGGTTGCCAAGGCCGTCCGGAATTACCTCGAGACCCATTCGCTCATCCCGCGGGGTTTGACGATCGCCGCGGAAGACATTCGTGAAGGCGTGCTCGCCATCCTCAGCGTGTTCCTCGAGGACCCCCAGTTCCAGGGACAGACCAAGGACCGGCTGAACAATCCGGAGGTCCGGGCGCCGGTGGACAGCGCCGTCCGCATCGAGCTGGAGCGCTGGCTGAACCAATCGCCGACGGCGGCGGATCGGATCGCAAACCGGGTGGTGCTCGCCGCCCGGGCGCGCGAGGCGTCCCGGGCCGCCTCGGCGGCGGTCTCCCGGAAGAGCGAGACCAGGACCCGCAGCGTCCTGCCGGGCAAGCTGAGCGACTGCGCCTCCCGAAACGCCGACGAAACCGAGATCTTCATCGTCGAGGGGGACTCGGCGGGCGGTTCCGCGAAACAGGGACGGGACCGGATGCGCCAGGCGGTGCTGCCGCTGCGGGGCAAGATCCTGAACGCGGCGCAGGCCACGCGGGCCAAGGTCGCCGAAAACGCGGAGTTACGGGACATCGCCCTGGCGCTCGGCTGCGGCACCGGCGATGACTGCGACCCGGAGAAGCTCCGCTACCGGAGGGTGGTGCTGCTGGCCGACGCCGATGCCGACGGCCACCACATCACCACCCTGCTCCTCGCCTATTTCGTCAAGTTCATGTGGAAGCTGCTCGAGGCGGGACGGGTCTTCGTTGCCCAGCCGCCGCTCTACCGCGTCGACATCGGGGGCAGGACGCACTGGGCCCGGGACGAGGCGGACAAGGAAACCATCCTGCGCGGCGCCGGCGCGAAGAGTCCGACGATCACCCGGTTCAAGGGTCTCGGTGAGATGCAGCCCAAGGTGCTCTGGGACACGACGCTGAACCCCGACACCCGGAGTCTCCTGCGCGTCCAGATTCCCGACCGGCCGGCGGCGGACAACTTCATCGTGAACCTGATGGGCAAGGACCCCGCCGAACGCCGCCTCCTGATCCGGGACGGCGCCCCGGATCCGGCGGCGCTGGATCTGTAGGGAGAGAGGCGGCGTCCAGGCGCCGCCGGTCTATCGGCCGGCCCCGCCGCTCGCCCCGGGGGGGGGGGGGGGGGGGCCGCCGGGCCCCCGCGGGTCTACCGCCCGCCCCCGCCGCTCGCCAGGGGCGGAGTGACTCGGTGTCGACGAGGGCCGAGAACGGAACGATGGCCGTCGGGCCGGTGGTCTCGAAGTGGGCCAGCAGGTCGTAGAGCTCCGTCATCCGGTCGCGTCCCCAGAATCGTCCCGATTCATCGGGGTCGTAGTAGAAGCCAATGAATCGGGTCAGGTGGGGTTCGGCCAGCCAGGAACCATCTTTCGTGTTCTCCGTTATCGCGCGCAGGTCCAGAACGAACTGCGGAGCGGAAGCCGCCGACAGGTAGTGCTCGACCGAATCTTCCACGGGAGGATCGAGATCGTGGGCCAATTGATTCCCCTGGAGGTCCCAAGCAGTAAAGCTGCCGCGGGCATGCGTGAAGCCGAGCACGACCATGTCGTCGCCGAAGGTCTCGCGCAGATAACCCCCTTGGGTCTCCGGTTGGGTCGAGACGTGGTAGTTGTGCGCCCACAGGACCATCCGTCCTTCCGGTCCGACCCGTTCGGCGATCCATTCCGTGTTCTCGGCCATGGACATGTCGCGATCCTGTTCACCGGTGCGGAAGAGGTGGAATTGGATGGCGACCCGCAAGCTCTGAAGGGCCACCTCGAAGCCGTCTTCGCCAGTCACAGCCTCGTACCGCTCCCGGTTCGCCAACAACAGTTCGCTCGCTGCTTCGAGGGATGCGCCGCACTCGGCCCGATACGCGTCCGTCTGGTCCCGGTAACGTTCTTCCGGCCATCGCGGGAAGGAATCGATGCGGTTGGCATACCGGTTGAGACACTCCACCAGCGCCTCGACTTCCGCGGCGTGCACGGGATCCACCTCCCCCAGGTATTCCAGGACATTGTGAAGCGCCAGTCCCGGAAACTGCATGTCGAACCCATGGAAGGCGAGATCGCCGCCGCGCTCGTTGTGTTCCCGCATCCACTCGAGCATCGCGAGCACCGTTTCCGTACGCCAGACCAGAAAGACGAGCGCCGACAGGGCCTGCGCCGAGTCCCCTTCACCCGCGCGGACATAGCGATCCGCGAGACGGGCTTCGGGCCAGCTCGATTCCATGGCGAAGGTGTTGAAACCCATCTCTTCGACGAGAAAGCGGAGGATCCGGAACTTCATCTCGAAGAAATCGCGGGTGCCGTGCGTGTTTTCGCCCAAGGCGACGATGCGGGCGTCGCCCACCATTTCCCTCAGGAACTCGATATCGCCATGGGGCAGCGACGGGTCCGTCCCGACGAACGGGTGCGCGTTGGCGTCGATCCACGCCGCGATTTCGGGGGGTACCGGACCGGGACCGGGGTCGGGCGCCGGAGCGGGGTCCGGCTCCGGCATCGGCCGCGGGCTCGCGGGCGTGGTCGAATCGTCGCAGCCGGGCGCCAGGAGCAGGACTCCCAAGACCACGAGCGGTCGGATCATCGTCTCCATCCTTTGGCGCGCGGGGATGGCGTTCCTGCGGCGCGGTTCTCCTGATGCTGATCGCAAGCAAGCTGCATGCCCCTAAAATCCGCTGCCCGTGCGCGCCGGAATCGTCGGCTTTGCCGCTTCCGGCAAGAAGACCCTCTTTTCGCTCCTGACCCAAGTGGCCCAGGCGGGCTATGCGGCAGGGGCGAAGCGGGGCGTGCTTGCCGTGCCCGACGACCGGCTCGAGGTCGTCACACGGCTCCACGAGTCCAGGACGATCGTCCCCGCCACCGTCGAGGTGGTGCTGATTCCCGCTCTGCGGCGGGGAGCCCGGGGCCAGACCGAAAATCTGGCGGCGCTCCGGGATGTGGACGCCATCGTGCACGTCGCGCGGGCCTTCGAGGACCCGATCAATCCATCGCCCTTCGGCTCGGTGGACCCGGCGCGGGATGCGGTGAACCTGGAGCTGGAACTGCTCCTGACCGATCTCGCGGTCCTCGAAAAGCGGATCGCCCGGCTCGACTACGACCGGGCCCGGGGGAAGCCGGAGGCCGTCCGGGGCGAGCGCGATCTGCTGGACCGGGCCCGGCAGGAAGTCGAGCGGGAAGTTCCGCTCCGAGAGGCGCTGAGCGCGGAGGAGCGCAAGCGCCTGGTCGGTTACGGACTGATGAGCGCCAAGCCGCAGCTCGTCGTTGTCAACGCCGGGGAAGACGAGGCGGGCAGGGCTCCCGGGAGCTGGCCGGGTCTTGAAGAGCTGTCACGCCGCCCGGAGACCCGGCTCGCCACCATTTCCGCCAGGATCGAGGCTGAGATCGCGGAGCTGCCCGAGGAAGATGCGGCGGAGTTCCGGCGCGATCTGGGGGTCGAGGCGGGTGCGGCCCAGCGAATCGTTCGGGCCGTCTTCGAGTTGATGGACTACGCCACCTTCTACACGGCGGCCGAAAACGAGGCCCGCGCCTGGCTGTTCCGCCGAAACACGCGCGCTCAGGACGTCGCGGGTGGGATCCACACCGACATGGCGCGCGGCTTCATTCGGGCCGAGGTCGTGGCCTACGACGCGCTGTTGGAGTGCGGTTCCTGGGACGCGGCGCGGAAAAAGGGAGCGCTGCGGCTGGAGGGGAAGGACTACCCGGTTCAGGACGGGGATGTCCTGCTGATCCGGTTCAACGTGGGGTAAAGCTCTGGAGCGGCGTTTCAAGGCATGGGGGTGTGCTGGAGGTTGGCGTGGTCCATTCCGCTGCGCTCTCGCGCAGCGGGTGCCGGCTGAAGCCGGCGTTCCAAGCCGTGGTGCTGTTCTGAAGACCGGCGCTCCTGGTCGTTTTCGGGGTCCGGGTGGGTAGGGGTGGAACGGGAAGTCTTGGAGGTGGCTATTTGTGGTTGAAAGTGGTAAAAATAGGAACCACTCCCCACTCATTCGGCAATCCAGTGCACCGTCAGGTCCCCGAGTGGGCCGGGAGACCGTCACCCCCCGCTCCCCGCCCTCTCAGATCTCGTGCTTCGCGGCAATCACCCCGCCACCGTTGACGCAAAGGGGAGGTTGAAGGTTCCGGCCGCTTTTCTCGAGACGCTGAAGCAGTTCGGCACCCAGGTTTTCATCACCAGCCTCGACGGCGGGCGGTGCGTCTCGATCTACCCGATGCCGGTCTGGGAGGAGATCGAGTCCCGCATGAAGAGCCGGGGCGAACTCGATCCGGTACGGCGGAAGTTCCGTCAGACGACCAACTTTTACGGACAGGTCGCCGAACTGGACGCGCAGAACCGGCTTCTGCTCCCCCAGCACCTGCGCACCCGCGCGAACACCGTGGGCAAGGTGGACGTCCTCGGGCAGGGCCGCTACCTCGAGGCGTGGGATCACGAGACCCTGCTCGCGCGCGTCGACGCCGATCCGCTCACCGAACACGACCTGGCGCTCCTGGCGCAGGAGGGAATCTGACTCTGGATTCCGGCAGGCATGTTCGCTCAGCTCTCCCCCGCTCCCCGTCCGGGGCCGGGCCGGTTTCCGCTCGGATCCTTCCGGGCGAAGTTCTCCTTTCGGAACCGTCCTGAAATGACCGCGACGCCGGCGCCGGAGCCGCCCGTGCACCTGCCCGTCCTGCGGGACACCGTGGTGCGCTGGCTCGCTCCCCGCTCGGGCGGGCGATACCTCGACTGCACGTTCGGGCGCGGCGGGCACACGAAGGCCATTCTGGACGCCGATCCCGGCGCGCTCGTCCTCGGTCTCGACAAGGATCCGGAGGCGGCGCCGGCGGCGGCCGCGCTCGCCGCGCGGGAGCCCCGCTTTCGCTTCCTGGAGGCCGATTTCGCCGAGATCGGGTCGGCTCTCGACAAGGTTGGTTGGGACCGGGTGGACGGCATCCTCATCGACCTCGGACTCTCGAGCCCCCAGCTCGAAACACCGGGACGCGGTTTTGCGCTCCGGCATGACGGCCCGCTGGACATGCGCTACGACCCCGGCTCGGGCGAGACGGCGGCCGAGTTGCTGGATCGACTCGACGAGCGGGAGATCGCCGATCTGCTCTTCGGGATCGGAGAACGGCGGTCCCGCGCCATTGCGCGGCGCATCGCAGCGCGCCGGCCGCTCTCGACCACCGGAGACCTGCGCGCCGCCGTGATCGCCGCCGTCGGACCGCGCCGCGGACGGATCGACCCCGCTACCCGAACCTTTCTCGCGGTTCGCTCGGCGGTGAACCGCGAGCCTCAGACGCTCGCCGCCGCGCTCCACCAGGCGCCCGCGCGGCTTCGGCAGGGAGGGGCCCTGGTGGTGATCTCCTACCACTCCGGCGAAGACCGTCCCGTCAAGCACACCTTCCGCCGGCTCGCGGCCCAATCCGAATTCGAGCTGGGAACGCGGCGGCCCATTCGTCCCGACGAAGACGAGGCCAGCGCGAACCGCCGGTCCCGGAGTGCCTGCCTGCGGATCCTGCGCCGCACTACAGCAACCGAACCGGAACCGGTTCGCGATGAGGCAACCAGCCGATGACTCCGGAGCGCTTCGAGGTCACCTACCGCCCGGACAACCAGTGGCTGCACCGGAAGCTCGACCGCAAGCGGTACGCGCAACTGCTGCTCTATCTCGTGATCGGGATCTTTGCGTTGACGGCGGCGGTTGCCGCGACCTGGCCGCACCTTGAGGCCATTCGGCTCGGTTACCGCGTCGAGGAGCTGCGTCTCGAGCGGGACCAGCTCGAAAAGGACATCGAGCGCTACCGGCTCGAACTGGGCGAACTCACCCACCCGCGCTCCGTCGAGCGGCTCGCCCGCGAGACCTACGGACTCGAGCCCGCCGGAGAGCGGGGCATTCTCCAGGGGCGCGACGGCCCCGCGCGGCCCCCCGCGGGGCCCCGGGGGGCCGCGACGCGCCGAGCCCCGCGGGGAGGGGGTCATTCTCGAGGGCCGCGACGGCCCGGCGCGTCCCCGCGCGGGTCCCGGGAGTTCGGAGACGCGATGAGCCCCGGGCGAAGGAAGACGGGCTCGGGCGGCTGGAAGCCCCCTCCGAACAGCCTGTTCCCCGATCTGCCGGCCCCCTTGCTCAAGTCGGTGTCGCGGGGACCCTCGCCAGGACCGAAGCGCCGGCGTGAACGCGCCCCGGCCGTGGCGCCCGAGACGGCGCGGCCGCCCGGCCGTACGGGATCGCCGGAAGACGGAGGCAGGGCGGGACTGCGGCGGCGAGTGATGGTGGGGGTGGTTCTGATTGGTGTCTGGGGGGCCCTGATCCTCGGCCAACTGGTCCAGATCCAGCTCCTGGACCACGAAACCATGGTTCGGCGCGCCGACAGCCAGCACCATCACGAACTCACGATCCCGCCGTTCCGGGGGCGAATCTACGACCGAAACGGAAGGCCGCTGGCGTTGACCGTCGCGGTGGACTCGGTGTACGCGGTCCCACCCGACTACTCCGCGGCCACGATTCCGGCCGCGGCCAGCCGTCTCTCGGCGTGTCTCGAAGTTCCCACCGAGTTGGTCGAACGCCGGCTGCGGCGGGCCTCGCGCTTTTCCTGGCTCAAGCGCAAGGCCACCGCGGAACAGGTCGCGTGCGCCATGGAGACCGGTTTCCCCGTCGGGACCATCGAGGAGTTCGGCCGCTTCTATCCCGGCCGCGAACTCGGGGCCCACGTGCTGGGCTTTATCGGGGCCGATGGCGACGGCCTGGGCGGTATCGAGTTCGCCCTCGACGGGGTCCTGCGCGGAGAACCCGGACGGCGCACCGTCTGGACCGACGGCCGGCGAACGGAGCGGGAGAGCCGGGTGGTGCGAGAATCGCGGCCCGGTGCCGACGTCGAGCTGACGATCGATTCCTACCTGCAGGCCGTTGCCGAAGAGGAACTCGAGCGCGCCGTCGCCGAGGTTCCGGCGACCTCGGGGGCGGTCATCCTGGTGGAGCCGCAGACCGGCGAAGTCCTGGCCATGGCCAACGCGCCCTCCTTCGATCCCAACCGGGCGCGCGATTTTCCGCCGGCGACGCTGGCCAACCGGAGCATCACGGATCCCTACGAACCGGGATCGGTATTCAAGATCTTTACCGCGGCGGCCGCGTTGGAAGAGGGTGTAACGGACGAGGACGAGGAGTTCGACACTTTCGAGGGCCGGTACCGAATCGGGAGACGGATCGTCCGTGACTGGAAGCCGCTCGGGCCCCTCACCTTTGCGGGTGTCATCCAGCGCTCCTCCAACATCGGCACCCTGCAGGTCGCCGAGCGCCTCGGTTCGGAAACCCTCCGCGGGTATCTGGGCGCCTTCGGGTTTGGAGACCCCACCGGGTTGCCTTTCGGCGGCGAGAGTCGCGGGATCGTGCCGGGAATGGGTGTCTGGCGGCCGATCCGGCTCGCCACCGTTTCCTTCGGGCAGGGGATCGCGGTCACCCCGGTTCAACTCGCTCAGGGAGTGAACACCATCGCGGCCGGAGGAGTCCGCCTGCCGCTCCGCCTGATTCGCGGGGGCGGCGGGGGGGCCCAGCCGGCCGCGGCGGGGGCGCCGCCCCCGCGCGGGCGGGGGGCCCCCCCCTCCCGCTCCGCCGGATTCGCGGGGTCGGCGGAGAGGCCCAGCCGTCCGAGGAGGGGCTGCGGGTCGTAAGCCCGATGACGGCGGCCAGGATCGGCCAGCTTCTCGTCGGGGTCGTCCAGCAGGGAACCGGCGGCAATGCGGCGGTGGACGGGTTCACGATCGCGGGGAAGACCGGCACCGCCCAGAAAGCGACGCCGGGCGGCTACTCGGAGACGGACTACGCCGCCTCCTTCGCCGGCTTCGCGCCCGCCCGGAATCCGCTCTTCACCGGGGTGGTCATCCTCAACGTCCAAAGGCCCAACCACAGCGGGGCGAATGCGGCAGCAGTCTTCGGCAGGATCGCCGATCGGGTGCTCTGGCGCCACCGGAGGACGGGATGGGGAACGGAGCGCCTGGTCAGCTCCCGCCGGAGGACCCGGCAGTTCGTCGCGAGGCGATCCGCGCGGATCGCGGCGGCCTCCGGGGACCGGACGGTCCCGGCGGGAGCCGAGGTTCCGGCGCGTGACCTGGTGGCTTCGCAGTTGAGGACGGCGCAAACCCCGGATCCGACGATCCCCGAGACGACCCTGATTGCCGGAGCCGCCGCCCGTCAACCGTCAGGGCCAGGCGTGACGGTGGGTGGGCAAGGTGTCGGGTTCACGGGAGATTTTCCCGGTTCCCGGGAGCGGCCCGTCGAATCCGAGGTCCCAGAATCCTTCCCGCCGGAGGCGCCCGGATCTCCGGGAGACGCGGCCGCGCCGGAGGGTGGCGCGACCGGGGATGACCAGACCGGAACTCCATCCCCCCGGGAACCCTCCCCGGGAAGCCACGAGAGCCGCCCGCGATGACCGCCCCGGACGCCCGCTCCTGCCGGCTTGGAGATCTTCTCGAGAGTCTGGCAGCGGAACTGTCGGCCGGCGCCGGTGACCGGCAGATTCGCGGAGTCACTTGCGATTCGCGGGCGGTCGAACCCGGGAGCCTCTTCATCGCCGTCCCCGGCGACCGTTTCGACGGGCACGACTTCGTGCCGGCGGCGGGCGCCGCCGGGGCGGGCGGCGGGCTTGCGGGCGGCGGGCGGCGCCCGCGGGGGCGGCCGCCGTGCTCGTGGAGAAGCCGCTGCCGAGTCCGGAGATCACTTTCGCGCGAGTTCACGACTGCCGCCGCGCCGCCGGACCGGTAGCGGCCGCGTTCCACGGCCGTCCCTCGGAAGCGATGCGGCTCGCGGGAGTGACCGGGACGAACGGAAAGACCACCGTCGCCTGGCTGCTCGACGCGTTCCTCGCGCAAGAAACCTCCGGAAGCCTCTACTCCGGAACCGTGGCGCACCGGGCGTGTGCAGGCGGCCGCCTCCTCGAACCCGGCGCGGCGGGCCTCACCACCCGGGAGGCTCCCGAGTTCCAGTCCCTGCTGGCTGCCGCCCTTGCCGCCGGGTGCCGTTTCGGCGCGGTCGAATGCTCCTCGCACGGCCTCCGGCAGGGAAGGCTCCGAGGGACGGTTTTCGAGGTGGCGGTCTTCACCAACCTCACCCGCGACCATCTCGATTTTCACCGGGACTTCGACGCCTATTTCGAGGCGAAGCGGGAACTCTTCACGGACCTGCTCCGTCCGGACGGGACCGCGGTCATCGGGTGGGACGATCCCTTCGGCGTCCGGCTCGCGGCTGAGCTTCAGGAACTGCGTCCCGACCTGAAGATCGTGAGCTTCGGCTCCGATCCCGGCGCGACGGTTCGCCTGGGGGCGATCCGCTCCGACCTGGAGGGCACGCGGGTGGCGCTGGACGGTCCGGCGGCATCTCTCGAAATCTCCAGCCCCATGCTCGGGCACTTCAGCGGCCTGAACCTGGCGGCGGCGTGGGGCGCGCTCACGGCGCTCGGCTTCGACGGCGCGCGAGCCGCCACGGTGCTTTCGTCCGTCTCCCCGCCTCCCGGCCGCATGGAGCGGATCGGAGCGCGGCGGGGAAGCCGCCGGAGAGAGCGAGAGCCGGCGGTTCTGGTCGATTACGCCCACACTCCGGACGCGCTGGCCCACGCCCTGGCGGCCGCCCGCTGCCTCGTGGGCGACGGCCGGCTGCACGTGGTCTTCGGTTGCGGTGGCGAACGGGACCGGGGGAATCGGCCGCTCATGGGAGACGCCGCGGCCCGGCTTGCCGACCGGGTCATCCTGACCTCGGACAACCCCCGCGGAGAGGAGCCAAGTGCGATCATCGCCGAGATCCGGGTGGGGGCGGAGAACCCGGCGCTTGGCGCTGAGGTCCTTGCCGAGCCGGATCGCCGGCGCGCGATCGAGGAGGCGGTGGCGGTGGCCGGACCGCGGGACGTCGTGCTGGTCGCCGGCAAGGGCCACGAGACCCACCAACAACTCGGGGACACGCGCATCCCGTTCGACGACCGGCAGGTCGTGGCCGGCGCCCTGGAGGCCTCGCTCTCATGAGACTCGACGGCGAAGCGGTGGCCCGCGTCATGGGGGGCGCCCTCGAAGGTGCGGCCGGGGTGGCGACCGGGGTCTCCATCGACTCGCGGACGCTCGCACCGGGTGATCTCTTCTTCGCGATCCGGGGACCGCGTTTCGATGGCCACGCATTCGTTGCCGACGCGTTCCGGCGCGGTGCGCCCGGCGCGGTCGTTGCGAGCGAATACGCAAGTCTGTCCGAGGAGGCGCCCGACCGATTCCTCATCCGGGTCTCCGATCCCACGGAGGCGCTCGGAGCGCTTGCCCGGGAAGAGCGGCTCAAGAGCGGCGCTCGGATCGTCGCGATCACCGGAAGTCTCGGGAAGACGACCACCAAGGAAGCGGCGGCCGCCGCAATCGGCGCCACCCGTTCCGTCTTCCGGTCCCGCGGGAATCTGAACAACCAGTGGGGACTTCCTCTTTCGCTGCTCGCCCGCGAGGACGAAGAAGTGGGGGTCGTGGAACTCGGGATGTCGGCTCCGGGCGAGATCCGGACCCTCACCGAGATCGCGGTTCCCGACTGCGGCGTCCTGACGACCATCGCCGAGGCCCACCTGGAGTTCTTCGGCTCGGTCGCGGCGATCGCCGCGGCCAAGGGTGAACTGTTCGAGGCCCTGCCCCGTAGCGCGACCGCGGTCGTGAACGCCGATGACGAACTCGTTCGGGCCCAGGCGGACCGTTTCTCGGGGCGGTGCGTGACCTACGGCTTTTCCGCAGGAGTCGATGTCCGGGGGACGGACTACGCGGCGCGTCCCTCCGGCCTCGTCTTCGAGGTCACTGCGTTCGGCGGGCCGGCGGTGTCGGTGACGTGCGGTCTTGAGGGCCGTCACAACGCGGGCAACGTGCTGGCCGGGCTGGCCGCGGCGGCTGTCCTCGACGTTCCGATCGAGCGGGCGGCCCGGGGGGTGGCGGCGCTGGCGCCGCTTCCGGGCCGGGGAACGCGGGTGCGGCTCCGCGGGGGCGCGCTGGCGCTCGACGAGACGTACAACTCCAGCCCGCGGGCGCTGCGCGCCGTGCTCTCGGAGTTTGCGGCCCTTCCCGCCGGACGGCGGATCGTGGTGGTCGGCGACATGAGGGAACTCGGCGAGGACGCCGAGCCGCTCCATCGCGCCTGCGGACAACTGGCAGGCCGGTTGCCCCTGGATCTCATCGTTGGAGTGGGCGCGCTGGGAGGGACGCTTGCCGACGCGGCCGCCGCCGCCGGGGCCGAAACCGCGCTCGCGGCCGATCCGGACGAAGCGGCGGCGCTTCTGGAGGGAGTCCTCCGTTCCGGCGATCTGGTGCTGTTCAAGGCCTCCCGGGCCGTCGGGCTTGACGCGGCGCTCCGCCGGCTGGAGGCCCCCACCGGCGACGGCGCAGAAAGCGGGGGAGACGCCTGATGCTCGGCGACCTGCTCTTTTCGCTTGCGGACGAGATCAGCGCCCTCAATGTCTTCCGCTACGTCTCCGTCCGCACCGCGGCGGCGGCCGCGACGGCGATCGTTCTTTCGCTCGGGCTCGGACCGTTCGTGATCTCCCGCCTCTCCCGGCTTCGGGTGGGCGAGCGGATCCGCGCGGACGGTCCGGCGCATCACCACAAGGCCGGCACTCCGACGATGGGCGGGGTCCTGATCCTCGGGACGGTGATCCTTTCCACCCTGCTCTGGGCCGATCTGGGCAACGTCCTCGTCTGGGTAGCCGTGCTCACCATGGCCGGCTACGGAACGCTGGGCTTCGTTGACGATTGGAAAAAGTTAAGGCGCGCGGACGGCATCGGACTTAGTGTCCGCGCGAAATTCGGTGTTCAGTTCTTGCTCGGGTTGTTGGTAGGCGGTTTTCTTCTCTGGTACGCCGGTGGCGGCGAGTTCACCACCCGCGTGGTGTTCCCTTTCTTCAAGGAATTCCAGCCCGAACTTGGGCTGCTCTTCGTACCCGCGGCCATGCTGGTGCTTGTCGCGTCCTCGAACACGGTCAACCTCACCGACGGGCTCGATGGGCTCGCGGCGGGCTGCGTGGTGGTGGCCGCGGCGGTGTACACCGCGCTCACCTACCTTTCGGGGCATGCCGAGTTCTCGGCGTATCTCGACATCCTCTACGTCCCGGGCGCCTCCGAGGTCACCATCTTCGGGGCGGCAATCACGGGGGCCGCGCTCGGGTTCTTGTGGTTCAACGCGCATCCCGCGCGCGTCTTCATGGGCGATGTGGGATCGCTCGCCCTCGGGGCGGGGATCGGGATGCAGGCGCTCCTGATCCGGCAGGAGATTCTGCTCGTGATCGTCGGTGGCGTGTTCGTGCTGGAGGGTGCGTCGGTGATCCTGCAGGTCGCCAGCTTCAAGCTCACCGGCCGCCGGCTCTTCAGGATGGCGCCGCTCCACCATCACTTCGAACTTGCCGGCTGGAAGGAAACGCAGGTGAGCGTGCGGTTCTGGATTCTGGCCGTTCTCTGCGCGCTCGCCACCCTCACCACCCTGAAGCTGCGATGACCGATGGCGCATCCTCCAGACACCGTCCCGGGGCCGGAAGTTCTGGTTCTGGGCGCCGGTGCGAGCGGTCAGGCGGCGGCCGGCTATCTCTGTCGTATCGGACGGCGGGTGCTGGTGGCGGATTCCCGGCCGGAGGCGAAGATCCAGGCGGCCTCCGCGCTGAGGTCGCTCGGGGCCCGCGTTCACTGCGGGGGCCATCCCCCGTCCCTGCTGTCCGGGATGTCGCTCGTGGTGACGAGTCCCGGAGTGCCGCCCACCACCGACATTCTGAAAGCCGCTCGCCGGGAGGGAGTTCCCGTCTGGGGGGAGCTCGAACTGGGGTACCGGGCGCTCGGGGAGCCCGCGGAGCGGCTCGTGGCGGTGACCGGGACCAAGGGCAAGTCCACCGTGGTGACGGTGCTCGCGGAGGCGCTGCGCGCCCAGGGCACCCCGGTGCGGGCCTGCGGGAACCTGGGCGAACCGCTCACCGCGCTCGCCGGATCGTTCGGCGAGGGCGAGGTTGCGGTGGTCGAGACCTCGAGTTTCCAGTTGGCGACCATCGCCCGCTTCCGGGCGCGGACCGCGGTGATGCTGGAGGTGGGGGAGGATCATCTCGACTGGCACCCCGATCTTCTCGACTACCGCCGGTCCAAGGCCCGCCTGTTCGAGAACCAGGCGGCTTCCGATTGGGTCGTTTTCGACGGAGATGACCCGGTGGCTTCCGGTCTCGCGAGGAACGGCGCCGCCGCCAGCGGCGCGGGCCTGCTTCCGTTTGGCGGACCCGCCGGCGCGCACGACCCGGAAGTCGTTCTCGACGCCGGCCGAGTCGTCCGGCGCGACGGAGCGGCAACCCGCGTCCTCGCGAGCCTTGCCGCGCTCCGTCTCGGAGGCCGCCACCAGCGGAAAAACCTCGCCGCGGCGGCGGCCGCCGGCAGCCTCCTCGGCGTCCGCCGGGACGCGATGGAAGCGGCGGCTTCCGGCTTCTCCGGCCTTCCCCATGCCCTCGAGGAGGCCGGCTCCGTGGCCGGAGTCCGGTTCGTCAACGATTCCCGGGCGACGAACCTCCAGGCGACCCGGGCGGCCCTCGAGGCGCTCTCCGGGGACGCGAGAGATGGAATCCAGCTCATCCTCGGCGGCATCCTCAAGGGCGGCCGATTTGCCGAGCTGGAGGGATCGCTGGGCCCGGTGGAGGGGATTCAGGCGATCGGGCGGACAAGGGACCGGATCGCCGCCGAGATCCGGAGCGTCCCGGTGGAGGTCCACGACACGCTGGAAGAAGCGATGGAGACCGCCCTCCTGCGGTCTCGCCGGGGCGGCATCGTCCTGCTGTCTCCCGGTTGTTCGAGCTTCGATCTGTTCGAGAACTACGGTGATCGGGGCAGGAGGTTCTGCGCGGCCGTCGCCCGCCTGCGCGGCGTTCCCGGAGGCCGGCGGTAATGGCGCAGCGCATGGCCCCCGACCGGCCCCTGTTCCTCCTGACCCTCGGGCTCCTCGTCTTCGGGCTGGTCATGCTCTACAGCGCCTCGGCCATCGTCGCGGACGCCAGCGACCGCAGCCCCTCGTACTTCCTGGGACGCCAGGCAGTGTGGGCGGCGCTCGGTTGTCTGGCGATGATCGCCGTGGCCCGTTCGGACTACCGGGAGCTCAATCGGCCGGCCGTGGTGTGGACGGTCTACGGGATGGTCATCGTGTCGCTCTTCGCTGCGCTGCTCTCGCCCGCCATCAACGGAGTGCACCGGTGGGTGCAGTTCGCCGGTTTCACCTTGCAGCCCTCGGAGCCGGCGCGGCTCGGGCTGGTCGTGGCGCTTGCCCATCTGCTCGCGGTACGGGGCGCCGATTCCTTCCGCACCCTGTTGTTGCCGCTCACCTGCACGGGCTTTCTGGCCGGCCTGATCTATCTCCAGCCCGACCTTGGAACCGCCACCCTGCTGGTGCTGGTCGGGGCCTCCGTGATTTTCCTGGGCGGCGCTCGCCTCAAGCACCTGGCGGGTCTCGCCGCGCTGGGGGTTCCCCTGTTTGCCGCGGGGGTGCTGGCCGCGGACTATCGGATCGCCCGCATCCTCACTTTCCTCGACCCCTTCGCCGATCCGCTGGGCGACGGCTTCCAGTTGAGCCAGTCGCTGATCGCTCTCGGCAGCGGAGGTCTGACGGGGGTTGGCTTCGCCGCCAGTCGCCAGAAACTGCTCTACCTTCCCGAGCCTCACTCGGACTTCGTCTTCTCGGTGGTCGGCGAAGAGCTGGGCTTCATCGGGGCGGGCCTGGTGGTGGTCTTCTTCCTCCTCTTCACCGTTCGGGGACTCGTCGTCTCGAGCCGGGTTCCCGATCGTTTCGGCATGCTGCTCGGGGCGGGCGCCACGCTGACCATCGCTCTGCAGGCCTTCTTGAACTTCAGCGTCGCGACCGCGATTGTGCCCACCACCGGGCTGCCGCTCCCGTTCGTTTCCGCCGGAGGCTCCTCGCTCCTCACCACCCTGCTGGCGGCGGGCCTGGTGCTGTCGGTTTCCCAGAGGGTGCCATGACGGCTTCGAGGCGTCTGTTGATCGCGGCGGCCGGCAGCGGTGGACACATCTACCCGGGTCTTGCGGTGGCCCGCGCCTTCGCCGACCTGGGACCTTCCGAAATCCGCTTCGTGGGTACCGCGAAGGGACTCGAGGGGCGCCTCGTTCCGCGGCACGGGTTCCCGCTCGAGCTCGTGGACGTGCCGCCCATTCGCGGCCGGTCACCCGCCGTTCTGCCGCGCACGTCCCTCAGGCTCCTGCGCTCGATCCGCCAGATGCGGAAGCTGCTGAAGGAGTTCCGTCCCGATGCGGTGTTCGGAACCGGTGGATCGGTGTCCGGAGTGGCGGTGTTCGCCGCCCGGCTCCTCGGCATTCCGTCGCTGATTCTGGAGCCCAACGCCGAGCCCGGATTCGCGACCCGCTGGAGCGCTCCGTTCGCGACCGAAGTCGCCGTGGCGTGGGAAGCCACCCGGCGCTACTTCGGGCGTCCGGCGCTCGTCGCCGGAATCCCTGTCCGCCGGGAATTCTCCGGGGTGGGGCCTCCGCCCGGCAACAACGGAACCGTGTCGGTGCTCGTCACCGGCGGCAGCCAGGGGGCCTCCCGGCTGAACCGGCTGGTCGTGGACTCGCTGCCCGCGCTTCGCGAGCGGAGCGGCCATCTCCGGATCACCCATCAGACGGGTTCCGCCGAGGAAGCCCGGGTTCGCGACGCGTATCGCGATGCGGGGCTCGGCGCCCGAGTGGTGGCCTATCTCGACGACATGCCCCAGGAGATGGCGGCGGCGGATCTGGTGGTCGGCCGGGCGGGAGCCATCACCTGCGCCGAGCTGATGGCGGCCGGCCGGCCGGGAATCCTGGTGCCGGCGCCGGTCGCGGGTGGTCACCAGCGGCAAAACGCGGCGGCGCTCGCCGAGGCGGGGGCGGCGCTCACGATGGACGAAGGCGCCTCGGGAACGGAGTTCGCGCGCTCGCTCTGCTCCCTTCTGGACGACCCGTCCCGCCGGGCGGACATGTCGAGCGCGGCGCGCCAGCTCGTCCGCGACCGCCCGGCGGAACGGCTCGCGGCCCGGCTTCACGACCTCGCCGGAGGTTCGGCATGAACGGCCGGGTGCGGCGGTTCTCGCCCTCGGGGGCGGGGAGCGGGCTCCTGTTCTCCAAGCGAACCCGGGTGCACTTCGTGGGCATCGGGGGAGTCGGGATGAGCGGCATCGCCGAGGTGCTGCTGAACCTCGGGTACCCGGTCAGCGGCTCCGACCTCCGGATGGGCGCGAGCGTTCGGCGGCTGGCGGAGCTCGGCGCCATCGTGTTCGAGGGACACGCGGCGGAGCAGGTCGAAGCCGCCGACGTGGTGGTCATCTCATCGGCGGTGCAGCAAGACAACCCCGAGGTGCTGGCCGCGCGGGAGCGGCAACTCCCCATCATTCCGCGCGCCGAGATGCTCGCCGAACTGATGCGGATGAAGTTTGCGGTGGCCGTCGCCGGGTCGCACGGCAAGACGACGACGACTTCGATGACCTCCGTTCTGCTCGATCACGCGGGCCTCGATCCGACGACGGTGATCGGCGGCCGGGTGGCGACGATCGGCGGCGGCGCGCGGGTCGGGAAGTCCGAAATCCTGGTGGCGGAGGCCGACGAGTCCGACCGCACCTTCCTGCGGCTGCTCCCCGTGCTCGCGGTGGTCACGGGAATCGACCGCGAGCATCTCGACGCCTACGAAGGGATGGACGATCTCGTGGATTCCTTCCTGCGGTTCATCAACATGACGCCGTTCTACGGGGGAGCGATCGTCTGCATCGACTCCGGGAATGTGCGGTCGCTGCTGCCGCGCATCCGCCGGCGGGTCATCACCTACGGGCTCTCTCCCGACGCCGAGGTGTCGGCCGAAGGGATCTCCATCTCCGAGGAAGGGACCCGTTACGAGCTGCGGATCCGCGGCGGTCTGGCCGGTGCGGTCCGTCTGAAGCAGCCGGGGCGGACGGCAGTCCTGAACAGCCTGGCCGCCGCCGCCGTCGGACTCGAGTTCGGCCTCGGAACTCCGGCGATCCGCAAGGGCCTCGAAGCCTTCACGGGAGTCGAACGCCGGTTCCAGATGCGCGGGACGGTGGGCGGGGTCCGGATCGTGGACGACTACGCCCACCACCCGACCGAGATCAAGGAGACGCTCGAAGCGGCCCGGAGCGCGTTTTCCGCCCGCACGGTGGCGGTTTTCCAGCCGCACCGCTTCAGCCGGGTTCGTGACCTGCAGGAGGAGTTCTGCCGGGCCTTCGGCGACGCGGACGTCGTTGTGGTCACGGACATCTACCCGGCGCGTGAGAAGCCCATTCCCGGCGTGGACGGCGAAGCGCTCGCCAAGGGAATCCGCGCCTCGGGGCATCCCGACGTGCGCTATCTGGGCGGCCTCGAGGAGGTCGCGAGCCGGTTGGCGCCCGATCTCCGGGCCGGTGACGTGGTGCTGACCCTCGGGGCGGGAAGCATCACCCGGCTTCCGGAACTGCTGCAGGAGGTGCTCCGTGAACGGGTGGCGTGACTGGCGGGCGAAGGACCGGACAGGCTCGATGCCCGTCGAACTCCCGCCCCGCCTCGACCCGGACGCCCGGCGCCGTGCGGTGGACCGGGAACCTCGCCTGGTGGCTCCTCCGGCGCCCAGAACCCCGCTGCCGCGGTTGGTCGCCCGCATTGCGGTCGGATCCGTGGGCCTCGCGCTGGCTGCCGGAGTCGTGGTCGGGAGGACGACGGCCGTCCAAGCCGCCAGTGCCGCGCCGGAAAGCGGTCCGGCGCAGTTGCAGATCCGGGGAGCGTGGCATCTGAACGGATCTCCGGACGCCGAGATCGCCGGGTCCGGCAGGCTGTTCGCCGATGCGGCAGCCATCCGCGAGCAGCTTCTCGCGACGGGAATCCCCGAGCGCGTCTCGGTGAAACGGCTACTGCCCGGCGGCATCCTGGTGGATGTCGTGGAAAAGCGTGCTGTGGCGCTCCTCGACTGGGACCCGCCCGCTGCCCTTGCCGCGGATGGAACAGTTCTCGGACCCGCGACGGTTGCCGATTTCGCGTGGGCTGACGCGGCGGACCTGGTACTCATCCGGGGCGCCGGCCGCAACGATGCCGATTTCACCCGGCGCGCGGCGCTGGCCGGCCGGCTGGGCGCGGCGCTGTCCCGCCGTCCCGAACTGGACCGGCTCGTTTCCGAGGTGGACGTGAGCGGCGGTCCTTACCGGGTGCAGGTGATCCTCCGGTCACCGGCGCTCCCGATCCTGTTGAGCGAACGGGGCTTCTTGGAGGGCCTGGAACGCGTAGCCGGGCTCTTGCCCGATCTGGTCGAGCGCTGGCCGCGGCTCGTACGGGTTGACGCCCGGGTCCCGGACCGGTTTCTCGTCCGCACCGAGCCGGCAGCGGTCCTCGAGGAGCTGACGGCCCACCCTGAGGGGGGACAGACGCAATGATGAGGCCGGCGGATCTGCTCTGCGGCATTGACATCGGATCCGATCAGGTGCGCACCGTGCTCGCCCGGGCGCCCGAGGCCCTGTCCGAAACGGATGACGGCACGGAACTCGAGGTGCTCGCGGTCGGTCAGGCCGAGTCGCGGAACTCGGTCCAGTACGGTGAGGTCGTCCGGCTCGGGGGCGTCACGGAGGCCGTCCGCCAGGCGGTCGAGGAAGTCGAACAGACCGCCGGCGTGGAAGTCGGGTCGGCTCTTGTTTCGGTAGGCAGCCGGACTCGCCGCAGCATCAACTCCTCCGGGGCGATTTCCATCCTGACGCCGCATCACCGCATTGCGGAGTCCGACGTCTACCGGGCGGTCATGGCGGCCGTGCCCCGGGACGGCGGCACGGCGTGGCTCCGTCCTCCGTTCGAACTCCTGCACGCGCTTCCCCAGGAGTTCTGGGTGGATGATCTCGATTCCACCGACAACCCGACGGGCTGGACCGGCGAGAAGATCGAATCGCATGTTCATCTGGTTAGCTGCCCCCGAGCCACCCTCCACCGCATCGAGGAGGCGGTGAACGGCGCCGGCATCCGCATCGAGCGCCTGGTGGCCGCCCCGTTGGCGCTCGGGCACGGCGTCCTCAACGCGGAAGAACGCCAGGAGGGAGTCGTCCTCCTCGACATCGGCGCGATGACGACCGAGATCGCGGTGTTCCGGGGCGACGCGCTGCGCCATTCGGACCTGATGCCGAGCGGCGGCAGGGCTTACACGAAGGATCTCGCTCTCGGACTCAAAACGTCCCATGCCCACGCCGAGCAGGCCAAGCGCCGCTATGGCGTTGCCCTCGTCGAAAAGGTCCCCGAGGACGAATACTTCGAGATGCAGGTTTCGGGCGGCGGCTACCCCAAGCAATGGCGGCGCCGGCTTCTTGCCGATGTGCTCCAGCAGCGGGCGGAGAGCGATCTCACCAAGATCCGCGACCAGTTGACCCGGGTGCTTCGGGACGTCCCGCGGACGATGGTGTTCACCGGCGGCGGAGCCAATCTCGACGGGCTGAGCGATGTGGCGCGGTTGGTCTTCGGCGCCTACGTCGAGAGCCGGGGCCCCCAGGAACTGACCGGCCGCCGCGATCTCGCGGCGCGGCCCGACTTCGCCTGCGCCATGGGCCTTTGCCGCTACGGCCTCATGCAGCGCCGCCGTGCGCCCGCAGCCAGGTCCCGCTTCCCGCTCTCGGAAATGCGCCGCGCCATCGGCGACGGCCTGAGGCGGGTCACCGGACGCTTCCGAAACGGCCAATGACGACTTTTTCCCTTCGACTTCAACCCCAAGGAGCGCACTCATGATCTTCTTCGCCGAAGAACCAACGCCCAAGGTCACCGACCCCGGAGCCGGCCTGACCGAAACGGAGAAGGCCGCGGCCCTGGAGCCGCCGCCAGAGATCGCCGCGGAGCCGGTCCCCGCCGAGCAGCCGGCGCTCTTTGCCAGCGCGGACGTCGCGAGCCCGCACGTCGCAAGGCAGGACAAGCTCGACGGCCCGGAGGAGACCCCGGCGGAAGCCCTGGCTGCCGAGCCTGGAGAAGCGGCGGTAGTGGCGGGGGGAGGGGCCGGGGCCGCCCGGGGCGCCCGGGGGGGGGCCCGGGCGGAGGCCCGGGCTGCCGAGCGTGAAGAAGCGGCGGTAGGGGCGGCGGAGGCGACCGCGCCGGCCGAGGCGTCCGTGGCGACCGCCGACGAGGCGACAGCCGCGGCCGACGCACCGGAAACCGCCGTGGAGGAACCGGCAGCCGCCGTGGTGGAGCCGCCGGTTGACAAGAAGAAAGCCGCTCTGCCTGCCGCTCCGCCCGCGGAGGCGCTGTCCGAGCCGTTTGGCGACGTGACGGAAAAGCGCGCCGTCATCAAGGTCATCGGTGTCGGCGGTGGCGGCGGCAACGCCGTCAACCGGATGATCGAGGCGGGAGTGACCGGCGTCGAATTCATCGCCGCGAACACCGACGCCCAGGTGCTCGAGCTGTCGAAGGCGCCGGTGAAGATCCAGTTGGGGTGCGAGCGGACCGGCGGCCTCGGCTGCGGAGGCGATCCCGAAGTGGGGCGGCTCGCGGCTCGCGACGACATGGGCCGCCTCATCGACGTGCTGGCCGGCGCCGACATGGTCTTCATCACCGTGGGTGAGGGAGGGGGCACCGGCACCGGTGCAGCGCCGGTGATCGCCTGCGTCGCGCAGGAGATCAAGGCCCTCTGCGTTGCGGTGGCGACCAAACCGATGACCGTCGAGGGCAAGCACCGAAAGACGACGGCCAACGAAGGGATTCGCGAACTTCGCGAGTTCGTGGACACCCTCATCTGCGTTCCGAACGACCGGGTCGTCAAGGTGTACGGGAACCTCAAGATCCGCGACGCGTTCCGGAGCGCGGACGATGTGGTCCGGCAGGCCGTTCAGGGGATCTCGGACCTGATCCAGGTCCCGGGGGAGATCAACCTGGACTTTGCCGACGTCCGTTCCGCCATGCGGCTGCGCGGAGAGGCCGTCATGGGCATCGGGCAGGCCTCGGGTGAAGCCCGGGTGGAAGCGGCCACGGAAGCGGCCATCTCTTCGCCGCTGCTCGAGGACACCTCGATTCAGGGGGCGACGAGCATCATCGTCAACGTCACCGGGGGTGACAGTCTCACGCTGAACGAGGTGCAGCGCGCCGTCGAGGTCGTCCGGGACGCCGTGGCGCCCGAGGGGACCGGAATCTATGGATCGGCGGACCCCGAACCGGGAGACAACATCCTGATCGGGACTGCCCTCGACCCGAGAATGGACGAGACGGGCGAGATCAAGGTGACCGTGGTCGCTACCGGGCTTCCCGACCGGAACCGGGCGAACGCGACCCCCAACGATTTCGCGAACTACACCACCACCCGCGCGACCGGTACGTTCGGTTCGCGGGGGGTGGCGCCGGCGCCGGCGCCGGCGCCGGCCCGATCCGGTCCGGCGAACCGGGCCGACGCGGTCTCCGGGAGGGTTGGCCGAACCATCCCGAAACTGGACACCCTCCCCAAGATCTCCGATTCGGACGCGAACCGTGTGGAGGCGAAGGGGAACGGAAACGGGTCGAACCAGAAGAGCGACCGGGGTAGTGCTTCCGGCTCGCGGCTCGTAATCGACGAGCCCGTGTCCCTTTCCGAGGACGTGGGGGATGACCGCTGGGGCGACCTCGAGACGCCCCCGTATCTGCACCGCCGCCGGTAGGGGGTCAAAGCGAGACAGGAGAGGGACCGGCGGTGTTCACGGCGGCACCGCTGCGCGCAGCGGAGCGGAACTGCACCACGCCACTCGCCCCGCGGTCCACGCGCCTGGGACCCCACTCTCCTTTACGGCGCCATGGCTTGGAACGCCGGGTTCCCGAGCTACGAGGAATGGATGCCGGCTGGCGCCGTCTTCCATTACTCATGCTCAAGGGGTCTCCGCAGACCGATCGCTTTGCTCCGGAACCAGTCGGCATCGACTGCCGAGAGGCGGTCGAAACCACGCCACTCCGCCCGAGTTCACGACGCCACCGGTACGGGAACTCCGACCTCTGACCGGCACCGCTGCGCGCAGCACAGCGAAAGGGAGAATCGCTGTCCACCTTCACAGGATGCAGGCGACACTTGAGCCGCTCCTCTTCGCGTGACTTCTTCGCCGTCCTTCCCCGACCCTCCTGACGGCTTTCGCTGGGAGCGGCTCGGACCCGGCGAACCACTGGAAGCACTCGTCTCCCTTGAGTTCCCGGCCTGCCACGGCTTCACCTGCCGCGTGCGGAACCGTCAAGCAAACCCTTCTCGGTTCGGAATCCGCGACCAGGCGGAAACCGATCTGGACCTGCTCGAGCGCACCACCGGTGTCCGCGCCGTGTACTCACTGCGGCAGGTGCACGGCAACGACGTGCGCCTGGTGAACGAATCTCAGCGACCCGGTGATCCGCCGACCGGCGACGCTCTGGTGACGCGGATCTCGGGGACCGCCGTCGCGATCAAGGCTGCCGACTGCGTCCCGGTACTGCTCGCGGACCCCGTCTCGGGAGCCGTTGCCGGCGCGCACGCGGGATGGCGCGGGACTCTGGTGCGGGTGGTCGAGGCGGCCGCCCGCAGGCTGGCCGCCGAGGCCGGTGCTCCCACTTCCCGACTCAAGGCCGTGATCGGACCCGCGATCCGCGCCTGTTGTTTCGAGGTCGGGCCTGAGGTGGTCTCCGCATTCAGCGAGCACGGGCACGACGTGGACCGGTTTCAGGTCCGGCCGAGCGGGCCGGAACGCCCGCACCTCGACCTCCCGCTCGCGAACCGGCTGCAGCTCCTCGAAGCGGGGCTGGAGCCGGACGCGATCGAGGACGCTTCGCTCTGCACGCGTTGCGAGCCGATGTTCCACTCCTACCGGCGAGAGGGACCCGGGGTGGGGCGGAATTGGTCGGTCGTAGCGGCATCCGGGCGGTAGCGAGTCTCGCTCGTCCTGCGGTTCGCAGGAAAGGGCAAGACTCCCCAGCAGCATTCGTACCTTGATAGAGTGTGTCTATCACAGCGATAGACACAATGTCTTGGACGAATCAGCCGTCCGGCTTCAGACTGGTGGCGCTCGAACCAGACTCGAACTCAGGCCCGGGAAGCCAGGAGTGGCCTCGCGCGCCGGATGTCCCACGCATCGGGAGACAGACCAAATGCTGAAGCGAACGTTAGCCGTAGCCGTGCTGTTGGCCGTTGGAATCGGCCCAGTCGCGCCGAACCACACCGCCCTTGCCCAAGAGGGCGCGCCGACCAACGAGGACTGGTGGCCCAATCGGCTGGACCTCGATCCGCTGCGGCTCAACTCTCCGGGTTCCAGTCCGCTGGGCGACGACTTCGACTACGGCGAGGCGTTCGACAGCCTCGACCTCGCCGCCCTCAAGGCCGAGTTGGCCGCGTTGCTGACCACTTCCCAGAGCTGGTGGCCCGCCGACTTCGGCCACTACGGACCCTTCTTCATCCGGATGTCCTGGCACAGCGCCGGAACGTACCGGGAGGTGGACGGCAGGGGCGGCGCCGACGGCGGCCAGCAGCGGTTCGCGCCCCTGAACAGTTGGCCCGACAACGCCAACCTCGACAAGGCGCACCGGCTGCTCTGGCCGATCAAGGCGAAGTACGGCCGGGCGATCTCGTGGGCGGACCTGATCGTCCTCGCCGGCACCGTCGCCATGGAATCCATGGGCTTCGAGACGCTCGGTTTCGCCGGGGGCCGCGAGGACGACTGGGCGGCCCTCGAGGTGAACTGGGGTCCGGAGGGCGAGTGGCTCGGCGCGGACCGCCGCGACGGCAACGGGGATCTGAAGCCTCCTCTCGGCGCCACCCAGATGGGCCTGATCTACGTGAATCCCCAGGGGCCGGGCGGGAACCCGGACCCGCGGGGGGGCGCCGGCGCCCTCCCGGGAGGCCTCTGCCGGGAGGCGGTGGGCGGGGGGGGGGCGGGGGCCCCCGCCCCGCGGGCGGCCGCCGACGCCATCCGGGAAGCCTTCGGCCGGATGGCGATGGACGACGAGGAGACGGCTGCCCTCATCGCGGGCGGACACACCTTCGGCAAGGCCCACGGCGCCGCGCCGGCGGCCGGGAACGTGGGGGTCGAGCCGGAGGGCGGCGCCCTCGAGGCGCAGGGTTTCGGGTGGGAGAACACCTACGGCGAGGGTCGCGGCAAGGACACGATCACGAGCGGTCTCGAAGGCGCCTGGACCAGCAGTCCCGCCCGCTGGACGAACAGTTTCCTCGAGAACCTGTACCGGTTCGAGTGGGTCCAGACGACGAGTCCCGGCGGCGCCATCCAGTGGATTCCCGAAGGCGGCGCTGGCGCGAACCTGGTGCCGGACGCTCACGACGCGTCCCTCCGCCACGCCCCGATCATGCTGACCACCGACCTCGCGCTGAAGGTGGACCCGATCTATCGCGAGCTGACGTCGCGCTGGCTCGAAAACCCCGACGAGTTCGAGGACGCTTTCGCCCGCGCCTGGTTCAAGCTCACCCACCGCGACCTGGGACCTGTCTCCCGGTACCGCGGCGACCTCGCGCCGGACCAGGTCTTCACCTGGCAGGACCCGGTTCCCGCGGTGGACCACACCCTGATCGACGCGCAGGACGCCCAAATCCTGAAGGCGGACATCCTTGGCGCCGGTCTTTCGAGCGCGGAACTCGTGCGCGTCGCCTGGGCCTCGGCCTCCACCTTCCGCGCCACGGACATGCGGGGCGGCGCCAATGGCGCCCGGGTCCGGCTGGCCCCCCAGAAGGACTGGGGCGCCAACGATCCGCAGGAGCTGGCCCGCGTGTTGGCGGCCCTCGAAGGGGTCCAGCGCGACTTCAACGGAGCCCAGTCGGGTGACAAGCGGGTTTCTCTCGCCGACCTGGTCGTACTGGGCGGCGCCGCCGGCATCGAACTCGCCGCCGAGCGCGGCGGCGTGCGGGCGCGGGTTCCCTTCGAGCCGGGCCGCACCGACGCCTCCGAGGCGCAGACCGACATTCACGCGTTCAACCTCCTCGAGCCCCGGGCGGACGGCTTCCGGAACTACTTCGCGAGCGGCAACGTGCGGACCCCGGCCGAGATGCTGGTGGAAAAGGCGTCGCTCCTGACCCTGACCATTCCCGAGATGTCGGTGCTGGTCGGGGGAATGCGGGCCCTCGACGCCAACGCCGGCGGCGCGTCCCACGGCGTGTTCACGGAACGGCCCGGCGCGCTGAGCAACGACTTCTTCGTGAACCTGATCGACATGTCCACCAGGTGGTCCGAGTCCGACACGCCGGGGGTGTACGAGGGTCGTGACCGCGCGAGCGGCGATCTCAGGTGGACCGCCACCGGGGTGGACCTGATCTTCGGCTCGAACTCCGAGCTGCGGGCCGTTGCCGAGTTCTACGCGGCGGACGATGCGGGCGAGCAGTTCGTCCACGACTTCGTGGCGGCGTGGGCGAAGGTGATGACCCTGGACCGCTTCGACCTCGATCGGTAGGCAGGACCGGAAGGGGACGGCGGCGGGGCCTTCTGCGCCGCCGTTCGTTCCTTTACCCCGCGCGCACCGCGCGCCGCACTGCGCCGGCGATCTCTCGCATCACCGCGGCGAGCGCCGAGCGTCGCCGCCAGGCGAGTACGACCGTGCGATGCGGCACCGGCTCCGTAATCGGGCGTGTCCTGAGGTCTGATCGGGGAATCTCGGCGGGCATCGCCATCCGCGGCAGCAAGGTGATCCCCATGTTGGCGGACACCATCTGCACCAGGGTCGGCAGGCTCGTGGCTCGAACGCTGAGTTGCTCGACGCCGCGCCGGCTGCAGAACTCGATGACCTGATCGCGAAAGCAGTGCCCCTCATCGAGCAGCAGAATGCGCTCCCCCTGCAGGCGGTTGAACGGGATGGGCGCGGACCCGCGGCCCAAAGGGTGGCCGGCTGGCGTCGCCAGCACGAACGGATCGTCTTCGATCGTTTCGTAGTCGAGGTCGGCGATGCCTGCCTCCAGAGCGAGGAACCCGCCGTCGAGTTTGCCCTGACGGATCCCGCGAATCAGTGCGTCCGTCTTCTCCTCCAGCCACGTCAGCGTGAGACGCGGATGCTCCTTTCGCAGCGCCCGGGTGGCGGTGGGGAGCAGGTAGGGCCCGATGGTCGGAATCGCGCCGATGCGCAGCGTGCCCGCACGGGGATCCAGGAACTGGCTCGTGGCGCTCCGGACATCATCCACGTCAGCGAGAACGCGCCGCATGCGTTCAATGAGTTCCGATCCCGCCGTGGTGATCATCATGCCCCGGCGATCACGCTCGAACAGTTGTACCCCGAGCGCTTCTTCCAACGCACGCACCTGCGCACTCAGCGACGGTTGGGATACGTGGCACTGCTCCGCCGCCCGGTGGAAACCGGAGGCATCGGCCACTGCGACCGCGTACTGGAGTTGCCGAAGGGTGAAACTGTAGGACTTCATCGCGTGATAGAGGATAACTATCAACAGGAGCCCGTTCCGGTTGGCGTCGCGAGTCTTCGCCCCCTTGGTCTTGCAAACGCCAGCCGTGAGGACTGCCCGGCGCTGCAAGTTGGTTACGGCTGTGGGGGTGGGTGGGGTTGACTCGTTTCGCGGCCCTCTCGGGCCGCGATGCCGGCTGGAAGCCGGCGCTCCGAGCCCCTACGCCACCAGGCGGTCGGCCTTGGCGAGCTGGTCCTTGAGGAGACTGTCCTTCATGCCGGTGTCCATGAAACTCCAGGGGAGTTCCTCGTCGAGTTCACGCTGCCGGTAGAGGTAGGAGTCCAGGGAGAGTCCGGCGTCCTTGAGACTCCGGTTCAGGCCGCGGCCCTCGGCAAGCGCGAGGATCACCGGAGCCAGGCGGCGATCGCCCAGCGCCAGCAGCGCCTGGAGCCGTTCCATCCGCGGGGACTTGCAGTGCGCTTCGACCCCGGAAAGGGCCCCCAGTTCGCGCTGGAGATAGCGGATGCGCGCGTTCAGTACCGGCAGCGGCGCCATCGGGCGCCACTGGAACGGGGTGCCCGGTTTCGGGATGAAAGGGTTGACGCTCGCGATGGTGCGGCCCCCGCGCCGTTTCGCCTTGACGAGGTCCCGGATTCGGCGCACCAGCGGCACGATGGCCTCCACGTCCGTATCGGTTTCGCCTGGTAGTCCCACCATCAGGTAGAGCTTCAGGTTTTCGACGCCCGCTTCCAGCAGGGTCTGGGTCTTGGCGAAGATCTCGTCATTCGTGACCCGCTTGTGGATCGCCTTCCGCAGCCGGTCCGTTCCCACCTCGGGAGCGATGGCGACGGTTCTTTCCCCGCTCTCCGCGAGCGGCCGGGCGAACTCGTCGCGCACGTCCTCGAAGCGGATGGACGAAACGCTGACCCGGAAGCCCTGGTCGCGGAGATCCGAAACCAGCGGCACGATCTCCCGATGGGCGCCTACCGCCGTCGAGACCAGCCCGATCCGGTCGGTGTGGGGGCGCGCGGTGCGCGCCAGCGCCAGCAGGCGCTCGACCTCGAAGGACCGCTTCGGCAGGTAGTTGTAGCCGGCCCAGCAAAACCGGCAGAGTGTCGGACAACCGCGCGAGACCTCGACGAGGAACTTGTCCGACATCTCGGTGTCCTGGGTGAGGATGTAGGTGGCCGGAGGCGGAAACCGGGCGTCCTTTCCCATGCGCGCCCGCACCACCTGGTGTCCACCGCGGATCCGGCGATGGAGGACCCGTCCCTCGGGCGCGTATTCGACCTCGTGGGTAGCCGGCACGTAGAACCCGGACTCCTCGGCCAGACCCTGGAGGCGCCCTTCGCGGGTTTCCGCCTGCAGGACGCCGGTGAGGGCCGGGAGGAGAGCCTCCGCTTCGCCCACCCCGAAGGCGTCCACGAAGGGCGCGAGCGGTTCGGGGTTCAGGAAGGTGACCGGGCCGCCGGCGATCACGAGCGGATCCCGGGCCGTGCGGTCCTTGGCGAGTGGAGGGATTCCGGCGAGCTGGAGCATCTCGACGAGATGGACCACGTCGGGTTCGAAGGTGATGGAAAACGCCGCCACGTCGAAGCCGCGAACGGGACTTCCACTCTCGAGCGTCCGCAGGGGTAGTCCGGTCCTTCGGTACTCGTCCATTTCGGCCCGGTCGGGAAGGAAGAACCGCTCGCTTACCGTGTCCGGCAGCAGGTGGAAGAAACGGTGCACCGCCTGGAAGCCCACGTTGGACATGCCGAGCGCGTAACGGTTCGGGTAGCCGACGGCGACCCGGAGACCTCCCGCCCCGCGCGCCGGCGGGACCGGGAAGCCGGTGTCGGGCCCTTCGAGCCAGGTTTCCCGAGCGCGCCTTGTCTCGGCCCGTTCTCTGAGGAGCCGGCTCATGCCGCGGGCGCGTCCGCTTCGAGGAACAGGATGCGGGCGCAGGACTCGCACGCGTGGATCGAGCGATCGGCGTGGATTTCCTCGAGGAGCTGGGGCCGGAGCCGCACGTTGCACGCCGAGCAGCGTTCGTCCCGCACCGGCGCCACCGCGATCCCCCGCCGAGCCCCGCGGATTCGCTCGTAACGGCCGGCGATCTCTTCGGAGAGACGCGCGAAGGTCGCTGCCCGACGGCTCAGAAGCTGATCGCGTTTTTCTTCCTGCTCCCGGGCCTTCGACCGGATGTCGGCCTTTCGCGCTTCCAGCACGGTGCTGCGTTCGCCAAAAGTGCGCTTGCGGTCGGCCAGCTTTCCTTCGAGGTCGTCGGACTTTTCCATCAGGGCGAGGATCCGGTCCTCGACCGTTCCGATCCTCGTCTTCGTGTTGGTGATCTGCTGCTGGAGTCCCTTGTATTCCTCGTTGCTGCGCGCGCCGAGCAACTGGTCGCCGTATTTGTCCGCGTTCGCCTCGGCCTCTTCGAGTTCGGTCTCGGCGCGCCGGCGCTCGGCCGTGGTCTCGCGGAGTTCCTCCTCGACTGCCTGAACGTGGGATCTGGCCGCCTCGATCTCGTTGTCGATGCCCTCGAGGGCGCCCGGCACCCGCGCGAGATCCCGATCGTAGGCCGCCAGCCGTATATCGAAGTCCTGGACTTCCCGGAGCGTCGAAAGCTCGGGAAGCATGGCCTCAATCCCCCGTGGGAGGTGCGCTGCGCGCAACTCCGGGTTGAACCCCGGCAAGACCCCGGCCGGTGGGCCCACCAGGACTTGAACCTGGGACCAACCGGTTATGAGCCGGCCGCTCTGACCACTGAGCTATGGGCCCGGCCCCGCTCATCATTCGGAGAACTGCCGCAGTTTGCGGGCGCGCGCCGGGTGACGCAACTTGCGGATGGACTTGGTTTCGATCTGCCGAATGCGCTCGCGGGTCACCTCGAACTGCTTGCCCACCTCCTCCAGGGTCTTCTCCTGGAGGCCGCCGAGGCCGAACCGGCTTTCGAGCACGGCTTCTTCGCGGGGGGTCAGTGTTTTCAGGACGGCTTCGATGGTTTCCTGGAGCCGCTTGTTGATGACGAGATCCTGCGGTGAAGGGGCGTTCGGGTCCTTGATGAAGTCGCCGAGATGCCCGTCGTCGTCCTCGCCGATCGGCGTCTCCAAAGATATTGGCTCCTGGGCGATCTTCATGACCTTCCGGACCTTGGACGGGGTCATGCCCATCCGGTCCGCGATCTCCTCCTGGCGAGGCTCCCGGCCGAGCTCCTGTACGAGGCTCCGTTGGGTCCGGTGCAGCTTGTTGATGGTCTCGTGCATGTGGACCGGGATGCGAATGGTCCGGGCCTGGTCCGCGATCGCCCGGGTGATGGCCTGACGGATCCACCAGGTGGCGTAGGTAGAGAACTTGTAGCCGCGCCGGTACTCGAACTTGTCCACCGCCTTCATGAGGCCGATGTTGCCCTCCTGGATGAGATCCAGGAACTGGAGCCCGCGGTTCGTGTACTTCTTGGCGATCGAGACCACGAGCCGCAGGTTCGCCTGGACGAGATCCTGCTTGGCGAGCTGGGCGCGTTCCTCGCCGAGATCGATGTTGGCGGCCGCGGCCTCCAGTTCGGGCTGCACTTCGAGCCGCGCCGACTTGATCTTCTTGGCGCTGCCGAACTCGGGCATGACGTGGCCGGCGCGGTCGAGCGTTTCCTGGGCCTCGCGCTGGCGACCCATGACCTCGCGGCGGAGCGCTGTCTTGGTCTCGCGGGTCGTGTCCTCGGCGGCGTCGATTTCCCTCCGGAGGGCGGCGCAGATCGCGACCTCGTGGGTGGCCCGGCGCGCCTCGAGGGAAAGGACCTTCAGTTCTTCCATCCAGCGACTGAGCAGCCCGTCGGTCGGACGCATGGTCCAGATGATGTGGCTCATCTTGATCCGCGAGCGGGCCGCGGCATTCGCCCGGCGGCGATAGGTGCGGGTGCGGCGGGCCACGCCGCGGAGAAGGGACACCCGCCGCCGATACAGCTTGTACTCCGCTTCGAGCTTGAGGAGCGCAGCGAGAATCCGCTCCCGGTGCTGGTCGTGACGGATGGTGGTCCCACCCTCGGCAACTTCGAAGTTCTCCCGCAACTGCATCGTGTCCGCCTCGATCTGCGGCCGGAACTCAACGAGCAGCTTGGAGATGATGTAGAGGCGGCGGGTGATGGCGCGTTTCGAGCGGTTCTTGCCGCGCTCGATGCGTTTGGAGATCCGGACCTCGCCCTCCCGGTCGAGCAGGGGAACGACACCCATCTCGCGGAGGTACATCCGGACGGGGTCGTTCGTGCGCTCGATGGCGCTCGGTGTCAGGTCGAGGGTGGTGCCTTCGGTGTCGCGGGACTTCTCGTATTCCTCCTCGGACTCGTAAATCGGGATGCCCCATTCCGTGAGGCTCTCCAGGAACTCCTCGGGCGGGTCGTCGCCCCAGGCCTCCTGCAGCTCTTCGGTCAGCAGATAGCCACGGTCCTTGCCAAGCGCGACGAGCGCCTTGACTTCGTTGGTCTGGGCTTCGACTCCGAAGTCACGGAGCAGCTCCAGATCGTACCCGGGGGTTTCCGCTTGTTCCATGGTTGATCCTCCGGGCGAGCTCTCGGAACCGATGCTCAGTCCCTTCCCGTTGCCGGCTTCACGGTCCGGTCGCGAAAGAGGACAGGGGCCGGGTTTCGAAGTCCCGGCTCCGCACGGGCAAGGTGGTCAGCCGACGAACGGGGGTCCGCCGGCATACTCATTCGGTTGGTGGCGGCCGCGGACAGACGCTCTCCGCAAACTCTCCAGGAAAGCAATTCCCCATGGGAACGGACAGCAGGTGCGCGCAAGGTCGAATCAGTCCGGCGTTCAACCCGATCGTTCGCCGGCCGGGCGACGCCAAACAGCAACCCGGCACTCTAGCATGTGGAAGGCCGCACGCCCCCGGCGTCCAACGCCTAACAGCGACCGGGTGAGGACGGGTCGCGTTGCATCCGGTCAATCTCCTCGCTGATCCGCTGCAACTCCGCGAGGGCGGCAAGCGCTTCCTCCCCCCCGCCGCGGGTGGCCGCCCGCAGGGCCGGCAGCTTCCGCCGGAGCCGCAGGACCCGGAGCGCCTCGAGACACTCCCGCGGACTCTGTTTTGCCGTATTG
>MPMW01000194.1 GCA_002238705.1 Acidobacteria bacterium bin61 | reverse complement strand
ACCTCGCCATCTCCTCCGCCTGTCCCGATCAGGACCTGTTCCGCATCGCCTGGGAACGCCTCGGCGCCACCTGACGCCCCCGCCAGATCGACCCAGCCCCCCAGATGCGCCGCCGGTGTGCCCGGAACTCGCCCCAACCTGCTTGGCGTTCCGCTCCAAACACTTATCCGCTGCCGAACCCCGGGTTCTGCCCCCCGACGGTGCCCTCAGACCCGCTCCAACCCGTCAACCTGCCTGCCGCCGACTCTTCCGCCGACCGACCCCCCCGCAGTATGAGAAGTTCGGGTTAGCAGCCTGTGGCAAAACCCCCGCGGCGTTCGACGGGCGATCCATCCCGGCTGAACCGGCCCGCTGCGCGGCCCTCTGCGTTGCGTTTCGGCCGAAATACACCCGGTATTCCGGCCTCACGCGCCTTGTCAGCCGGGCGCCTCGCCCCCAGTTCTCCCGGTGGGGGTTCGGCGCTCACGCGGGTTTCACCACAGGCTGCCAGGATGCTGATTCGCCTCAGACGCGGGGCGCGGAGGACATCATGGCTGTCACCTTCGAACTGCCCGAGGATCTGGAGAAGGAGGTCGCGAAGGCTGGCCTTCTCGCCCCGGATGCGGTGGAGGCGATGTTTCGGGAACAACTCCGCCGGTTCCACCTCGGGGAGTTGCTGCGGGACGCCCGTGAGATGGCAGCAGACGACATCCAACCCATGACGATGGAGGAGATCCAGGAAGAAGTAGAGGCCGTTCGCGCTGAAAGGCGGCAACGTGCGGCTGGTCCTTGACACGAACATCGTGGTTTCGGGGTTGCTGTGGAGTGGCAACCCGCAGCGGATTCTGGATCTTGCGGACGACCGACGCGTCAAGCTGTATACGAGTCGGCCTCTAATCGACGAGCTTGCCCGCGTTGTGGACCGGCCCAGGTTCAGGCTGAAACTCCGGCGCCACCGAAAGACTCCACTCCAGCTCGCCGCACGGTACGCTTTGGCAAACCGTTTCGTCGCCTTGCGATCCTCCCCTCGAGTTGTCCCGTCGGACCCTGATGACGATGCCGTAGTCGCTACCGCAGTGGCAGCCGCTGCGGACTTGATCGTCACGGGCGACGGGGATCTGTTGGCGCTCCACCCCTACCAGGGGATACAGATTCTCAACGCAGCCGACGCGGTCCGAGCCCTGAGCGAAACGCTGGGCACGTAAGCCGGACCGTGCATATCGAGGGCGGCGTGCCTGACTCACGTATCTGATCGCCCGACGCTCCTGTGATCCTGTCCGCTGTTGCGGGAGAGGTCGTTGCAGCGTTGCCGGACGGCCTCCGCACGGGGTCAGGACCTTCGAGCATTGCTCTTGGCCGGGGATGCCCCCAACCACTGCCGAAACGAAGGCCGGGAAAGTGCCTTTGGAGCGGAGACGCTACGCCAGGAAAGACGCCCACTCTTCCATGAGTTCGCGGCGCCGCTCGAAGCGGTCCGTCCGCCGGTAGGCGGCCTCCACCCGGTCCGAGTTCACAGGGGCCAGCGCCAGCTCGCACACCTCGCGGGGGGGCGTCGGAGCACTCCGCCGCCCAGTCCCGGAAGCTGGATCGGAACCCGTGGGGCACCGCCCCGATCCCGAGTTCCCGGACCATCTTCGAGATCGTCGCATCCGAGAGCCGGCGGCCTCGCACTGACGGGAAGACCAAGTCCGAACCGGTCACCACGTTTCGCGCCTCCCGGAGCACCGCCAGCGCCCCGGTGGACAGGGGAACCCGATGGTCCCGGTTCGCCTTCATCCGCTCCGCCGGGATCCGCCATTCCCGCGTCTCAAGGTCCATCTCGTCCCACCGCGCGCCGCGTTTCAGCCGGCACAGCCCGCCGCAGGCGAGCGGCTGGACGGATTCCACCACTCCGCATGGCTCCCGTCCCGGCGCGGAGCCGAGCTGCGTAGCGGGAAGCACGCTCGAGTCTCTGCGAGGACGCCCGTAGGCCGCCCCGCTAGACTCGCGGCCGTGAAGAGGCTGGTAGCGAAGGGCGCGGGGCTGGCCGAACCGCGGTCCGCCGTCGTCCCGTCGCGCCGGCAGGGAGGCGTCCGCCGGGAGTCACGGGACCGCGGCCTCCCCCGCTCCGGGCTGGAGTTCCCCGGCTGCTACCGGCGGCCGATGACCCGCGCCGAATACGCGGAGCACGAGGGCCGGGTCGAGTTCTTCGACTCCCGCGCGGAGATCGCCTGGATGGTCCGGGAGCCGGCGCACGCGCCGCACGAGCGGCCGCGGAACCGGCTGGGACATCTTCTGGAACGGATCGCCCAGGTGCGGGGATCCGCGATCGAGTCGCTCGGCGCGGTCGAGATCCGGCGGACGGAGCCCGGGTCCGGGGAACATCACTCCATCCACGCCGACCAGATGGCATTCCTGCATCCGGACCGAACGGAGGGAAGGGTCTCGCAGTATCTGGACGTTGGGGAAGACCCGTATCCCGACGTGGTGCTGGAGGTGGACAGCACCACCGACGTGCGGCGGAACCGGCTGGTGCTGTACGAGGCGTGGGGGTTTCCGGAGGTGTGGGTGGAGGTGCCGGACGCGTATGCGCCGAGCCGCCCGGCGGGATTGCGCTCCGGGCTGCGGATCTATCGGCTGGAGGGTGGCCG
>MPMW01000009.1 GCA_002238705.1 Acidobacteria bacterium bin61 | reverse complement strand
CAACCAGCCGTCACCCAGGCCTCAGGAAACGGCGCACCCGCGACACCCCGAAATCCGCCGAAATGCGGTGCCACGGACTCTCGGCACAAACCGTAACTCACCACATATCAACGAGTTCCAAAATCAAACTGTCAAAGATGAGTCAGGTCGTCCAGCGTGAACGCCGCCGCAAAGGGCACGCCGGCTCCGGCAAGCAGCGGTCCGGCGCCCATCCCGCGATCCACGAGCGCCACCGCTCCCACCACCTCGAAGCCGGCCTCGCGCGCGGCTTCCACCGCCGCCAGGGTGGACTTTCCGGTCGTGGCGGTGTCTTCCAGAATGACGGCCGCGCCCTGCGGGTGTTCAACCCCTTCGATGCGCCGCCCACGGCCGTGGTCCTTCGTCTCCTTGCGGACAAAGAACCCCGCAAATTCGCGCCCGGCGGTGTGCGCCTCCATGACCACCGCCGTCGTCAGGGGGATGGCACCCGCGGCCATACCCCCCACCGCGGACGCCTCGAAGCCGCAGCGGTCCATGGTGTCGACAAGGACGCGGCCGACCAGCCCCGCCGCATCGGAACGCAGGACCGTGAGCCTGGCGTCCACGTACACGTCGGAGGTGCCACCGTGCGCCAGCTTGAACTCACCGAACCGGACGGACTCCCGCCGGAGAATCGATAGCAGGGCGGTGCGGGCGTCGCCGCTCAAGGTGGCGAAGTGGTTTCCGTAGCCGCCTCGATGGCGGCAATGATCCAGCGCGAAGCCACCTCCGCACCGTGCTGGTTCTGGAGGTCGTAGCGGATCAGGACGAAGCGGTATTCGCGCCCGGCCCCTTCCTCCACGGTTCGCACCAGGAGCTCCTGCTCCGAGATGTTCCCCGCGAGATAGTCCACGGGCGCCTCCCGGAGCAGGCTGCGCTGCGCGCGCCGCCGTTCCTCCTCGAGGGCCATCTGCACCTCGCTGAGCGATGAAACCAGCCGCCGGCGCTCGACGCTGTGAGCATCCCAGGCGTCGGCAACTTCGCCCAGCCGGCCTCCGATTGCGGCATCCGGATTCCCATCCCGGCGGTCCGTGATCGCCGCGAGGGCTTCCTGGTTCGCCTGGCGGAAGTCATAGAAGACCTTGAACTGTTCGTCGCGAGCGGCTTCGGCGGCCGTCTCTTCCGCGCGCAGCTCGGGAACCCGGTAAGGGCCTTCCGTCACGGGGCCGACCTCCACGATTTCCCAGGATTCGACCGGTCCTCCCGGAAACGCGGCCATCGACATCCCGGCAGCGGTCACCCGGTCCTCCTGCGCGATGGCGCGGAAAAACTGCGACAGGAGCGTCTCTTCCGGCGGCGAAGAACAGCCGGACGTGAACGCCACCGCAATTCCAAGCACGCGGCAGACGGCCCGGAAGCCGGACGGCGCGGCAAGCGGTTTCCTATCCACGGAATTTCCTACGCAAGGAGTCTCCTATCCATCGCTCGGAGGTGGTGTTTCCGGATCCGCGGCAGGCGACTCATCGGATGACCCCTCCTCTTCTTCCGGAGGGGCCGGAGGAATGCGCGTGATGGCGACAACCTCGTCGCCCTCTCGCACCCGGATGGCCCGGACTCCCTCGGTAACGCGCCCGATCTCGCGGAAGCCCTCGACAGGAATGCGAACCGCCTTTCCTGCGGCCGTGATCGCGATCAGATCCTCACCGCCGCGCACCGCCACCGTCCCCACCGTGTTGCCGTTCCGCTTCGACGACTTGATGTTCAGAACACCCTGACCGCCCCGGTTCCGCAATGGGTAGAGGTCCAGCGGGCTCATCTTGCCGTAGCCGTGCTGGGTGACCGTGAGGAGCGAGCTGCCCCCGTCCGTTTCCTCTTCGACGGTGACCAGACTGACGACCTCGTCGTCGCCCCGCAGCCGGATCCCCCTCACGCCGGCCGACACGCGTCCCATGGACCGGACATCGCTCTCCTGGAAACGGATGGCCTTCCCGTTCCGGGTGGTGAGCACGACCTGGCTTCCGCCGCTGGTCAGGGTCGCGGCCAGCAGGGTGTCTCCGTCGGGGATCCGGACGGCCCGCAACCCGCCCGCCCGGACGTTTCGGTACTGGGAGAAGGACGAGCGCTTCACCTGACCGCGGCGGGTCGCCGTGAAGAGGTGCAGATCATCGGGGGCCTTCTCTTCGCCGGGCGCCTGGTCGGGCTGTTCGTCGGGAAGCGGCACGATGGCAACGACCTGCCGCTCCTTCGGGAGCCGGAGCAGATTCACGATGGCGCGCCCGGTGCCCGCCTTTCCCGCTTCCGGAATTTCGTAGCCCTTGAGGCGGAACGCCACGCCTTCGTCGGTCAGGAACAGGAACCGACTGTGAGTATTCCCGATCAGGACATCGTGAATCGCGTCTCCTGAGCGAATGCGGGCGCCGGAGTGACCGGTGCCGCCCCGCGACTGGGCGCGGTAATCGCTGAGCGGGGTCCGCTTGATGTAACCGGCCTGGGTCACCGAGATCACGATGTCTTCGACCGGGATCAGCTCCTCGATGGAGAGGTCCCCGGCGTCTTCGACGATCTCGGTGCGCCGGTCGTTGCCGTACTTCTTGGCGGCGGCCTGCGCTTCGTCCCGAATGATCCCGTCAACGCGCTCGGGACTCTGGAGAAGATCGCGCAGGTCGTGAATCTTCGTGCCGAGATCCGCCATCTCGGCCTCGATCCGCTCGCGCTCCATCTGCGTCAGCCGCTGGAGCCGGAGATCCAGAATCGCCTGGGCCTGCGCCTCGGAAAGGCCTTCCTGGTCGGGCTCCGCCCGGCCGTTCCCGGCGCGGGCGAGGAGTTCGCGATCCGTGCCAAAACGCCGGGGCTGGAGTTCGCGCATCAGGCGCGCCCGGGCGCTCGCCGGATCCTTCGAGCGCCGAATCCACTCAATGACCTCGTCGAGGCGATCCACCGCCGCCGCGAGCCCCTCGAGAATGTGCATCCGCTGCTCGGCCCGGTCGAGTTCGAAACGGGTCCGCCGGCGAATCACCAGCCGCCGGAACTGGAGGAACTCGCGCAGCATTCCGAGCAGCGAGAACAGGCGCGGCCGGTTCCGGGAAATCGCCAGGAGGTTCATCCCGAAAGACGTCTGCAGCGCCGTGTGGCGGTACAGGTTGTTCAGCACCACCTGCGGCTCCTCGCCCCGCTTCAACTCGATGACGATCCGCATGCCGCGCCGGTCCGACTCGTCGCGGAGGTCCGAAATCCCGGTCAGGCGCTTGTCCTTGACCAGGTCGGCGATCTTCTCGATGAGGCGGGCCTTGTTGACCTGGTAGGGGATCTCGGTGACGACGATGCGGTTCCGTCCCTCGCGGGTGGTCTCGATGTCGGCGACCGCCCGCACCTGAATGACCCCGCGCCCTTCGTAGTAGGCGCCCACGATGCCGCGGCGCCCATGGATCCGGCCGCCGGTAGGAAAGTCGGGGCCGGGCACCAGTTCCAGCAACTCGGCGTTCAGGTGTTCGTCGCTGGCCTCCCCGTGCTCGATCAGGTGTACCAGCGCCGCGGTCACCTCGCGCAGGTTGTGCGGTGGAATCTTCGTCGCCATGCCCACCGCAATGCCGTCCGAGCCGTTCACCAGCAAACTGGGCACGACGGTGGGGAGAACATCGGGTTCCACCGTCTTGCCATCGAAGTTCGGGTGGAAGCTGACCGTGTTCCGATCGATGTCCTCCATCATGGAGACGGCGAACTGGGTGAGGCGCGCTTCGGTGTAGCGGTAGGCGGCCGGCGGGTCTCCGTCCACCGACCCGAAGTTGCCCTTCCCGTCGATCAGCGGGTGGCGCAGGTTGAATTGCTGTGCGAGGCGGACGAGCGTGTCGTACACCGAAGCGTCCCCGTGGGGGTGGTACTTCTTGAGGACCTCTCCCACGATTCCCGCACACTTGGAATAGGAGCGCGAGGGCAGAAGGCCCTCCCGGAACATCGCGTAGAGCACCCGCCGCTGTACCGGCTTCAGACCGTCGCGGACATCCGGGAGCGCGCGGCCGATGATCACCGACATGGCGTAGTCCATGTAGGACTGCGTCATCTCGGCCTCGATGTGCTTGACCTCGGGTGCCGGCCTCAACGGACCGGCGGCGCCTGGATCCGCCCCCGGGTTGTCCCCCGAGCCGGGGGGATCCGCGAACGGAACGTCAGACATCCAGGTTGGTCACGTTCAGGGCGTTTTTCTCGATGAACGCGCGCCGGGGCTCCACCTGGTCCCCCATCAGGGTGCTGAAGAGTTCCTGCGCATCCAGGTCATCCGCGACCTGCACCCGCTTCATGCTTCGAATAGCCGGGTCCATCGTGGTGTCCCAGAGTTCCTCCGCATCCATCTCGCCGAGTCCCTTGTAGCGCTGGATCTTCAGATGACGGCGAGCGCTCTCCAGGAGGTGGTCCAGCAGTTCGCCGGCCGAGCCGAGCTCGCATTCGAGGTTCTCGGTGTTTGGCTCCTCACCGCGAAAGACCCGGATGGGACGGGTGTCGAACTCGCGGATCTGTTCGTAGAGGGTTACCAGGCGGTGGTACTCCCCGCGCTCGAAGTACGGCGTTCCCAGCCGCCGCGTGAAAGCCCGGCCGTCGCGTGAAGCTACCGGTTCGATCGCGAATCGGCCTTGAGCGCCGACTTCCGGCACGACGCGCGCCGGCGAGCCGGACTCCGTCAAGCGCTGGGCAAGGCCTTCCATTTCCGGGCGGGATGCGGTGATCTCGCTCCCGCTCCGGCCGCGAAGCAGCCAGAGCGCCAGGTCCCGGGGATAGCCCCGGCGTCCCAGCAAATCCAGCCGTTCCCGGACCTGACTCAGCCGGCGAACGCTGGCGAGCAGTTCCTCCCCGGAAAAGTCCGCGCTATCGGTGGACACGGTCCTGCCCACCACCGACCGCTCGAGGAGATAGGCATCAAGCGTCCGGTCATCCAGGAAATACCGATCGTCGGTCTTCTCCGACCTGGGGTGCTCGATCCGATAGAGCGGAGGCTCGGCAATGTAGAGATGCCCCTCGTCCACCAACCCCTTCATCCGGCGATAGAAGAAAGTGAGCAACAGGGTCCGGATGTGGGATCCGTCCACGTCCGCGTCCGTCATGATGATGACGGAGTGGTAGCGCAGCGCCGTCAGGTCGAGTTCGGCGTCGATCCCGGCGCCCAGAGCGGAGATCAAGGTCTTGATCTCCTCGTTCTCCAGCATCCGGTTGGTGCGGGTCTTCTCGACGTTCAGGATCTTTCCGCGTAGCGGGAGGATTGCCTGGAATTTCCGGTCCCGTCCCTGTTTCGCCGAGCCGCCGGCGGACTCGCCCTCCACGATGAAGATCTCGCTCTTCTCGGGATCGCGCTCCTGGCAATCCGCGAGTTTTCCGGGCAGCGAGGTGGACGCCAGCGCGCCCTTGCGGCGCGCCATGTCGCGCGCCTTCCGGGCGGCGTCCCGGGCCTGGAAGGAGTCGACCACCTTGGTAACGATGGCCTTCGCGTCGTCGGGGTTTTCCTCGAAGAACCGGATCAGCTCCTCGTAGACCAGGGAATCCACGAATCCCTGAACGCTGCTGTTTCCCAGCTTGGTCTTGGTCTGCCCCTCGAACTGCGGCTCGGGGACGCGAACGCTGATCACCGCCACCAGCCCCACTCGGGCATCCTCGCCCTGGATCCGTTCCTTGAGTTCCCTTCCGAGCCGGGTTCCCTGCGCATAGGTGTTGATGGCGCGCGTGAGCGCCGCCCGCATGCCGCTGAGGTGGGTCCCTCCCTCGGGAGTACTCACGTTGTTCACGAACGAGTGCACCGCTTCCCGGTAGCTGTGGTTCCACTGGAGAGCCACTTCGCACGAATGGGCCGCCGTCTGGGAGGCGCCGTTCGGCAGCTCCGCGGATTCCACGTCAAAACGGACCACGGAAGGATGGATCGGCGTCTCGTTGCGGTTCAGATGGGCCACGAACTCGGAAATCCCGCCCTCGTAGTGGAAGACGGAGTTCTTTCCGTCGCGCTCATCCACCAACTCGATTTCCACGCCCCGGACGAGAAACGCCAGCTCCCTTACCCGGTGGGCGATCTGCTGGAAATCGAACTCGGTCGTCTCTTCGAAAATGGTCGGATCCGGCAGGAAGTGAACGAGGGTCCCGGTGTCCTCCGGGACTGTTTCGCCAACCGTCTCGAGTGGTCCGGTGCGCTCTCCGCGACGGTAGGACTGCTGATAGACCGTCCCGTTGCGGCGCACCTCCACCCGCAGCCAGGAGGCGAGCGCATTCACGACCGAAACGCCAACGCCATGCAGCCCGGCGGAGTACTTGTAGGTGTCGTCATCGAATTTGCCGCCCGCATGCAGCCGGGTCATGACCACCTCGACCGCCGGCAGCCCCGTACTGGGCTCCGGGTCCACCGGGATGCCGCGGCCGTCATCACGCACCGACAGGCTGCCGTCCTGATGAATCGTCACCTGGATGCGGCCACTGTGCCCCGCCATCGCTTCATCGATGCTGTTGTCCACGACCTCCTTGAAGAGGTGATGCAGCCCGGACTCTCCGGTGGAGCCGATGTACATCGCGGGCCGGACCCGCACCGCCTCCAGGCCCTCGAGGATCTTGATGTCGCCGCCCGAATACTCGTTCGGCGGAGAGAGCACGCTGCTGTCCATGTTCAACAGCGCCTCAGCCAAGCGGCGTACCCATCAATCAAACGAGCGGCATCCCGACGCAGAAGTGTTCGATGGTGTCGTCCTCGTCCACCGGACGCAGAATGAACGCAGTGTCTGGCGTGTTGAATTCCAGCGCTACCACCCCGCAGTCGAAGCTCTTCGCAAAGTCACGCAGGTGCACGAGGTTCAGGAGCAGGCTCACGGGAGTACCCATGGCCTCGAGAATCTCGACTTCCGAGATCGCCTCTCCTCGCACGGACGTGACATCGATCCGAATGAACTCGTCGCCAATGTCGAGCTTGGCGCGGTTGAAATCCCCGATCGAGAACGGGAGAGCTGCCTGCACCGCGGCCAGCAGCCCCTCGCGGCTGGTGCGAACCCGGACGGGACAATCACGCGGGATCACGTGCTCGTACTCCGGTAGCCGATCGGCGAGCTTGGCGCAAACGAGGAGGCGGTGTCCGAACTCGAAGAAGAGGTGATTTTCCCCTTCGAAGAAGCGCATACCCGAGTCGCTGCTGCGCGCCAGCAGCGTCAACTCGGAAATCGCCTTCATTCCGAGTCCGAAGGCCTGCTTGCCGCCGGAACCGGCTCCGTCTCCCAGCGTGGCGCTGGAGTAGGCCAGGCGGGAGTGATCGGACGAAACGATCCGTACGCTGGAGCCCTCGATTTCAACCTGGGCGCCGGCTGTCGCGACCGAGGCGTCCACCGCGGCGGGAAACGCGTACGAGCCGGATCGCAGCAGGGTCGCGAACATTTCCGAAGGCACCGTGCAGAGTGGATCCGCGGGCGGCTCCAGAAGCGTTGGCGGATCTCCAACCCGGCCGGGGATGCGAGTGTCGTTTCCGCCGCAACGAACCTGGATCCAGTTCTGATCGGTTTCGTGAAAGGAGACGTTCTCCGCGCGCCCTTCCTTGAGCCAGCGGGCGAGCAGGCTGACCGGAACGCTGAGCAATCCTTCGCCGCTGGTCTCCGCCGTGATGCTCGACCTCAGACCGATCTCGCCGCCCGACGCCGTCAGTTCGCATCCGTTCTCCGATGGCCGGAAGGTCACGTTCGAGAACATGGAGAGTGGGTCTGATGGCCGGTTCTCGACCACGCCGGCGAACAGGTTCAGTTCTGCCAGGAGGGCTTCTCGGTCAGTGGTGAAGTCCATGGAATGCTCTTTTCTGAATCAGCTGATTGGCGGAACGGGGATTTGAGAATCGCCCGCGGATGTGAGTGGAGTCAGAGACGCTCGGGCACGAAACTCTGAGGGGCGCGCGGATCGAGCGGATCAATAGAAGGAAGAGCCGTCAGGAAGGAATTATAGTGAGAAACAAGGCTTGTGGAAAGTGTTGATGGAACTGCCAAGTCATTGAAATATGGTTAGTTTTTGCGTTTTTGGGTTGCCGGGGAACTGCCCGCGCGCCCGTGGTTTCCCCGGGGGAACCGGAGAAGGCCGGTCAAGGCGTGCCGAACGCACCCTGTTTCCCATCCGAGTCCCCCGGAATTCCAGCGGTTTTCCCCACGTTTTCCCCACGGGCGGGGCGAATGTTCCGGTGCCTGGCTGCGGGCGCTGAACCGCTTCCTGCCGAGTCCCTCGCGGGAGCGGTTGCGGGTCAGGAAAGTTGATCCAGCAGGCGTTCCAGAATCCGGTTCAGTCCCAAATCGCGTTCCCGAGCGGTGGCGATCCGGCGGATACCGTAGGTCACCGTGGAGTGGTCGCGCCGGAATTCTCTTCCGATGTCCTTGAGAGTGCGTCCGGTCGTTTCACGGCAGAGGTACATGGCAACGTGGCGGGCCAGGACGAGCGCCTTCCCGCGCTGCGGACCGATCAGCCGGAGCGGCGCCATGCCGAAGGCCTTGGCCACGGCCGTCTGCACGTCCTGAATGGAAGGACGGGGACTCCGCCGGGAGGGATGCGCCGACAGGATTCGCTGCAGGAAGACGGAGGAGATCTTCACCCCGTTGGCCCGTGAGCTGGCGATGAGGCTGTTCAGGAATCCCTGCAGCTCTCCCACATTGTTCTTGTAGCGGGACGCGATGGTTTCCGCAACGCCATCCGGCAGTTCCATCCCCAGGGCCGCCGCCTTCCCGCGGACAATAGCCGTCCGCATCTCCCAGTCGGGCTTGCCGACATCGGTGGTCAGGCCGCTTTCGAGACGGCTCTTGATCCGGGCGTCCAGATTCCGGATGTCGCGGGGATGGCAGTCGCAAGTCAGGACGACCTGGCGGCCCCGCTCGGACAGCGCGGTGAGCGCGTGGAAGAACTCTTCCGCGCTCCGGCCGAAGCGATCGAGGCCGGCGATGAACTGGATGTTGTCCACGAGCAGCATGTCGAGTTGCGCGCACTGATCCCGAAAACCATAGAGATCCTGCGACCTGACGGCGTTCACCACATGGCCGCTGAAGGCTTCTCCCCGGGTCTGGAGGACCCTTCGGCCCGGGTTCCGTTCCAGATAGCGGCGCGCGATCGCCTGGAGGAGGTGGGTCTTGCCCAGCCCCGCGCTTCCGTAGATGAGGAGGGGATTGAATGGGGAGTACTGGACGCCACGATCGCTCACCGCCTGCGCCGCCGCGTGGGCGCAGCGATTGCTGGCGCCGACGACGAAGGCGTCGAAAGTGAACGAAGCCGCAAGAGAGTCGCTCCTCGATGTGGTCTCCGGTAACCCGCCACTCCGGGTTTGGTGGACCTGGACCAGGGCGTGGGCCGGGTCGCGGGCGGAGACGGAGTTCCCGGATACCGAACAGCGAACCGAAGCCATGGGGCTCCCGGCTGCCGTGAATGCGTCGAGGATCCGGTCCCGGTATTCACCCTCGAGATGATTCGCGAACATGGCGTTGGGAACCCGAATGGCAACCACCTCGTCTTCGGCGCCGAGGAATTCGGCCGGCGCGAACCAGGTGGCGTATTCGTGGGGGGAAAGGCTGGTCCTGATTACGGACAACACCTCCCCCCATTGATCGGCGGGGGTTCTGGGCGCTTCGGCGGTTGTCGTTGGGTGCGAAAGTCGGGACAAGAAAAAGATCGAAAATGTGGCTGGAGGGCACAGCCGTAGCGGTGACGAAAACGGGAAAAAGAACCGCCACCCGGCGCTCGACGGCACGGCGCTCGGATGACGGCGAGGGAATGTAGCAGCGCCCCTTCAGAGCGAGTCAACCGGGTCTGGACAATCCCAAGGACTCCCGGCGAAGACAACAACACGGCGGCGGACCGCGGGAGCGTTTCAGCAGAGTCTCAGCCCGCAGGAAAACAGGTACCGCCGCGTTGAACGTGCGGCACACCGATCTCAGGCGGCGCTGGAGGAACGCCGAGAGCGCCATGCGCGGCGGATTGACGTTTCCACGAAACCGAAACTCACTTTACGTGAAACCCGCATTGGCGGTATACTGTCGCGCTCGGTGGTGCGGCGCGGCAATGGCGGCGAGCACCACCGGGTTTTTCTTGTAGATTCAATGACTTGGAGAGGACAATCCCGTGAAACGGACGTTTCAGCCCAATAGGCGGCGAAGGAAGCGGAAGCACGGTTTCCGGGCACGGATGAGCACTCCAGGCGGTCGTGCGGTCATCGCCCGTCGGCGTCGCCGGGGCCGTCGAAGGCTGTCGGCCTGACGGCCGGCTGGCCGTTCGGTGCGCCCTGACGGTGTGTTCCGTTTAGCGCGAACGAGCGCCAGCTGCTGCTGAGGGGTTCCGTCATGGGTGAAGGCGGCGCGACGCGTCGGCGCCCATCACTGAGTGGCGCCCGCCGAGACGAATCCCTACCGAGGGATCAGCGGATTGGGCGGTCCTCGGAGTTCCGCGCGGTGATGTCCGCCGGTTCGCGCGGTGTTTCCCCGTACGTGGTGGCAATACGGTTGGCGAGGGGCGACGGCAGCGCACCTCCCCGGCTCGGAGTGGTGGCGAGCCGGAAGATCGGAGGCGCCGTTCAGAGATCCCGGGCCAAGCGCCTCCTGCGCGAGGCGTACCGGCGGGGGCGCCGTCCGTCCGGCGACCTCGTCCTGATCGCCCGCCGCGGCATTCACGAGGCCTCCTGGACCTCTCTGGTGCGCGCGTACCGGAACGCGGTCGGGATGGCGGCCGGAGGCAGACGTCCCAGGCGCAAGCCCGGCCGGCAAGGGCCTGGCGGAACAGGGCAGCGGGCCTGAGATGGCGGAGTTGGCGGACGCCTGTCGTGGCGCCAGGGCTCTCGGCCCATCGAGACCGGGAGAGAGTCCGCTGAAACGCGCTCTGGTCACGCTCTTCGTGGGTCTCATCGGGTTGTATCGGGTTGCGCTCAGCCCGCTGTTCGCGGGGGCTTGCCGGTTCCAGCCCTCATGTTCCCGTTATGCCGAAGAAGCGGTCGTGCTGCACGGCCCCTGGCGGGGGATTCTGCTGGCCGCCCGGCGACTCCTGCGCTGCCATCCGTTCGGCGGTTCGGGTTACGACGCGGTGCCGGCGCCAACGAAGAGGACCGGCGTTCTCGGCCCTGATCTCACTTCATCGAGGGGTTAGCAGCCTGTGGCAAGACTCACGCGGCCCAGTTCTGCCGGTGGGGGCTCGCCCGGCGATCCATCCCGGCTGAAACATTCCGCTTCGCTGGGTTCTGCGTTGCTTTTCGCTCGACATACGCTCGGTATTCCTCCCTCACGCGCCTTCGCAGCCGGACCCCCACCGGGAGAACTGGGCCTCACCGGCCTCGGCGCTCGCGCGAGTTTCACCAAGGGTTGCTAATCATGGAGCGGCGCGTTCTTCTCGCTTTCTTGCTGTCGTTCTTTGTTTTTCTCCTCTTCGTCCGTTTCTTCGGACCCGAGAGCGCCCCGCCGGTTCCTCCGGTTGAGGAAACCGCGGCCGTTTCGGGCGCCCCGGCGCCTACCGCGCCGGCTCCCCCGGTCGCAACGCCGGAAACGACCCCACCCACTGCCCCTGCTCAGGCACGGGAGGCGGAGCGGGAGCAGACGATCACGGTCGAGACGAGCGTTTACGTCGCGGAGTTCTCCAACCGGGGCGCCCGGCTGCTGGGGCTTCGGCTCCTCGACCACACCGACTCCGTAGGAGCGCCCCTCGAGGCGCTGCCCCAGGGCGATGACCTCGTGAACTCGGTGCGTCCGCTCGACGTGGTGCTCCCGGGAGACCCGGCGCCCGCTCGGCTCGCCACCGCCCTGCACGAAGTTGCGGTGGACGGGCAGGTCCGAACGGGTCCGGTCCGCCTGGAATTGAGGGATGGGGAATCCCGCGAGCTCGAGTTCCGGTGGGCGTCCACCGACGGCCTGGAAGTCTTGAAGACGGTGCGGGTTCAAGGTGGCGACTATCGGATGGGGGTGTCGGTCTCCGCGATCCGGGGAGGTGCGGAACAGCTGAAGGAGGTTCTGTTCGGCCCCGGGATCGAGAACGAAAGCTCGGTCGGGAGATACCAGGGCGCCGAGCAGGGCGTCATCGAGTCCGGCGGTGAGAGCCGGCTCTTCTCCTTCGCAGAAGCAGCGGGAGGGGAGGCTGCGAGCCTGTCAGCCCAGGCGGTTGGGGTCTCGTCGCACTATTTCGCGGGTCTCCTGGTAGCCGAGCCCGGCCAGCGCTATGAAGCAAGGCTGGAAGCGCTGGAGATTCCATGGGACAGCTTCGAAATCGTCCCGGAGGGGGCGACAGGTTCACGCGACCTGGTGGTCGCTCACCTGGGGTCGGCCGGCGCCAGCGAATTCACGCTCTTCGCGGGTCCGAAGCAGGTGGAACTGCTCACCGAACTCGGGGTGGACATCGTCGAATACGGCGCCTGGCTGCGGTTTCTGGTGGTCCCGATCCGGCAGGGCCTGCTCTGGGCCTTCGACCTGCTCGGGAACTACGGATGGGCGATCGTGCTGGTCACCATTCTGATCAGCCTCCTGCTGGCTCCACTGAAGCACTACAGCTACGTCTCCATCCGGCGGATGCAGAAGATCAGCCCACAGGTGAAGCGGATCCAGGAGAAATACAAGGGGCTGAAACCGACGGATCCGAAACGCAGCGAGATGAACCAGGAGATGGTGGCCCTCTATCGGGAGCACAACGTCTCGCCCATCGGCGGCTGCCTGCCCATGCTGCTGATGATTCCCTTCTTCTTCGCCTTCTACCGGTTGCTGGTGGTTTCGGTCGAGCTCCGGCACGCCCCCTTCGTGTTCTGGGTTCAGGACCTGTCGCGAGAGGACCCGTACTTCATCCTGCCGCTGCTGATGGGAGCCAGCCAGCTCATCATGCAGAAGATGACCGCGACCCAGGCCGAGGGGATCCAGGCCAAGATCATGATGTTCATGCCCGTGGTCTTCGTGCTGATCATGGCCTGGGCGCCTTCCGGGCTGGTGCTCTACTGGTTTGCGAACAACGTCATTTCCATGGGTCAGCAGGTGGTGACCAGCAGGATCATGGACCGCCGGGAGGCGGACGCCAAGGCCGGTGAGGTCGTAGGCGATGGCAAGAAGAAAAAGAGCGGCTCACGACGAAGGCTGACGGCCGGGAAGTGACCGCCCCGGCGGCCGCTCGGCCCACCGGTCCTCTTCCTCTGCACGAGGCGCTTGCCGGTATCGAACCGCCGGTCTCCTCCGCGGCGTACGAGCAACTGGCCAAGCTCTTTTCGATGCTGGGCGCCTGGAAGGGAGCGGGCATCGTGGGTTTCCGGTCGCCGGAGGACCTGGCCCGGCACTACTTTCGAGAGGCGTTGCACTTGCGTGGCCTGCTGCCGGAACGGGGACCCTTGCTGGACATCGGCAGCGGGGGCGGAACCCCGGCGCTGCCGCTGGCGCTGGCAGGGACCGCGGAGTGGGTCCTTCTGGAACCGCGACGGGCCTCTGGCGCCTTTTTGGAAATGGCCATTGACGGACTCGGGCTAACCGGGCGTGTTCACGTCGTCAGGCAACGGCTCAAGGAATACTTGAGATCCGAAGCGGGCCGGGCCGGGTTGGCCCGCGTTTCGGCGGTAACGATGCGTGCGGTCAAGTTGCAGGCTGCCGAATGGAACCTGCTGGCGGCAGGAATGCCCGCCGGAGCGCCGGTGATCTGGCCGACCTCGCGCCCCGCTCGGGAGCGGGCGGAGCTCAAGGTTGGTCTCTTCGACGAGGAACTCGTGACGGCGGAGCGGGGGGTTGTCTGGGTGGGGCGACCCCGCAAAGCGTCGCCGTGAATGCGGCGTTGTTTCACGTGAAACAAGGCTGCTGATCACCGTGGTAGTCTCGGGACCCTCCAGATGAGGATTCTGGCGGTCGTCAACCAGAAGGGCGGGGTTGGCAAGACCACCACGACGGTCAATTTGGGTGCTGCTCTTGCGATCAGCGGGCATCGGTGCCTGGTCGTCGATCTGGATCCTCAGAGCAACCTCACGACCAGTCTCGGGCTTCAGATCGCCGAGGACGGATACAGCGTTTATGACGTGCTCGTGGACCGGGAACCGCTCGGCCGCGCCGTTCTGGACACCGGCATTCCCAATCTGATCGCATGTCCTTCCGATCCCTCGCTGGCCGCCGCGGATCTGCAGATCGCGGCCGACGATCCGGACCCCCAGCGTCGCGCGCTCCGGCTCCGCCTGAGCCTTTCGGATTTCGCCCGGAACGATCCGGACACCGAATTCGCCCTTCTGGACTGTCCGCCGTCTCTGGGACTGCTGACCGTCAATGCTCTCGTGGCCGCGAGCGCCGTCCTGGTTCCCATGCAGTGCGAGTTCTTTGCGATGCAGGGGCTGTCGCGCCTGCTCGACACCGTGACGCGAATCGGGCGATCCTGGAACCCGGGACTCGATCTGCTGGGGGTCCTTTTCACCATGGTTGATCGGCGCACGAACCTCGCGCGGGAGGTGATCGCCGAGGTTCGGGACAAGTTGGGCGAGCGGGTGTTCCATTCCATCGTGCCGCGATCGGTTCGGGCCGCCGAAGCGCCCTCCTACGGGCTCCCGCTACAGGTCTACGATCCGAGGTCCCGGGTCGCGGTTGCCTACGCGGACCTGGCGCAGGAGGTTCTTTCCCGGTGAAGCGGCGTGGCTTGGGACGCGGGCTCGATGCCCTCCTTCCGTCGGCGACGCTGACCGACGGATCGCGGTCGCTGGCAGTCGGGCAGTTGGTGCCCAATCCCTCGCAACCGCGTTCGCAGATCGCCCCCGAGGATCTGGAAGGACTGCGGGCTTCCATTGCCTCCCGGGGGGTTATCGAACCGATCGTGGTCCGGCCGCAGGCCGGAAGATTCCAGATCATCGCCGGGGAACGCCGCTGGCGCGCTGCCCAGCTGGCCGGACTCGAGCGGGTTCCGGTCGTAATTCGAGAGGCCTCCGATGACGATGTCGGGTTGTTGGCGCTGGTCGAAAACCTGCAGCGGGAGGACCTCAACCCGATCGAGGAAGCGCTCGCGTTTCGCCGGCTGGCCGACGGGGGCGGAATGACCCACGACGCCATTGCGTCGGAGGTCGGGCGAAGCCGCACCGCGGTCACCAACACGCTGCGTTTGTTGGAGTTGACGCCTCAGGTCAGACGCCTGGTGGAAACGGGAGAGTTGCGCGCCGCGGCAGCCCGGACGCTGGTTCCGCTTGAAGCCGGAACCCAGGCTCAACTCGCCCAGGAAATCGTCCGCGGCGGTCTTTCGGTTCGAGAGGTCGAACGCCGGGTCAAGCGGGCTCGGGAAGCGGGCAGGGCCGCACCAGCCAGGCAGCGAGGCTCATCCGGTCCCGATCCGAACACGCGCGATGCGCAGGAGCGCATGCAGCGCGCCGTCGGGTTCCCGATCCAGATCCGGCGGCGTGGCAAGGGTGGCGCCGTCCAGATACAATTTTTCTCCGAAGATGATCTCCATCGCATCTTCGTCTTGTTGACCAGTGAACGGGAAGTGAGCGAATAGAACCATGGCAAGAGACTCATCGCGGGACGCCCACAGCGGATACGTCGGATCCGGGTCGCGCCTGTCCGGCCGATTGAACGCGCCGGGGCCTTTCAATGTGAACGGGGAATTCGTCGGCGAAATCCACTCCGAAGACGAGGTTTCGGTTGGCGCCTCCGGGAATTTCGACGGCAGGATCCATGCCCAGCGCGTCGTCGTGGAAGGCGGAGGCCGGGTGAGCGGCGAGATCGCGGCGCAAGACGTCATCGTGCATTCCGGCGGGTCCATCGCCGGTGTCGCGGTCCAGGCGGCAAATCTGACGCTGGAAGCGAAGAGCGATGCCGACGGCGCTCACTTCCAGATTCACCGCGACTTCAAGCGTTCGTCGTCCCAGACACCGGGCGCCCCGGTCCCGCCGCAGCAGGCGCGCGAACCCGAGAACGCCAACGCCTGAACCGCCCCGGATTTCTTGGCAACCCCGGTTTCGGGTGATAGCCTTCCCGCCGTCCGTGGCGGGTCAGTTCGCTGACCGCGCGCATCCGGTCGCCCTCGGTTTTCCCGACTGGTGTCTTCGCGCTTTCTGGTGGGGCGGCTGACTTCCCTTGCCTCTTGTAGGAGCCTGTCCCGATAGGCCGTAGGTTTCGTGACGATCATTCCCGACTTGACCGCCCTGATGGTGTCGGTGATCGTGGTGTGCCTGACCCTCGTCCTGAAGCGCCAGTTCTTCGAGCCCATGGCTCGCGCGATGGAGGCCAGGGAGAAGCAGGTCAAAGGCGCCCGCGAGGTTCGGCAGCAAGCCGAAGCGGACGTGGCAGCCGCCGAGGCCGATGTGGCGGAGGCCGTCGCGGCCGTGCGCGCGGAGGGCTATCGGGAAATGGACCGGATTCGGCGCGAGGCCAGCGAACGCGCCGAGGCAACCCTGGCTGCGGCTCGCGAACAGGCCGCCGCCACCCTGGAGGCCGGAAAGGACTCACTCCGCGAGCAGAGCGCCCGCGCCGCCTCCGAACTCGAACAGGTGGCAGAGAGTCTGGCGAGCGATCTCACCGCGAGGGTCCTGCGCCGCGCCTCATGAACGTGGCCCGCCGGAAAGATCTCCCGAGCGCTCGCGCGCCGCGGATCCGCCTCTCGCGGCCGGCGATCGTGGCCGCCTCCGTTGTCGTCATCCTGGTCGCCGCGGGTTCGCCGGCATTCGCCGCCGAGGAGGGAGCCTCGAACCTGCCGAAGATCGTCAACTTCACGATCCTCGCGACCATCCTGGTCCTCGCGCTCCGAAAGCCGCTCGCGAGCTACCTCGAGGCGCGCGCGCTCCAGATTCGGGAGCAGCTCGCCGAGGCGCGGACAAATCGCGAGGAGGCGTCCCGGGCGGCGGAGCGAGCGACCGAGCGGTCCCGGGAGCTCCGGAACGAGGTGGAAACGGCCCAGCGGCGTATTGCGGAAGCCGCCACCGCCGAGGCCCGGCGGATCGTGGAAGCGGCCGAGGAACAGGCGAAGAAGATCGGCGCCGCGACGCAGGCCGAGTTGAACCAGGAGGTCCGTGTTGCGGAGCGGCGTCTGGCCGCCGGAGCCGCAAGGGCCGCTGTCGAAATCACCCGGACTCGACTTCGGGACACCATGTCCGAGGAAGATCATCGGCGCCTGCTGGACGCCGGCAGGGCGGCGCTTCGCGGAGATTGATATGAGCGCTCCAATGTCCAGTGAGGTAGCCCGGCACTACGCGCGCGTGCTGCTGGATACGGTGGTCGCGGGCGGTGCGGGCGAGGAACACCTCGAGCGGCTGGCGACGGGTCTCGAGGAGTTCGCGGCGTCGCTGGAGCGTTCACCGGAACTTCTGAAGGCGCTGATGTCGCCGGCGATTGCGCGGCCGCGGCGCGCCAGACTGGCTGAAACCGTCGCCGACCGGATCCTGCCCGATTCCCGGCTCGGCAAGTTCGTTTCGGTCATGGTGGCGCGGGAGCGGTCGGAACACCTCGCGGAAACCGCGGGGGCGTTTCGGGCGGCGCTTGACGAACGGCGCGGAATCGTGGAAGCCGAAGTGGTTTCTGCGCACCAACTGGATGAGCGCGACCGCGCGAGCCTCCGGGGGGCGATCGAGGCCGCCTTTTCGGGCACCCCGCGGCTTCGGTTCCGCGAGGATCCGGAGTTGCTGGGCGGTTTCGTCGTACGCATCGGGAATCGAATCTACGACGCCAGCGTCAATCGTCAGCTTTCCCGATTCGAGGAACAATACGGCGCCTGATTCTCTATAAAACACCGAGAATCAACGATTTACAGGAAGCACAATGAGCATTCGAGCAGACGAAATCGCCGCCCTGCTGCGGGAACAGATCGCCGGTCACGAAACCGGGGTGGATGTTGCGGAAGTTGGAACCGTTGTTTCGTCGGGTGACGGGATCGCCCGCGTACACGGCCTCGAAGGGGTCATGTATGGCGAACTCGTGGAATTCCCCAACGATGTGTTCGGACTCGCGCTGAACCTCGAGGAATCGTCGGTAGGACTCGTTCTCTTCGGCAACGTCACCTCGATCAAGGAGGGCGACACCGCAAAGCGCACCCGCCGGATTCTTCAGGTGCCGGTGGGTGAGGCCATGAAGGGCCGGGTGGTGGACGCGCTCGGCCGTCCGCTCGACGGCAAGGGCCCGATCGAAACGAGCGAGACGAATGCGGTGGAGCGCATTGCCCCGGGAATCGTCGCCCGGCAGCCGGTGAAGGAGCCGCTCCAGACCGGAGTGAAAGCCGTGGACGCGATGATTCCCATCGGGCGCGGCCAACGCGAACTCATCATCGGCGACCGGCAGACCGGCAAGACCGCGATTGCGGTGGACGCGATCATCAATCAGCGGGACACCGGGGTCGTGTGCGTCTATGTCGCGGTGGGACAGAAGCTCTCGACGGTCGCCCAGGTGGTGCAGACGCTCGAAGACCACGGAGCGCTCGACCACACGATCATCGTGTCCGCCGCAGCCTCCGAACCGGCTCCGCTGCAGTACCTGGCGCCCTACTCGGGGTGCGCCATGGGTGAGTTCTTCATGGATCGGGGGGGACACTCCCTGTGCATCTACGACGATCTTTCCAAGCACGCCGCGGCCTACCGCGAGATATCGCTCCTGCTGCGGCGGCCGCCGGGCCGCGAGGCCTATCCCGGCGACGTCTTCTATCTCCACTCGCGGTTGCTCGAACGTGCCGCCAAGCTCTCGGACAAGCAGGGGGGCGGCTCCCTCACGGCCTTCCCGTTCATCGAGACGCAGGCCGGAGACCTCTCGGCCTACGTGCCCACGAACGTCATCTCGATTACGGACGGACAGATCTATCTGGAAGGCGACCTGTTCAATGCCGGAATCCGGCCCGCCATCAACGTGGGCAACTCGGTCAGCCGGGTGGGAGGGTCCGCGCAGATCCGGGCGATGCGGCAGGTGGCCGGAACGATGCGGCTCCAGCTCGCCCAGTACCGGGAGATGGCGGCGTTCGCCCAGTTCGGTTCCGATCTCGACAAGGCCACCCAGGCCCAGTTGGCGAAGGGAGAACGCCTGACCGAGGTTCTGAAACAGGACCAGTACGAGCCGTCGCCGGTCGAGAAACAGGTGGCGATCATCTTTGCCGCCAACGAGGGCTTCCTCGATGACCTGGCCCCGGCCGAATGCCGGAGTTTCGAGAAGGGGCTCTACGAGTTTCTCGATACGCGCCATCCGGGCACGCTCTCGCGGGTCCGGGAGGAAAAAAAGCTCGACGATTCCCTGACCGCCGCGCTCACCGAAGCCATCGCCGAGTTCAAGCGCGACGCCTTCCGCGCCGGGGAAGAGGCAGTGACGCCGGCCGCGGAGGCCCGGGAGCCGGTTCCCGCGTAGGCGTCTTCCGGTAGCGAACCATGCCGACCCTCCTCGAACTCCGCCGCCGCACCCGCAGCGTGCGGAACACCGAGCAGATCACCCGGGCCATGAAGATGGTCGCCACGGCGCGCCTGCGCCGGGCCCAGGAGGCGATCGTTTCGGCGCGGCCCTTCGCCGCCCGGATTCTGGAAGTTCTGAACTCGGTGGTCGTGGGGGCCAAGACCGAGAGCCACCCCCTGCTCCGCGAGCGGCCGCCGCGCCGGGTCGAGGTGGTGGTGATCACCTCGGATCGCGGCCTCTGCGGATCCTTCAATACCAACGTGCTGAAGCGGTGCGAGATCCTCCTCAAGTCCCTGAGTGACAACGAGGTCGGTGTCCGGGCTGTCGGACGCAAGGGGAAAGATCATTTCCGCCGCCGTGGGGTGCGGCTCGTGGATCCGCTCGAAGACATCTTCCGGGCGCTCGGATACGAGCACGCCCGGGCGATCGCGGCGCCCCTGATGGAGCGCTATCACCGCGAGGACCCCGAGGATCCCGAAGGGCTCGACGCGATCTACCTGGTGTTCAACGAGTTCAAGAACATCCTGCGTCAGGACGTTCGGGTCGAGCGGTTGCTGCCGCTCGAGAGACTGGACCTGTCGAGTTCCGACGGTGCGCCGGCGCGGGAGTTCTTCTACGAACCAACGGAGGGGGAGATCTTTTCGGAACTCCTTCCCCGACACGTCGAATACCAGATCTGGCGGGCGCTGCTTGAATCGGTGGCCGCGGAACAGGCGGCGCGCATGACCGCCATGGACAACGCAACCAAGAACGCGAGCGAACTCATTGCCGACCTGACCCTGACGATGAACCGGGTCCGGCAGGCGGCGATCACGAAGGAAATTCTCGAAGTGGTCGGGGGCGCCGAGGCACTCGATTGAGAGCGGCAAACAAGGAGCATGAGCAGAAGTGGCTGAGAACACCGGACGGGTCGTCCAGGTCATTGGCAATGTGGTGGACGTGGTCTTCGAAGGAGACCTTCCGCCGATCCACAACGCGATCCGGCTGCGCGACGACCGCGGCCTTTCCACCGAGAACATGGACATCGTTCTCGAGGTCCAGCAGCACCTCGGCGAGAACCGGGTCCGGACCGTCGCCATGCAGCCGACCGACGGCGTCGTGCGCGGCCTGCAGGCTCTCGATACCGGGGCGCCGATATCGGTTCCGGTGGGAGAGGGCACGCTGGGCCGCGTCATGAACGTGCTGGGCAATCCCGTGGACGAGGCGGGCGAGATCGATTCGGAGGAGCGGCGGCCGATCCACCGGTCGGCGCCGGAATTCGTCTCGCAGAGCACCAGTCTCGAGATGTTCGAGACCGGCATCAAGGTGATCGATCTGCTCGAGCCCTACATGCGCGGCGGCAAGGTGGGCCTCTTCGGAGGCGCCGGCGTGGGCAAGACCGTCATCATCATGGAGCTCATCAACAACATCGCCACCCAGCACGGCGGGTTCTCGGTGTTCGCCGGGGTCGGCGAGCGGACGCGCGAAGGAAACGACCTCTGGCTGGAGATGACGGACTCCGGCGTCCTCAAGAAGACGTCGCTGGTCTACGGACAGATGAACGAGCCTCCCGGGGTGCGGCTCCGGGTCGGGCTCACCGGTCTTACCGTGGCCGAGTTCTTCCGGGACGAGCGCGGCCAGGACGTCCTCTTCTTCGTGGACAACATCTACCGCTACACGCTTGCCGGCATGGAGGTCTCGGCGCTTCTCGGGCGCATGCCGTCGGCCGTCGGCTACCAGCCCACCCTGGCCTCCGAGCTGGGGGAACTGGAGGAGCGGATCACCTCGACGGACAAGGGCTCCATCACCTCGATTCAGGCCATCTACGTCCCGGCGGACGACTACACCGACCCCGGCGTCGCCACCACTTTCTCCCACCTCGACGCGACGACCAACCTCTCGCGGCAGATCGCGGAACTCGGGATCTACCCCGCGGTGGACCCGCTCGCCTCCACCTCCCGCATCATGGATCCGCGGGTGCTGGGCAACGAGCACTACGAGGTGGCGCGCCGGGTGAAGGAGGTTCTCCAGCGCTACAAGGACCTCCAGGACATCATCGCGATCCTCGGGATGGACGAACTCAGCGAGGACGACAAGGTGACGGTGGCGCGCGCGCGCAAGATGCAGCGGTTCTTCTCGCAGCCCTTCCACGTCGCGGAGCAGTTCACCGGACGCAAGGGCCGTTACGTGGAACTCAAGGACACCATCGAGGGTTTCCGGCGCATCGTGGACGGGGATCTCGACGATCTGCCGGAGCAGGCCTTCTTCATGGCGGGCGGGATCGACGACGTCGAAGAGCGCGCCCGCGAGCTGGCGGCCGCCTGACCCGGACTCCAATGAGCGGCTCGGAAACGCTTCGGCTCGAAGTCATCACCCCCGGCGGGGTGGTCTTTCGGGACGACGTGGACTACGTGGAGGCGCCGGGAGTGTTCGGCTACATCGGGGTACTCCCCGGTCACGCACCGCTCCTCTACCAGATCCGGAGCGGCCGTCTCCAGTACCGCCAGGGTGAGGAGGACCACTACCTGGCGGTGCACTGGGGTTTCCTCGAGGTTCTGGACGACACCGTGACCGTGCTGGCCGAAACCGCCGAACGGCCCCGGGACATCGACCTGGCCCGGGCCGAGAGCGCGCTTACGCGGGCGAAGGCCCGGCTGGAGGAATTCGGCGCCACCTACGAGGTCGAGCGGGCCCAGCAGGCGGTGGCCCGGGCGGAGGCCCGGCTCCGGGCGGCGGAGGCGGAGGCAAAGATCGGCAGCCAGTCGTAGAATGCGCGGTGTGCGCACTGGAGCCCCGGGCGGCTTGTCCGCCCCGCTGGTTGGTTTCCTGGTCGGTATCGTCCTTCCCGTGTCCCTGGCGGGTGGCGTTACGGAGCCGGGTCCGCCGGAAGCTGCCGCGGCGGTCACCATCCTCGCCGAGAAGCCCCTGCGCGCGCTCGCGGCCGCCGCTGCCGAACCGAAGCTGACGTTAAGAGCGCCGCGGCAGTTGTTCCTGCGACCCCGGATGCCGGGCGAGACGCGCCGGCCGTCCCTCGATGTCGAGGTGAGCGCCCGTCTCGAGGATCTGGAGACCGCGGAGAACCTCGAGGACTACTACTGCCTGGAAGAGGTCTGGGACTGGGACGACGACACCGAATCGGTGTACGAGCCGGACTGCGATCCCTATGAAGAGGGCGCCGAAATCGAAACGTTCTTCTTCGGTAGCCACCGCTTCTCGCTACCCGGCACCTATCGGGTCTGGCTGCGGCTCCAACGGAGCGGCGAAACCGTGATCGCCGGCAACGTGACCGTCCGCATCCGCAACTGAGTCCAGGGACCGCTGTACCCCCCAACCGTTGCTCAGCGCCGGCTTCCGCCGGGAAGGAGCTTCTCCATGAAGAAACTCGTCGCCCTGCTCACGGTGTACGGCCTGGTTCTGATGCCGCTCTACGCGAATGCCACACCTGCTTCAGCGAGTCGAACCTCTTCGCCGGCGGCCTATTCCTCGCTTCTGGAGGCGGCCGAGATCGCCGCCGCCAGCGGCGCCTATCGCGCCCAGAACACCGCCGGCATCGCCAGCGGCATGATTCGGGACGACGACAACCGGCGGAGCGCCATCGCATTCGCCCTGAGTGGCTTGCTGGCTTTCACCGGCGCAGCGCTCTGGCGCAACTTGACGTGCCGCGGAGAAGGTGACGCACGGCACCTCGGCGAAGGACTCAAGACTCAAGCCGAATGCTACGACGAGAACGGACAGCGGCTCGGGTGGTCCACCCCCACGAAGGCCCTGGTCGGGGCCGGCGTCGGCCTCGAACTCGTGTCTCTCTTCTACCTGATGCGGCACCTCCGGGAGGACGACCAGCAGGACGCCGCGCAGCCCGCGACGCCCTAGCCCGGCCGGAACATGAAGAAGTTCCTTGCATTCTGGGTCTGTTCCGCCCTGATGGTGGCGCCCCTCCACGCCGCGGCCCCCGCAGGCCTCACGACGACGGCGCCATCCATTCTGGAAATCGCCGAAACCGCTGCCGCGAGCGGCGCCTATCGCCCCCAGAACACCGCCGGCATCTCCACCGGCCTGATTCGGGACGACGACAAGAAGCGGAGCGCGATCGCCTACGGACTGAGCGGACTCATGGCATTCGCGGGCGCCGCGCTGTGGCGGTGGCTGCCGTGCCGGAACATCCCCGACGCACCCACCAATAGCGCTACGGAGAACACCAAGTACGTCAAGTGCTACAACGAGGACGGGCAGCGAAAGGGGCTCGAGACTCCCACCAAGGCCCTGCTCGGCGCGGGAGTAACCCTCGAGGTCGTCTCACTCTTCTACTGGATCGCCCATCTCCGGCAGGACGCCTCGCAACCAACACCGTAGGGCGGCGCTGCCACCCGGCGCCCGGGAAGGCGCTCTCGTCGTAGGGGGCCGGTGAGCCGCCGGGTGGGCTTACCTTCGGCCGCCGGTCCTCCGGCGCTCCAGGTAGTCCTCGAGCCCGCGAAGCGGCGGGATGTGGTGGGGCATGAGGGGATAGTCGGTTTCCACGAAAGGGGCGGGGTCGGCGGGAAGGAGAGCGCCCAGCCGGGACTTGTCGGCCCCGTACCGGTTGTCACCGGCGAGGTTTTTCCACTCTTCCGGATCCGCGTCGATGTCGTAGAGCTCCTCGCTCCCGTCGATGTAGCGGATGTAGTGGAACCGTTCGTCCCGGATCGAGTACTCGCCGAACTGATAGGTGCTGATGACGGGACGATCCCAGGCCGCACCCGGATCCCCGAGGAGCGGCGCCAGGCTCCGGCCGTCGAGGCCCTCTTTTTCCGGGAGCCCCCCGAGTTCCACCAGGGTGGGATAGAGATCGAGGAGCGAGACCGTCCTGCCGGAGCGCTCGCCTGCCGGCGTGCCCGCGGGAAGGCCGCGGGTTCCCTCCGGCACGCGGAACATCAGGACGACCCGGGTGAGGTTTTCCCACAGAGCGAACTTCCGCCAGTGTTCCTTTTCGCCGAGTTGCCACCCATGATCGGACCAGAGGACGACGATGGTGTTGTCCGCGTAGGGACTTTCATCCAGGGCGTCGAGGAGCAGGCCGACCATCGCGTCCGCATAGGCGATCGACGCCAGGTAGCCCTGGATGCCCTCGCGCCACTGATCGGCCGCCAGGACCTGCGCGTGGTAGTCCCCGCCGCGGCGGGCGATCTCGATGCCCCGGTCCGGGACATCCCCGAGGTCGTCTTCGAGGAGTAGCGGGAGCCGGACCTCATCGAGCGGGAACATCTCGAAGTACTTCCGGGGGACGTACCAGGGAAGGTGGGGGCGGTAGATGCCGACCGCCAGGAAGAACGGCTTCTCGTGCTGCCGCCGTAGCTGTTCCGCGGCCCAGGCGACGGACCGGTAATCGCCCATTTCCTCGTCCGGAACGTCGAGGGGCGCCCAATCGAAGGCGCCGTACATGTCGGGAAAGGCGGGCATGTTTACCGTCCCCTCTCCCTCGGGTCGCGGCGAGGTGGGCATGTGCTCTTCGAGCGAGGGGAAGTAGTCGTCCCAGGACCCGGGATCCGGCTGGTTGTTGTGGAAGATCTTCCCGGCGCCTCCCGCCCAGTACCCGTTGTCGGCGAAATACCGGGGAAGGGTGACGGCGTCGGGCATCACCTGACGCCACCACTGGTAGTTCGAGTACATGCCCGAGGTATAGGTGTGTCTTCCGGTCAGGAGCGCGGTCCGCGACGGGTTGCACGATGGAGACGGGGTGAAGGCGCGGGTGAAGAGCACCCCTTCATCTGCCAGTCGCGAGAGGTTGGGCGTCCGCGCCTGGGGATGTCCGCCGAGCGGCTCGATCCAGTCGTTCAGATCGTCGACGGCGATGAAAAGGACGTTCGGCCGCGCCACGGGACCCTCTTCGGGGGTTGGGTCCGCGGCACACGCCACCAGGAGGGGAGCCGAGAGCCAAGCGGCGTGTAGGCCGGACCTACGGGGACGAATCACAGATGGAGGGCGTTTCACGTCGGGAAAGTCCGGGGTCGTTCCGCCGTCGATGGGCCGCGCCGGCCTTCTGATCGTATCCGTGATCGACGCGTTCGCCGGAAGGCGCCCTACGGCACGCTGCCGCGGGGCCGGGTCAGGAGCCCAGGTACTCGCTGGCCGCCTCGACGTCCGCGAGGGGGAGGGAGCAGACTCCCCCCCGGCACGGGAGGAAGGAGATCCCGCCGCCCGGGCCCGCCGCCCGCGCCGCTTCGACCGCCGGAAGCGCGCTCTTGCCGGGGGTGTGGGCGTCCGCGAGCAGGACCACGGCGTTTTCGCTGGGGACGCCCCAGAGGCGGCGGAGCGCTTTCGAGGTTTCCTCGCGGGCGCCCGATCCGACGACCACGATCTGACGCGGTTCGGCCAGGTACCGCTGAATTGCGGTCAACAGGGTGGCGAAACCCGCCGGACTCTCTACGGATTGGGCAAAGAACGCGGTGATCGTGCCGCGGGCGGCATGGTGGCGGCGTTTGGAGCCGGTGAGGGCCGCGAGGCGCAAGAGCGCGTCGGCGGCGACGGCGTTGCCGGACGGCAGGGCGCCGTCGTAGCCGCTGCGGGTCCGGACGGGTAGCGCCTCATGGTCGTCGGCAGTGGTGTAGAAGCCGCCTCCCGGCGCTGCGAAGTGGGCGTCCAGAATGTCCGCGGCCTCTTCGGCTGCCAGAAGCCAGCGCTCGTCGAAATCGCTCTCGAAGAGATCGAGAAGCGCCTGGAGCCAGAACGCGTGATCCTCGAGCATCGCGGACACCTTCGCCCGCCCGCGGCTCCACACCGCGAAGTAGCGTCCGTCCGAGCGGAGGTTTTCGAGAAGGAACCGGCCCGCGGCCTGCGCCACCCGGAGGCAGCCATCGTCGCCGAGCGCCCGATGCGCCCGCGCGAAAGCCGTCACCGCGAGCGCGTTCCAGGACAGGAGGACCTTGTCGTCAAGGCCGGGACGCACTCGCCCGCCGCGCCGGGCCAGGAGCCGCTGCCGCGCGGCGGCGAGCCGGGGTCCGACCTGGCCGGCCGGAACGCCGAAGCTCTCTTCGACGGCGGCATCCGCTGTCACCCGCCGCAGGATCGTCCGGCCTTCCCAGTTCCCGCCGGGGTGAACGTCATAGGCGGCGCCGAAGAGCGCGGCGTCTTCCCCCAGGACTTCCTCGACTTCCGGGGACGTCCAGGTGTAGTAGCGCCCCTCTTCTCCCTCGGAGTCGGCGTCGAGAGCCGAGTAGAAGGCCCCGCCCGGGTTCAGCATTTCGCCCTTCATCCAGTCGAGAACACGGCGCGCATCATCGGCGAGCTGCGGATCTGAGCTGATCCGGTGGGCAAGGAGATAGACCGGGACGAGCAGCGCGTTGTCGTAGAGCATCTTCTCGAAGTGGGGGGCCAGCCACTCCGCGTCCGTGGAATAGCGATGGAACCCACCCCCGAGTTGGTCGAAGAGCCCGCCGTCCGCCATCCGGCGGAGCGTGAAGAGGGACGCGTCGAGCGAATCCGCGCCGCCGTCCTCCAGGTGGTGCCGCAGGAGCAGGGTGAGCTGCCGGCTCGGGGGGAACTTCGGCGCCGGTCCGAACCCACCGTGCTCGCGGTCGCAGGAACCGAGAAACTGCCTCACCGCGCGGCCGACCGGGTCGGAGGTGATGAGGGTTCCCCTTGCGGAAAGGCGGCCCGGGAGCTCCGCGGCCTGACGCAGGCGGTCGAGAAGGCGGATGCCGCCCTGAAGAAGCTCGCTCCGGCGAGAGCGGTCCTTCCACGCGGTGGCGATGGCGGCGAGGATGCGGGGAAAGCCGGGACGTCCCCAGCGATCTTCGGGCGGGAAATAGGTGCCGCCGAAGAAGGGAGTGCGGTCCGGCGCCACGAACACGGTGAGCGGCCATCCGCCGGCGCCGGTAGTCGCCTGCACGAAGGCCATGTAGATCTCGTCCACGTCGGGCCGCTCTTCGCGGTCCACCTTCACCGGGACGAACGATTCGTTCATGACCTGGGCGATGGCGGAATCCTCGAAGGACTCGTGGGCCATCACGTGACACCAGTGGCAACTGGAATAACCGACCGAAAGCAGCACCGGGCAGTCGCGCCGGGCGGCTTCCTCGAAGGCGGCCGGGCCCCACGGCTGCCAGTGGACGGGGTTGTCCCGATGTTGGAGGAGATACGGACTCGTCTCGAGCCCGAGCTGATTCTGCTCTCCGGCCGCGGCTTCCGCCGTCAGTTCACCGGAAGGGCGGTCGGAACTCAGGGGCCGCCAGCGTTCGTTCCCGCCGGCGCGCCGCCAGTCCGTTCGCCGCCCCAGCGGATCGCGGCGGTGCCGATGGTCAGCCCGGCGCCCACCGAGCTGAACAGGATGAGGTCCCCGGGCGAGAGCAGCGAACGGTCGAGGGCGTCACGGAGCGCGGTGGGGATCGACGCGGCGGTGGTGTTCCCGTACTTGTGGATCGTCTTGACGACCCGCTCGGTCGGCAACTGGAGCCGCCGCGCGACCGCATCGATGATCCGGGCGTTCGCCTGGTGGCAGACCAGGAAGGAGACGTCCTCGCGGGAGAACCCGAGTTCGGCCAACAGGTTCTCGGCTGCGTCGGCGGAATTGCGGACGGCGAAGCGGAAGACCGCCTTGCCCTGCTGTTGCAGGAAGTGCTCTTTCCGGTCCACCGTCTCGTGGGTCGGTGGGCGAACGCTGCCCCCCGCCGGCATCTTGAGCAGGTCGCACCCCGAGCCGTCCACCTGGTTGTTGAACCCGAGAATGCCTTCGCCGTCCTGGGCGGCTTCGAGCAGGACCGCCCCCCCGGCGTCCCCGAAGAGGATGCAGGTGGCGCGGTCTTCGTAGTCGGTGATCGAACTCATCACGTCGGCCCCGATGACCAACGCCCGTTCCACGGCTCCGCTGGCGACGAACTGGGTTCCGGCGGCGAGGGCGAAGTTGAAACCGCTGCAGGCCGCCGAAAGATCGAATCCCCAGGCGCGGCTCGCGCCGATCTGGTCCTGGACCAGACAGGCAGTGGCCGGAAAGCTCATGTCGGGAGTCACGGTGGCGACCACGATCAGGTCGATGTCATCGGCGGTGATTCCCCGCCGGCGAAGCGCGTCCTGGGCCGCGCGGGAGGCCAGGAAGGAACAACCGGTGCCCTTCTCCACGATCCGGCGCTCGCTGATACCGGTGCGTTCGCGGATCCACTGGTCGGAGGTGTCCACCATCCTTTCGAGGTCGTCGTTCGACAGCACCCGGTTCGGAAGGTAGGCCCCGACGGAGGTGATCGCGACGCGGCGGATCGCCTGCGAGGGTTCTTTCGGGTAGGGCAGTTGAATCACGAACTTCTCGCCCCCTTTTGGGCGAAATGGGGGGTCCTGAGCCAGCGGAGGACCGTGGATGGTACGTCAGAACGCACCTCCAGTGCCCGGCGCCCAAGCGTCGCGGCGGGAGCGCGGCGATAATCTGAACGCAATGTCACGCGGCGAACCAGCGGCCCCTCCGGCGAAAGCGGCGGCGTTCTACGACCTCGACGGCACCCTGATTCGCACGAATCTCGTCCACGTGCTTGGGTACTACGCCCGGAATGACCAGGGGCTCCTGCGGAGCCTCAAGACGACTACTTCGACGCTCGCTGCGATCCCGCTGTTCCTGGCGACCGATTTCTACAGCCGCAAACTCTTCAACGATCTCTTCTTCAAGTGGTACCGGGGCCAGTCCCATGACCGGCTTCGTTCGCTCGCCGAGGATCTCTACCGTGACGTGATCCGCCCTGGCATCTTCCCTGGAACCCGGGCGCTGATCGAGCAGTCGCGCCGGAGCGGCTTGCGGCAGGTCGTCGTGACGGGTGCGCTCGAAGTATCGGTCCGGCCGCTTCTCGACGATCTCGGCATCACCGAGTTCGTCGCGAATCGTCTGGAGTTCGTGGACGGCCGCGCTACCGGCCGGCTGGCGCCGCCGGTGATGGCGAGCGCCAGCAAGGCCCTCTGGATCCGGGAATACGCGGAGCGCGAGGGCCTCTCGTTGAACGATAGTTACGCGTACGCAGACAGCATGTCCGACCTGCCCATGCTGAGTGTGGTGGGACATCCCACCGCGGCCAACCCCGATGTCCGATTGAGGAGCACGGCGCGGCACCACGACTGGCCGGTCATCGATCTCAGCCAGCCGAATCTCACCCCCGCGCTGTGACTTTGTCCACGGGCCGCTGAGTCTCGGCCAGGAAGGATGCCCGCTGCATGACCCCCGCCCTGCGCCACAAGACCGATCCCGGCATCGTCTTCATCGACAAGGACTCGGCCGCCCGCGTCCTGCACTACGGCGAGGACTTTCTCGAGGAGCACCTGCCGGTGGGCACCCGGGTGGTCTATCCGCCGCCGCCGATCCGCGGCCTGCCGAACCCCCGCGGCGCGATCCGGCATGCGCTCAACCACCCGCTGGGCTGCGATCCGCTCTACGCCCAGTTGCGTCCGGGAATGCGGGTCACGATCGCCCTCGACGACATCAGCCTGCCGCTGCCGCCGATGGCCACTCCCGACGTGCGCCAGACCGCTCTCGAGATCGTCCTGGAAATGCTCGGCGACCACGGAGTGGACGACGTGCACCTGGTAATCGCGAACTCGCTGCACCGGAAGATGACCGAGCCGGAAATGCGCCGGATGGTGGGGCCGGACATCCACAAGGCCTTCTATCCGAATCGCTACTACAACCACGACGCCGAAGATCCGAACGGCATGGTGGCGCTGGGAAAGACCCGCCACCACGAGCCGGTCCGGGTGAATCGGCGGGTGACCGAGAGCGATCTCATCATCTACCTGAACATCAACCTCGTCCCCATGGACGGCGGCCACAAGTCAGTGACCGTCGGGCTCTGCGACTACGAGAGCCTGAGACCCCACCACGAACCGCAGACGATCCGCGATTCCGACGGCTACATGGATCCGGCCAAGTCGGAACTGAGCCGCAAGGTGGACCGGATGGGGAAGATCGTGGACCGGCACCTGAACGTGTTTCACGTGGAGACGGTCCTCAACAACCGGATGTACTCGGACGCCCTCTCGTTCCTGGGGAAGGACGAGGACGAGTTCAGCGACCTCGACCGGCTGAAGCTCGCGGGAACCCGCTGGTCGCTGAGCCGCCTCCCCGCGGCGGCCAAGCGGCAGTTCCTTCACCGCATCCCCGGCGCCTTCGAACTGATCGGCTGCTACGCGGGCCGTACCGAGCCCGTTCACGAAAAGACGCTCGAGCGTTCCTTCCAGCAGTACGCCGTCCCCGTAAAGGGACAGTGCGACATCCTGCTCTCCGGAATCCCCTACATCTCGCCTTACAACGTGAACTCGATCCTGAACCCGCTCCTCGTCCAGGTCATGGGTCCGGGCTACCTGTTCAACCTCTACCGGGGCAAGCCGCTCATCAAGAAGGGCGGCACGCTGATCCTGGCTCACCCCTGCTACGACGACTTCGATCCCCTGTTCCACCCGAGCTACATCGAGTTCTTCCACCGGCTGCTCCCGGAGACCCGGGACCCGTTCGTGCTGCGGACCAAGTACGAGGAGGAATTCGCGCATAACCCCTCCTACGTGCAGATGTACCGGGACGGGAATGCCTACCACGGGGCCCACCCCTTCTTCATGTGGTACTGGGGCGAAAACGGGCGCCAGCATGTGGGACGGATCATCGTGGCCGGGGCAAAGAACCAGCACGTTCCCGAGATCCTCGGCTGGGAGTCGGCGGAGACGGTGACCGAGGCCATCGCGATGGCGCGGAGTACTCATGGCCGCTCCGCGGAAATCACCATGCTCCACGTTCCTCCGATCATGATCCCCGAGGTGTCGTAGCCCCGCCGTGTCCCCCGAGACCCCGCGCCCCCGGATTCACGTAGGCGAAGCCTTTGCCGGAAAGAGCATCCTGTTGCTCGGTGGGACGGGGTTCCTGGGAAAGGTCTGTCTCGGGATGCTCCTCGAGTTCTTTCCGGAGATTCGCCGGGTGTATCTCATGGTGCGCGCCGCCGGCGAAGCGGAGAGCCGCGTGCGCTTCCTGGACATCATGGAGAATTCGCCGGCGCTCTCGCCGCTTCGCGAGCGTCACGGCGCGTCCCTTCACGATTACCTGGACGAGAAGATCGTTGTCCTCGGCGGGGACATCACGAGCGACAACCTCGGTTATTCGGAAGAGCGCGCCGCCGAGATCGCCGCGGACATCGACCTGGTCCTCAACTGTTCCGGCCGGGTGACGTTCAACCCGTCGCTCGAAGCCGCGCTGCAGACCAACGTCCACGGCACGCGGAACACCATCGCCTTCGCGCGCCGCATGAAGCGGCCCGCCCTCGTCCACATCAGTACCTGCTTCGTCGCCGGAATGCGATCGGGAGAAGTCCGCGAGGACGAACCCCTCATCGGCTACTTCCCGCGGCGCGACCGGGAGGACCAGGAGTTCTCCGTCGAGAAGGAGATCGAGGACTGCGAGCGCCTCGCCGCGCGGGTACGCGACGAAGCGGAGGACAAGTCGCGCGTGGACGCGTTCCAGGAAGCCGCCCGCAAGCGATTCGCCGAGGAAGGCCGCGATCCGGACGACGCGCGGTCGCTGTCGCTCGCCATCGCCCGCGAGCGGAAGGAATGGATCCGGAGGCGGCTCCGTGACCTCGGCATCGAAAAGGCGCAGGGCTGGGGCTGGCCCAACATCTACACCTACACGAAGAGCCTCGGGGATCAGCTCGTTGCGGGCGCGGAGGGAGTCGCGCGGGCCATCGTTCGGCCGGCGGTGGTTGAGAGCGCGCTTTCCTTCCCCCACACCGGCTGGAACGAGGGCTTCACCACCAGCGCTCCTCTCGTCAGGATGGCGCTCCGCGGCCAGAACCTGTTCCCGGTCGGTCAGGGGGTGGTGCTGGATATCGTCCCCGTGGATCTGGTTGCCTCGGCAACCCTGGCCGTCGCCGCGGAAACGATCGTGTCGGAGCCCCACCTCGTGTACCAGGTGGCGAGCGGCGACCGGAATCCGGCGCGGGTGGAGCGCCTCGTGGACCTTGTCGGGATCTACAAGCGCCGCCATTTCCGCGACAAGCCCACCGGAGTGAAACTCTGGAACGAGGCTCTCGCCCGGATGGAGGCGCAGGCGGTCCGCGCCGATCGCTTCGAAAAACACACCCTCAAGTGGATGCGGCAGTCCGCCTCGGCGCTGTCCGGCGCGTTGGAGCGGGCTGGTGACGAACCTGTCGGCCCCCTGGTCGGAGTGGTCGAGGCGCTCCAGCGGAACGTGGAGTCGTTCGAGGACTTCGTCACTCAGGGCGAGCGGCAGTACCACACGTTCCGGCCGTTCATCGCCGGCGAGGAGTTCATTTTCCGCGCTGACAACTCCCGGGATCTCTTCTCCCGGCTCGACGGCAACGAGGGAAAGCTCTTCTTCAACCCCGAGGAAATCGACTGGTACGACTACTGGCTCCACGTACATCTGCCAGGTCTCGAGAAGTGGGTGTTCCCGGCGCTCGAGGACCAGGAGCGCGGGCAACGCCGCGCACAGAAACGCGTCTACACCTACCGGACGATCAACGAGCTGTTCGAGGCTTGCACCAAGAACCACGCCGGACGGGTCGCGATGCGGATTACCCGTGGTGGCCGGGAGGAGCGCTACACCTACGCCGATCTCCGGGAGTGCGTTCTCAGAGGGGCCGCATTCCTCTCCGCCCGCGGACTTGCCGCGGGCGACCACGTCGGGCTGATCGGAGAGAACTCTCCCGAATGGGGCATGGCGTACTTCGCGATCCAGCGGATCGGGGCAACCGCCATTCCTCTCGAACGCGACCTGCGCCGGGAGGAGATCGTCCGGCTTCTCCGCCTCGGGGATGCCAAGGCGGTCCTGATGAGCGATTCGCTGTTCGAGCGCTATTGCGGGCTCGCCGGCGATCACGGCGCCGCACCACCCGTAGCCGCCCACCCCTTTCGCGATGTCTTTGCCCTTGGCGAAGGAACGGAGGAACCGCCGGAGTCCGGGAAACCCGTCCGCACCAGCCCCACCGCACTGGCTTCCATCCTCTTCACCTCCGGAACCACCGGTACGCCCAAGGGGGTGATGCTGACGCACCGGAACTTCACCACGCTGGTCGCCAAACTGCTGACGGTCTACGACATAGGCGAGAAGGACGGCGCGCTCAGCATCCTGCCGCTCCACCACTCGTTCGAGTTCACCACCGGCTTCCTGCTTCCGCTCTCCCGGGGCGCCCAGATCGCCTATCTGGAGGAGATTGGCCCCGACGCGATCAACACGGAGCTGCAAAAGGGACACACCACCTGCATCGTGGGAGTGCCGGCCCTCTGGGATCTCCTGCGGCGGCGCATCCTGGCTCCCTTCGCGGAACGGTCGCAGCGGGCCGAGGACCTTGCCACCGCCCTGATCGATGCGGCGCACCTCCTCCGGGAGGACACCGGCGTCAACATCGGCCCCGCGGTCTTCCTTCCCGTGCACACCGCGCTGGGGGGCAGGATTCGTTATCTGATCAGCGGCGCTGCCGCTCTCTCCGAAGCGACCTGGAAGGCTTTCCGGGGCCTCGGGTTCCACATTGCCCAGGGTTACGGCCTCACGGAAGCCGCACCCGTGCTGACCGTCACCTCACCTGACGGCCCGGTCCCCATCGGCAGCGCCGGCAAGGCGCTTCCCGGGATCGAAGTCCGCATCGTGGACCCCGACGCTTCGGGGGTCGGCGAGGTCGCGGCCAAGGGCCCGAACATCATGGCCGGCTACTACGGAAATGAGGAGGCGACCGCGGAAGCGCTTCGCGGCGGTTGGCTCTATACGGGCGACCTGGGACGCCTCGACAAGGACGGACACCTCTTCCTGGTCGGCCGCCGCAAGGACGTGATCGTCGACAGCGGCGGCAAGAACATCTATCCGGACGAAGTGGAAGAGATCTATGCCTCGGCGGACCTGATTGCCGAACTCGCGGTGGTGGGGCTGCCCGACGGGATGGCCGAGCAGGTGGCGGCGGTCGTCGTCCCGAAGGAGAAGACGCCGGAAGGCAGGCAGCGCGTCGAGAGCCACTTCCGCTCCGTCTCGTCCCGGCTGCCGCTCCACAAGCGGGTCAAGACCGTCGAATTCTCGGACGAGGCGCTTCCCCGAACCGCGACCCGCAAGGTGAAGCGGGCCCAACTCGTGCGCTGGCTGCGCGACCGGCGCCGCGAAGCGGCCGCTGAGTCGGGCGAGGAGGCCTTCTCCGGAAACCGAATTCTCGAGCTCATCGCATCCATTTGCGAGCGCCCGGTTTCCGGGATCCGCACATCGTCTTCCTTCGCCGAACTGGGCTTCGACAGCCTCATGTACAACGAACTGGCGGCCGTGCTCGAGAACGAGTTCGGCGAGTCGGCGGCTCCCGAAGCGCTTGCCAACATGAACACCATCGAGGAGCTGGTGCTCGCCATCCGGACGCCGCAGGCGGGCGCCAGGGGCCAGCCCCGCCGGCGTGGCGAATCCCGAAAGAAACGAGAGGAGGACGAGATCGAGATTCCGCCCGCCGTAGCCAGGGCCGGCCGGGCGGCCCTGACCGAGGTCCAGCACTGGTTCTACCACCAGGTGTTGGAGCCCACCTTCACGGGCCGGGCGCATGTCCCGAACCACACCAACTACCTGGTGGTGGCGAACCACGGCTCCCATCTCGATATGGGGCTCGTCAAGATGGCCCTCGGGGACGCGGGATCGAACCTGGTGGCCCTGGCGGCCGCGGACTACTTCTTCGACAACCGGGTGAAGCGCACTTTCTTCGGGAACTTCACGAATCTCGTCCCGATGGAACGCCGGGGATCCTTGCGCGAGTCGCTCGATCGGGCCGCCGGGTATCTGAAGCAGGGCTACAGCGTGCTGGTGTTTCCCGAAGGTACGAGGTCCCGGAGCGGCCAGATCCAGGAGTTCCGGCGCGGCTTTGCGCATCTGGCGTACCGCTGCCGGGTTGGCGTGTTGCCCATCCACCTCGACACCTGGGGGGCGTTTCCCCCGGGCGCCGTCGGGCTCCGTTCGCGGACGATCGCGGCGCGGATCGGGCCGTTCCTCTCCCATGACTTCCTGCTTCGCTTCGCCGGGGAAGGGGTGCGAACGGCGGTTGCCGAAGGCCGCGCCACCGCGTTCGTCCAGTCCGTCGTCGAGCGCCTGGGACGTCAGGAACCGATACGGATCGACGAGGAGGCCGCGCGCATCGTGGAAGAATCCGCTCGGGGCGCCACCGAAACCCCTCCCGTCGCCGCGTCTCCCGCGAGGGACCGGACTGCGGAACCGACACCGGTCGGCTGAGAAATGCCCGATCCTGACAACCGGTGACCGAACCCTCGTCCACCGCTCCGGTGCTGGTCACGGGGGCGACCGGCTTTCTCGGCAGTCATCTGTTGCCGTTGCTGCTTGAGGGAAGCGAGCCGGTCCGGGTTCTTTCCCGCCAGCCCGAGCCCGAGCTCTCGGCCCGAGGCGTGGAGGTCGTCGTCGGCGACGTGGTTTCCGGAGCGGGGCTGGATGCTGCCTTTGACGGAGTGCAGCGGGTCTTCCATCTTGCCGGACGGGTTTCCCGCGATCCGGACGCCGCCGCCAGTCTCCAGCAGGTTCACGTGGACGGTACCCGCACGCTGGCGGAAGCCGCCCGGCGCGCTGGCGCCGAGCGGATCCTCCTCGTGTCCACGAGCGGAACGATCGCGGTTTCCCGCGATCCCGATCCCGAGTGCGACGAGACGGCGCCGGTGCCCATCGAGCTGATCGGACGGTGGCCTTACTACCGGAGCAAATGGCTGCAGGAGCGGGCGCTTCTTGCCGACGCCGGCGAAATCGAGGTGGTGATCGTGAACCCGTCGCTGCTCCTCGGCCCCGGAGACGAAAGACTGTCTTCGACGGGGGACGTCCTGCAGTTCCTTTCCGGCCAGATCGGCGTGATACCGCCGGGCGGGCTGAACTTCGTGGACGTCCGGGATGCCGCCGCCGGCGCCCTGGCCGCAATGGCGAAGGGGAGGAGCGGACAGCGTTACCTGCTGGGTGGCCACAACTGGAGCTTTGCGGACTTCTTTGCACGCCTCGGGGAGGTGTCCGGCTCACCCGCCCCGCGGCTGCGGCTGCCGCGCGGCCTCTACACGGCGGGAGCGCTGCTCACCGAGGAGGTCGCCCGCCAGATCGGGCGCGAACCGGCGGTGGATCGCATCAGCCGGGAGATGGCCGCCTGCCATTGGTACTTCAGTTCGGAAAAGGCGATCCGGGAATTGGGCCACGACCCGCGCGACGGCCGGATCACCCTGCTGGAGACCGTCAACTGGCTTCGGGGTCGCGAGGGGCTCTCCTGATCCGGAGCGCACCCGGCACCACCGACATCAGCAGCGCTTCCTGGCCAGCGGACGACTTTGCTGTCGAGTTCAAAGAACGCTTCGCCGGCCGGTTCCCGCCGGAGAACCGGCCGGACCCCCGGCGTTCCGGATCCTGGTTCGCCGTATCATTGTTTCCCCCTGAACAGCATTTGAGCCGCATCGAAGTCCTCGCCCGGCCCGACAAGTGGTGCTTGGGGGGACTCGATGGGGTGATCTGGGCTCCGCCGTTTCCTCGCTGGCTGCACCGGCCCGGTTTCTGGGATGCGGCCCATCTGCTGCAGTACGAGGTGGGACCGTGCTTTTCGGTGGCCCTGCTGGACGGAGCGGGCGTGGAGATTCCGCTGTCGTGGAGCCATGCTGGCGCCTCGGGCGGCGAGGCTGAGCCCGCCACTGCGCCGGGCGGGGATACAGCGGGAACGGCCGGAGTCCGCTGGCGTCCGGGAACGCTGGTCGCCGGGTGGAGGACCGGGGAGGGCGCGCCGGTGGTCGAGACGCGGCAGGTCCTCCCCGGCGGCATCCTCGAGAGCGCCTGGGCCCTGCCGCCCGGAGCGGCCGCGGGCTTCCTGGTCGCCTTCACCGGCCAGCCGGCGGCGTCGGTGTCCGGGATGCAGCCCTCCTCGGGGGGAGTGCGGTGGGTTCGGCGCCTCGCCGACCGGGCCGGCCAGGAGCTGTCGGTCGAGATGGAGCTCTGCGGGTCCGGCGCCCCCGCATGGCGCCGGACTCTTCCCTCGGAGGGTGGCGCGCACCCCGATTGGGCGGCGTCTCCGTTCGCGGAAGGGGCAACCTCGGATCTCGACGACGCGGGCGACATCCCGGAACCGCGGGCTGCCGGCCGGAACGGCTGGATCTGGACGGCGGTGGCGTTTCCGGTTCCCACCCCCGACCAGGGGCCCCTCTCGCTCCGCATGCGTCTCGCTCCGCGGCTGTCCGGGTCAACCAGCCGGGAGACGGCCGCTCCGGCCGGCAGCCTCACCTGGGAGTCCTTCTTCGCCGGCTTCCCGGTCTTCCGTTGCGCCGACCCCCGCCTGGAGCGCACCTTCGACTACCGCATCCACGGCCTGGGGCTGAACCGCATCGAGCGTCGGTCGGGCAACGTGCGCCATCCCTGCATCGCCGAGGGGATCGGGTACTTCCACGTCCCGATCACCTACAGCGCGCAGTGCCACATGATGGAGATGCGCTGGCGCGCGGGCGGGCGCGAAGCGTGGGGATCGCTCCTCAACTTCCTCGACAACCAAAAGGAGGACGGGTCGTTGCACGGGCGGCTCTACGCGAACCACCTCGAAGGCACCGACTTCTACCACGCGAACTGGGGCGACGCGCTTCTCGCGGTGCACGCGATGCACCCCGATCCGGCGGCCCTGACCCGCTGCTACCACGGCCTGTCGCGCTACGCCCGCTGGCTGAACCGTTCGCGCGACCCTGAGGGCTCGGGCATGTTCACCGTCGTGAACCACTTTGAGACCGGGCAGGAATACATGTCGCGGTACATGGCGGTGGACCCGGAGGCGGACGTGCGCGGATGGCAGCCGCGCCTGCGCCTCAAGGGCATCGATGTGACGGTCTATGCCCATCAGCTCTTCCGCGCGCTCGCCATGCTCGCCGGGCGGGTCGGGCGGCCGGGCGACGCATCCGGCTGGCGCGCACTGGAGACGCGTTGCAGAAGCGCGATCATGGAGCGCATGTGGTGCCCGGAGGCGCGCTTCTTCACCGACGTGGATGGACGCACCTTCGAACGCACCGGCGTCAAGGCCGCGGTGGGTTTCTACCCGATGCTGACGGGCCGCGTGGACGCTCTCCGCCTCGACGCCCTGATGGACCACCTCGAGAACCCGCGGACCTTCGGCACCCCCTTTCCCGTCCCCTCGTCCAGCGTTGACGACCCCCGTTTCTCCGCCGAGGGGATCTGGCGGGGGAAACGGCGCAACTGCCCGTGGAACGGCCGCGTGTGGCCGATGACGACCAGCCACGTGATCGAAGGGCTGCTCCGCTGCTGGCGGCAGGGGAACCGGCGGGCGGGGGAGCTGGCCGCCAACCGGCTCATCCGCTTCGTGCACCTGATGTTCACCGACGGGGATCCGCGCCGCCCCAACTGCTTCGAGCACTACAACCCCTACACCGGCCGCGCCTGCCACTTCCGTGGTATCGACGACTACCAGCATTCGTGGGTGGTGGACCTGCTCGCCCGGGGGATGGCCGGGCTTCACCTCGACGAGGAGGGCGTGGAGGTGTGGCCACTGCCGCACGGCGTGCCCCGGCTGCGGCTGGGACCGGTCCGCGTCCGCGGGCGCAGCATCGCGGTCGAGCTCGACGACACGCGGGCCTGCCTGGCGGTCGATGGAGCGCGGCACGAGGGGACTCGGGAGCGGCCGCTGAGAGTGGGGTGGGAGACGCTCGACGAAGGGAGGGAGGGCCGCCGGCGATGATGCGTGAGCCGCGGGGGGTGGTGCTGAAAGGCGTCCACAAGCGGTTCGGGGACGTGACGGCCGTGGCGAATGTCGATCTCGAGATCCGTCCCGGCGAACTCATGGTGCTGGTGGGGCCGTCAGGGTGCGGCAAGAGCACGCTGCTGCGCCTTATCGCCGGTCTGGAAGAGCGGGACGCGGGGGAGGTGTGGATTGGGGACCGGTGCGTGGACGAGATCGCGCCGGGCGGTCGCGATGTGGCGATGGTGTTTCAGAGCTACGCCCTCTACCCGCACATGACCGTCGCCGAGAATCTCGGATTCGGGCTGCGGGTGCGGGGCGCGCGTGGCCCCGAGGCCGAGGGACGCGTGAGCGAGGTGGCCGGCGTGCTGGGGCTCGCGGGGCTCCTGTCACGGCGTCCCGGCCAGCTCTCGGGAGGACAACAGCAGCGCGTGGCGCTGGGGCGGGCGATGGTGCGCGATCCCGGCGTCTTTCTCTTTGACGAACCGCTGTCGAACCTGGACGCCGCGCTCCGGCTCAAGACCCGGGACGAGATCGCCACCCTCCACCGTCGCCTCGGCACGACCATGATCTTCGTCACTCACGACCAGGTCGAGGCGCTCTCCCTCGGGCAGCGGGTCGCGGTGATGGACCGTGGCCGCTTGCAGCAGGTGGGGACGCCGCACGAGGTCTACCAAAAGCCCGCCAACCTCTTCGTCGCCGGCTTCGTGGGATCGCCTCCCATCAACCGCCTCCACCTCGTTCGCGACCGGGAAGGCCGCCTCGCGGGCGGTCCGTTCGTCTTCCCGGAACCCTTCCCCCACCGCGAGGCCACGCTGGGTGTCCGTCCCGAGGACCTCTCGGTCGCGGTCGTCGCCCCGGACGGCTCCGCGGACCGGCGCGGCGGTCCCCGCCCGCCCCCCGAGTTCACCGCCACCGTCCTGCGCGTCGAGTCGCTCGGCAGCGAGCAGCGGGTCCACCTCGACGGGCCGGGCGATGCGGCGTGGGTGGCGCGGGCGGCCCCCGCGCTGCCGGTGGCGGCGGGGGACCGGGTGGACGTCTCCGTCGCGTGGCAGCGCACGCATCTCTTCGGCCCGGAGGGCGGCCGGATCGGGGCGGCGCCCCGCCCGGGTGGGGCAACGCAGCCATGAGCCCCGGTATTCGCGGGATCCTCCTCCCGGCCGCCATCTGGCTCGCCGCCGGCTGCTCCCCGGCAGGTTCCGGCGTCTCGCCCGACGTCACCACCCTTCGGGTCGCCCTCTGGGCAGGTGGACACGAACTCGAGATCGAGCAGCAGGTCGCCGAGCGTTACGAGGCCCGGCGCCGGGGGACGCGGGTCCTCCTCGAGTCCGCGCCGAACGGATATGAGGAGCGTCTCCTCACCTCCATCGCGGCGGGTCACCCCCCCGACGTGTACCTCCTCGACTCGCCCGACATCCCCACCTTCGTGGACCGGGGGCTGGCGGTTGACCTGGCGCCGTATCAGGCGGCGCTGGACTTTCACGCGGACCAGGTCTTCCCGCAGGTGCTGGAAGCGTTTCGGCGCGGGCGGGCCCTGTTCGCGCTGCCCAAGGACTTCACCCCGATGGTCATCTACGCGAACCGCGCGGTGCTGGGCGGCGCGGGAGCCGACGTACTGGCGAGCGGCTGGACCTGGGAGGACTTCCGCCGCGCGGCCCGGTCCGCCACCACCGACCGGGACGGCGACGGGAGGCCGGACGTCTACGGGTTCGATTTCCCGCGCAACCTCTTCCAGTGGGTGCCGTTCGTCTGGTCGGCGGGCGGGGACATCCTCGCGCCCGGCGGGAACCGCGCCACGGGTTACCTCGACGGCCCGGCGGCGCTCTCCGCGTACGCCTTCCTCACCGGGCTGGCCGAGGAGGGCCTGACGCCGGGCGCCCAGTTCGTGCAGGCGGCGGACCCGGCGCGGGAGGCCCGGTTCGCTTCCGGCGGACAGGCGTTTCTGCTGTCCGGGCACTGGACGCTCCCCGTCTTCCGCGACCTGGTGCGCGCCGGCGCGCTCGACCTCGCGATCCTGCCCATTCCGCACCATCCGTCGCAGCCGGGCGCGACGAGCGTCCTCTATGCCTCCGGGTGGGCGGTGCCTCCGAACGCGGCGAATCTCCGCCAGGCGATCGACCTGGCCGGTTTCCTGGCTTCGCCGGAGGCGCAGCGGATCCGGGCGCGTTCCGGTCTGGCGATCCCGACGCGGGTTGACGTCGCCGCCGAGATCGCCGCCGCCGACCCCACGGGGGTGGAGGATGCATTCGTCACCCTGGCGGAACGGGCCCGGATGACCTGGGGCGCGACCGTGCGCGATTTCTCCCGGGTCGAGCTGCTGGCGGTGGAAATCATGGACCGGAGGCTGTTGTCGGGCGAGCCCCTCGAGGTCAGCGCGGCGGACGTGGCGCGCCGGGTGGACGAGGTCCTGGCGCGGTGAGCGGCGCGGGTGCGGCGAGAACGATCGCCCTCGGGGCCGCCGGTGCGGCCGCGGCGGCGGCCGCGTTGATCCTGGTGGTGGCCGCGGGGGCAGTGAGCGGGGCCCGGGAGCACGCGACCGGAGAGGTGGCCCGCGCGGCAGCCGCGCTCTACGAGGTATCGGGCGTTACGGATGCGGACGTCGTGTCGCTGCTCGACGGCCGCGCCCGCATCGTGGCGCCGGCAGCGGGAGGGTCCGCGCCCGGCGCCTATGCCTACCGGGCCGGTGCGCTTCAGCCGGCCGCGTGGATTGCGGTCGAGCCGCCTGCCGAGGGCGGCTGGCCGTGGGCCGCTTCCGTCCTCGCCCTGCTCGGGGTGTTGTGCATGGCGGCGTGGGCCGCTGGGCGGCGCCGGTCTCCGCCGCCAACCCGGTATCCCGCCGCGCCCGCGCTCCTCTGCGCCGCGCTGTTCGCGCTCGTCGCGGTCGCCGCCCAGCAATGGGCGCGCGGGGAACTGGAAGCCGTCAGCGGCTCGCGGCTCGACCGAGGCCTCCGCGCGGTCGAGATCGCCGGGGCGGCCGGCGCGGACCCCGAAGCGGCGGCTCGGGTGGCCGGCCTTCCCTGGGCGAGCGGCGG
>MPMW01000193.1 GCA_002238705.1 Acidobacteria bacterium bin61 | reverse complement strand
TCGGCGGCAGCGATCACGCTCGACAGCACGAAGCGGTTGACCGTCGTTTCCTTGCAGGCTGCCGCCGTTCCGGAGTGCGTTGGCTGGGCCAACCCATCCTGAGGTGCAAGCGGACGTGCTCTACCGCACCCTTGGTGGCGTATCGGGGAGCCATCATTCCCACATGAAGAAGCTACAGCCGGACCTCTGGCAGAGCACGATCCACCGCGCGGGAGTCCTGAACACCCACGCCTACTTGCTCGAGCGGCCGGCGGGGAACATCCTGTTCTACAACACGGGCAACGAAGACGATCTGCGGGAGATTGCGGAGCGGAGCGGCATCGCCTGGCAACTGCTCACCCACCGGGACGAGGCAGGCCCGTCCCAGGCCCGGATTCGGGACCGGTTCGGGTGCCGGCTTGGATGCAGCGCGATCGAGGCCCCGTTCGTCGCGCGACACGGGAAGCCCGATCTGGCCTTCGGCCCGAGCGAGGATCGGATCGAGGACGTTTTCATCATCCATACGCCGGGACACACCGACGGCAGCGTCTGTTTCTTCTACCGGTCGCCGTCCGGCAAGTCCTATCTCTTCACCGGCGACACGATCTTCCAATGGGACGGGGAATGGTCCACGCTGGTGCTGGCGGGTTCCGGCGGCCGCGCGGACGATCTGTCAGAGAGCCTGGTGCGACTCAAGACGATCAGCCCGGACCTCGTCATGAGCAGCGGCTTCGTCGGTGAGGTGGCGTACCGCGAGGTGACGCGGGGCGAATGGACGGCGGTGCTCGATGACCGGATCGAGGCCCTCCGATCCCGGTCCTGAGTCTGTGGGGTTCGTCCGAAGCTCGGCGAAATGCGAACCGACGATGACTCAGGCCTGATCGTCCCTCTGATTCCCGCGGTTCAAGATATTCGAATCTTTGCCGAACAATCGGCTAGATGTCCATTTGTCGTCAAAGATAGTAATATGTTGACATCCTCGTGAGTTCCGTCCCCGATCTCGACAACCTCCCCGAACGGTTGACGCCGGAGGCGTTCCGTGAACGGTTCGGGGAGGTCGAGCACGAGACGCTCGACTTCAAACGTGGAGTTCCGGGCGACATCCTCGCCACGATTCCAGCGATGGCCATGACCCATGGCGGCCTGATCGTCCACGGCGTGGACGACCAGCGCAGGATTGTCGGGTGTCCGCTATCGCAGAACACCCAGGATCGGATCACGCGTTTCGCGATGGAGTGCGGCGTCGATGTTCGGGTGCGGGCCCTGCAGGTCGGAGAGCGTGAACTGACCGTCACTGCGGTCCCCGAAGTTCGGGGGCGGATCGTGACGACCCCGAACGGTCGCTTGTTGCGCCGCGTCGGGGCCGACAGCCAACCGCTCCGCGGCGACGCCCTCGCCCGGTTCGTCGGCGCGCATCAGCAAGGTTCCGGGGAAGAGGAGCCGGTGGTTGGATTTGGTCCGGCGGCGGTCAGTCTGGATTCGCTCAATGGGGCGCTCAATGCCGACGACCGGCCGCCGGTGGTACGCCGACAGGTTGCCCGGGCCCTTGAGGACCTTGGCGTCGCTCGTCGTCCCCGGGGAGGGGGCCGTCCCGATTTGTTGCGGTCCGCGGTCATCCTCTTTGCGGCACGGCCGAGCGATTTCATCCCCGGGGCGAGAGCGCAACTCGTGCGGCGGGAGGGAACCGGGCCGGGGCCCGGGCCCTCGGTGGACCGCGAAGAGTGTGCCGGACCGCTCGCCAGCATCGTCGATTGCTGCGAACAGTTCATTCATCGTCACACCAGGCGCTACGAGGTGGTTACCGGCTTACGCCGCCAGAACCTTCCCGAATACCCGGCTCCGGTTGTGCGCGAGGCGATCCTGAACGCGCTGGCTCACCGCGACTACAGCCTTTCCGGGGCTACCGTGGACATCACCATCTGGGACGACCGACTTGAAGTCAAGAGTCCCGGCCCGCTTCCCGGCCATATCACCAAAGAGAACATGCGGGATGAGCACTACAGCCGGAACCCCAGGATCATGCGGGTGCTCAAGGCGCTGGGGCTCGTTGAAGAGTACGGCGATGGGGTGGACCGGATGTTCACCGAGATGGAGATCCGCCTCATGGAGCCGCCGCTCTTCATCACGACCGCGGACTCCGTCACCGTGACCCTGCGAAACCGGTTCCTCGTGAGCGTGGAGGACCAGGTATGGCTGTCTCTGATTCGTCAGCCGGACCTTACGGTGGCCGAGCGGCGGACGCTCGTGGCCGTCCGGCATCAGGGAGCGGTCTCGCCGCGGCATTTGCGAAAACTCCTGCCGGGGGAGGACGTCAAGGCCCTGCTGGCCGGCGCGGTCGCGAAGGGGCTGCTGGTTCGCTTCGGTGAGAGAGGCGGTTCCCGGTATGAGCTTTCCGATGAAATCGTGCTCCGGGCGGGAAGTCAGAGCATCGAATCCTTCCGGCGAAAGCGGCAGACCCTGCTGGACGCCATGGACCGACGCGGGAGCATCTCCACGGTCGAGGGTGCTGCGCTCCTCGGCGAGAGCGTTGCCGCAGTCCGACAGATGTTGAAGGAACTCATGCGGTCCGGTGCCGTCGGTGGGCGCGGCCGCACCCGCGGTCGCCGGTATTTCCGTTTGTGATCTCAGCCGCCGCCCGGATCGGTGCAGGGTTGCGGCCCGG
>MPMW01000192.1 GCA_002238705.1 Acidobacteria bacterium bin61 | reverse complement strand
GGCGGCGCGAAAGGTCGAACTCCCCCTGGTCGCCGTCCGCTGCAATTTCGGCGGCGACCGCGATCGCGGGGCGGAGTTCGGAGCGGTTGGCGAAGGTTCCCGTCAGTCGCGCCCGCCGCACGCGGGGAGTTCGAACCGTGTGTGGATCGAGCCGAACCTGGCGCCGGGCTGGATCAGGGAGAGGCAGAGAGGTGGGCATGATGGCTCCTTGGGGTCAGCAGCCCGTGAAGGAACTCACGCGGCATTCGAACGGCGATGCATCCCGGCTGAACGGGGCCGCTGCGCGGCCCTCGTCGTTGCGTTTCGGTCGGAATACACCCCGTATTCCTCCCTTGCGCGCCTTGTCAGCCGGGCGCCTCACCGTTCTCGATGCTCACGCGACTTCCTCCACAGACTGCGAGGCAGGGGGCTCGGGAAGAGCCGGGTTGCGGAAAAGAGATGGGATGTGCACCCGTGAGCGTTCGGATCGCGGGCGGCGTGTTCCGGGGCCGGGTCCTGACCGGTCCGCCGCGCACGGGTTCCCGCCGGGGGGCCCTGCCCAGCGGCGAACTGGCGCGGCCGACGGCGGTTCGGCTCCGAAAGAGCCTCTTCACCGTGCTTGCGGACGAACTGCCCGGGGTCCGCGTCCTCGACCTCTGCGCCGGGGTCGGAACGCTTGGCTTCGAGGCGATTTCGCGGGGCGCGCGGGAGTGTCTGTTCGTGGAGCGTTCCCCCCGGCTCGGCCGGCTGATCGAAGCGAACGCGGAGCGGCTCGGGGTGACCTCGTTCGAGCTGAGGGTGGGAGACGCCCTACGGGAACTGCAGCGGCTCCGGGACGCGGCGCAGGTGTTCGAGGTGGCCTTTCTCGACCCTCCCTGGGAGGCTTGGGACTCGGAGGCGGGGTTGCAGCTTCTGCGCGAGGCAATCAGCGTCGCGCCGCTGGTGATGGCGGAACACCGTTCCTCCTGGACGCCGCCGCCGAACCTGGTCTTCGACTCCGGAAGTGAGTCCGGATCGGCGAGCCGCCGCTTCTGCGGGCGAAGGGTCCGCACCACGAAGGCCGGGGACAGCGCGTTCTCGTTGTACCGGCGGGACGAGGAGAGCGGAGCGGCGTGCACACTCTCTTAGACGAATTTGCGTGGCATTTTTTCTCACCTGGACGCCGAATTCCGGCAAAATGTGGAAAAGTCGAAGTCAAGATGGCGCCAAGGGGCGGCGAATGAGCGGTTTGGCCGTTGCGTTGCGTCCGCGGAGGCGCCGCCGGTTCTCCGGAATCGACGGGGGCGCGGTCGCCCTGTTCCCCGGGTTGCGGCCGTATGCTAGGTTTCGCCCGCGTCTCCCCACGTCCTAAGGACCCGCGCCGAACTTGGAACCAACCTCCCGCCTGGCCATCTGCCCGGGGTCCTTCGACCCCCTGACGCTGGGGCACGTGGACATCATCCGGCGGGCCGCGCGCCAGTTCGACCGGGTCGTCGTCGCCGTGCTCCACAACACCGGCAAGGCCCCGCTGTTCACGGTCCCCGAACGTCTCGATTTCATCCGGGCGACCTTTGCGAACGACCCGGGCGTGGAAGCCGACGCCTTCTCCGGATTGCTCGTGCACTATGCCCGGCGCCGCGGGGCCGCCGCGATCGTGCGGGGCATCCGGGCGGTCTCGGACTTCGAGTACGAGTTCCAGATGGCCCTCATGAACCGCCGGCTGGCGCCGGAGGTGGAGACGGTGTTCCTCACTCCCGCGGAGGAGTATTCCTACGTCAGCTCGCGCCTGATCAAGGAGATCACTGCGCTGAGCGGCGACGTCAGCGGCCTTGTCCCCGACCCGGTGGCGCGAAGCCTCGCCGAGAAGTTCCCGGGCGTTCCCGAGTCCGCCTCGACCGGTTGACGGGCCAACCCATTCACTCATGACCGATACCCGAATCCATCTTGCTGCGCGCGTCAGCGCAATCTCGCCCTCGCCCACGATGGCGGTGATGGCGGAGGCGATGCGCCTCCGCGCCGCCGGGGAGAACGTCGTGGATTTCTCGGCGGGACAGCCCGACTTCGATACGCCCTCGGTGGCGCGCGAGGCGGGGATCCTGGCCATCGAGTCGGGCTACACCCGCTACACGCCGAACCCGGGCGCGCCCGACCTGCGGGCCGCGGTGGCCGACTGCTACCGGCGGGACTTCGATCTGGACTTCGGGGCTGCGAACGTCCTGATCACTTCGGGCGGCAAGCACGCGCTCACCGGGCTGCTGCTCGCGACCTGCGACGAAGGCGACGAGGTGGTCATCCCCACGCCCTACTGGCCCACCTTCCCCGAGCAGGTCAAGATCGTCGGGGCGACTCCGGTTCTCGCCCCCGCCGGGGAAGAGGGCTGGTTCCGGCCTACCCGGGCGGTGATCGAGCCGGCGGTGACCGACCGCACCCGCTGCATCATCCTGAATATCCCGGGGAACCCTTCCGGGGTGGTTCTGTCGCCGGAGGAACTCGAGGACGTGGCGCGGTTGGCGCTGGAGGCCGATGCCTACCTGCTGTGGGACGACACCTACGCGCGGCTCACCTTCGAGCCGGCCCCCGAGGGCTGTTACCGCCGGATGCAGGACATCCTGGGCCACCGGTTCGTGATCGCCGGCGGCGCTTCCAAGACCTACGCGATGACCGGCTGGCGGCTCGGGTGGGCGATTGGCCCGGAACCGGTGATCAAGGGAGCGGCATCGCTCCAGAGTCAGATGACCTCGAACGCGAGTTCCATCTCAC
>MPMW01000191.1 GCA_002238705.1 Acidobacteria bacterium bin61 | reverse complement strand
GACTACGTGGACTATCACTGAGGAGAAGACGATCATGGCCATGCACAATCCGCCGCATCCGGGCGGCATCGTGAAGAGGCAGTGTCTCGAACCCCTGGGCCTGACCGTGACCCGAGCTGCCGCGGGTCTGGGCGTCACCCGGCAGGCGCTCTCGGAGTTGCTGAACGGGCGAACGGGGATCTCGGTGGAGATGGCGATCCGCCTCTCGAAGGCCTTTGGTTCGACACCCGAGACCTGGCTGGGGATGCAGATGGCCTACGATCTCTGGCAGGCTCGGGACCGTGCTGGAGACATCGCGGTCGAGCGCTTCGTGGCAGCCTGATCCGGCCCGCGTGCGGCTCTCAGCGCCCCAAGGCGCGTAGAGTTGCTCGCCCGCCCGGCGCGGAGTCCGGAGCCGACGCCCCCAGTGCCCGCGGGCTCCCGGACCGGCAGCGGATCCCGGCGTAGAGTTCCCCCGCCCCCCGGTCCCCGCTCTTGCCCCGCTCCGCAAATCGTGCCGCGCTCGCCGGCGCTGCCTTGCTGATCCCCGCCTTGCTGTGGGGGCAGTCCGCGGAGCTCGCCGAACGGCAGGACGACCAGGGCGCGGCTCCCGAATCGGCCTTCGTGGTCCGCGGTCCCGCGCCCCCCGATCTACCCGAGATGGTGCGCCGGGACGATGCCGGCGGCGCCACCATGCGCGCTACCCGCCTCGAAGGATCGTTCGAGTTCGACGGCCGTCTCGACGACGCCATCTACGACCGGGTTCCGGGAGTCGGCGGCTTCATCCAGGCGCTTCCGCTGGAGGGTGAACCAGCCACCGAAGACACCGAGGTCTGGGTGTTCTTCGACGACGAAGCGGTCTACATCGCCGGCAGATGCTGGGACTCGCAGCCGGACCGGATCGTGGCGACCGAGATGCGGCGGGACCACTTCGGCATCTTCAACAACGCGAACCTCGCCGTCATTCTGGACACGTTCTATGACCGCCGGAACGCCTTCTTCTTCTACCTGAACCCGATCGGCGGCTTCTTCGACGGCCTCATCGTGGACGAGCGCGGCGTAAACCGGGACTGGACGGCGGTCTGGGACTCCAAGGCGGCCCGCTTCGAGAACGGCTGGACCATGGAGATGCGCATCCCGTTCAAGACCCTGCGCTACGCAACCGGGGGGCAGCAGGTCTGGGGCATCAACTTCCGCCGGGTGGTGCGCTGGAAGAACGAGATGTCCTACCTGACCCAGGTGCCGGCCGCCCTCGGCCCGCGGGCGATCACCAAGATCAGCTCGGCGGGTACCCTGGTGGGACTCGAAGCGCCTGCCAGTTCCCGGACGGTCGAGGTGAAGCCGTATCTCATCGGTGACGCCGCCGGCGCCCGGATCGAGAGCGGGACGCTCGACCGCGACTTCGGCGGGGACATCGGGTTGGACGCCAAGGTGGGGATCACCAGCGGGCTCACCGCCGATCTCACCTACAACACCGACTTCGCCCAGGTCGAGGCCGACGCCCAGCAGATCAACCTGACGCGGTTCAGCCTCTTCTTCCCCGAAAAGCGCGAGTTCTTCCTGGAAGGCCAGGGGATCTTCGAGTTCGGCACTACGGGCCGCGGCGCGCCGCCCGGGTCCACACGCAGCTTCGGGCCGCCGAGCAGCACCCCGGTGCTGTTCTTCAGCCGCCGCATCGGCATCGAGGCCGGCCAGGCGGTGCCTATTACGGGCGGAGCCCGGGTGACCGGAAGGCTCGGCGAATACAACGTGGGCGCGATCGCGATGCGCAGCGGCGAGAGTGCCGCTGCCGGCTCCCCGGAGACGGACTTCTCGGTATTCCGGCTGAAGCGCGACATCCTGAACCGCAGCACCGTCGGCGTGATGGGGACGTACCGCTCGCACACCGGAGGCGGCCTGGGCCGGAACTTCGCCTACGGGATGGACGCCCGCTTTGGCTTCTTCGAAAACCTCGACATCCGCAGCTACGCGGCCTGGACCCAGAACGAACTCGAGGACAAGACCGGGCTGAGCTACCTGGGCCAGCTCGACTACAACGGCGACCGTTACGGGGTACAGGCCGAGCGCCTGATGGTCGGGGACGACTTCGACCCCGGGATCGGATTCCTGCGCCGCCGGGATTTCCAGCGGAACTACGCCGAAGCGCGCTTCAGTCCGCGGCCGCATTCGATCTCCTGGCTCCGCAAGCTGGGCTGGATCGGGAGCGTGGACTACACGACGGATAACGAGGGCGAACTCGAGACCCGGATCTTCGGGTTCCGCTACGACATGGAGTTCGAGAACGGGGACAGCTTCAACGTGAACGCCACCCGGAACCGCGAGGTGCTGAGCGAGTCGTTTTCGCTGAGCGACGACCTCGGGGTGGCGCCCGGCAGCTATGACTTCGACTACGTGCGGGTCAGCTACCAGGCGGGCCCGCAACGCCCGGTGTCGGGCGGCTTCGCCTACCAGCAGGGCGGGTTCTTCTCCGGGACCCGCCGCGAACTCGCCTGGCGCGGCCGCGTCGAACTCATGACCCGCCTCACCGTCGAGCCGATCGTCTCGGCCAACTGGATCGCCCTGCCCGAGGGCGACTACGACACCAACCTGCTCGCCGCCCGCATCAACTACACCGTCTCGCCCCGCAGTTTCCTGGCAGCGTTCCTTCAGTACAACAGCGCCGCGGGCAGCCTCTCGACGAACGTCCGCTTCCGCTGGGAGTACGAGCCGGGCAGCGACCTCTACGTGGTCTACAACTCGCTCAGGGACACCCT
>MPMW01000190.1 GCA_002238705.1 Acidobacteria bacterium bin61 | reverse complement strand
GGTTCCGCCTTTCCTCCTCCCGACCTGCTTCCGACCGGTTCCGCCATGACTACCACTTCCGCCTCCCGCATCCTCCGCTCCTTCGGCCTCGTGGGCGCTCTCGCCCTCGGCAGCTTCGCCACCTAGGCGGCCGCCCAGATTCCCGCTCCGGAGGAGTTCTTCGGGCACCGGATGGGGGCGGACCGCAAGCTCGCCAAGTGGGACCGGCTCGTCGAGTACTACGAACTCATCGGCCAGGAGAGCGACCGGGTCCGGGTCGAGAACGTGGGCTCCTCGACGCTGGGGCGTCCCTTTCTCGTGCTGTATGTCTCCGCTCCGGAGAACCTGGCCCGGCTCGACGACTACCAGCGGATGAACGCGATCCTGCAGGATCCGCGAGGACATTCGCAGGCGGCGGTCGACGAGGCCATCGCGGAGGGCAAGGTGGTCTTCGTCCAGGGCTACGCGCTTCACTCGACGGAGGTCGCTGCCAGCCAGGCGGCGGCGGAGATCGTCTGGCTGTTCGCCACCCGGGCCGATCCGGAGATCCACGAGATCCTCGACAACACCATCTCGATCCTCGTTCCGTCCATGAATCCGGACGGAGTGGATCTGGTCAACGAGTGGTACGACCGCTGGGTGGGGACCGAATACGAGGCGGCCCAGCCACCGGGGCTCTACCACCACTACATCGGCCACGACAACAACCGCGACGCCTTCATGCAGAACACCGTGGAGTCGCGCTACGTAGCCGACATTCTCTTCCGGGAGTGGATCCCCCAAGGGTTCATCGACCACCACCAGATGGGGGCCTACACGGCGCGCATCTACCTGCCGCCCTACGCCGAGCCCATCCGTCCCGGAGCGGACCCGCTGGTCTGGCGGGAGATGTCCTGGTACGGCGCGCACATGGCCTACCGCATGGAGGAAGAGGGCTTTCAGGGGACGGTGAACTCCGCGATCTACTCGGGCTGGGGGCATTTCGGATTCCACTGGATCACCCCCTTCCACAACATCGCCGGGATGCTCACCGAGTCGGCGAGCGCGCGCCTCGCGACCCCGCTCTACGTGCATCCGGACCAGCTCCGGGGCTCCCGGCAGCTCCCGGAATACGAAGCACAGACCACCTTCCCGAACCCCTGGCCGGGCGGCTGGTGGCACGTGCGCGACATCGTGGACCGGCAGATCTCGGCCACTTTCTCGCCGCTCGAGATCGCGGCCCGGAATCGCGAGACCGTCCTGCGCAATGCCTGGCACAAGGCCAGCCGCCAGACGCAGCGGGGCGCCGAGGGCGAGGTGAAGGCCTACATCGTGCCGGCGCGCCAGCACGACCCGCTGACCATGGGCAAGATGGTGGACAAGCTGCTTCTGCAAGGGATCACGGTGGAGCATTCGGCCACGGGGTTCACCCACGAGGGCCGGACGTACGGGCCGGGAAGCTGGGTGGTCTCCATGGCCCAGCCGAAACAGGGTGTCATCCGCTGGTTGCTGGGACGGACCCTCTACCCGGACAACTCCTATACCCGGAACCGCGACGGCGATCCGATCCGTCCCTACGACATGTCCGGTGACGTGATCGCGGAGTTCATGGGCGTGCGCGTGGACGAGGCGCGGACGCCGGTGGAGGCGGATCTCGAAGTGGTCACCGAGCGGGAGCTGCCGGCCGGGACGGTCGCGTCTTCGGCGCCGAACGGCTACCGGATCGACGGCGCTCTCAATGACGCGTTCCGGGCGGTCAACATGCTGTTCGGCGCGGGCGCGTCGCTCAGCCGCGCCACCGAGGATGCCGCCGGGACGAAGCGCGGGGACTTCATCGTCGCCGCGGGGGTCGCTGGTGACACGCTGAACGAGGTGGCGGCGGCCACCGGGGTCAGCTTCGCCGCGCTGGATTCCGCCGCCGGCAGTGCCCAATCGCTCTCGCAGCAGCGCATCGGGATGTACCAGCGCTACTACGGCGGGAACATGGACGAGGGCTGGACGCGCTGGCTGATCGAGGACTTCGGGTTCGAGTACACGAGCCTCTTCGACGAGGAAATCCTCATGGGCGACCTGCCCGAGGGCTGGGGCGTGCTCGTCCTTCCCGCCGGCTCGCAGGAAGGGGTGGTGGCGCGCGGGCTGATGGTGGGCTTCGGGTTGAAGTACGGGAGCCTCTTCGACGAGGAAATCCTCATGGGCGACCTGCACGAGCGCTGGGACGTGATCGTCCTTCCAGCCGACTCGAAGGAAGGGATGCTGGGGCGGGAGGATCCCGGGCAAACGCCGCCGGACTACCAGAGCGGTTTCGGGGCGGAGGGCGTGGAGGCGCTCGAAGCCTTTGTGGAGAACGGCGGCACCCTCGTGACGTTCGCCCAGGCGGGACAGCTCGTGCTCGACGAGTTCGACGTGCCGGTGCGCAACGCGGTGGCCGGCATGTGGGGGAACGAATTCTGGGCGCCAGGGTCGACGCTCAAGGTGAGGGTGGACACCTCGAGTCCGTTCGCCTACGGGATGCCCGAGGACGCGCTCATCGCCTACCTCGCCGGCGGGCAGGTGTACGAGACGGTCGCGGGGGCGCGCAGCGCCGACGTGCGGCGGGTTCTGACCTACGTGGACCGCGACATCCTGCAAAGCGGCTGGCTGCTCGGCGAGGAGGCCATCGCGAACAAGGCCGCCATGGTCTCGGTGGACCACGGGGAGGGGCAGATCGTGATGATCGGCTTCCGCGCGCAGCACCGGGCCCAGACCCACGGCACCTTCAAGCTGTTCTTCAACGCCCTGGTGGGCGAGTAG
>MPMW01000189.1 GCA_002238705.1 Acidobacteria bacterium bin61 | reverse complement strand
TCGGGGACAGCGGTCAGCGCACCCTGGGACGGGACCAGATCTGGTTCACCGAGAAGAACGAGGTTGGCGCGACAACGCTGTACTCGATGGCGGACTTCCACCCGAAGGGCGACGAAGCGCTGGGGCGGCGCTATCTTCAGGGGCGCTACGGAGCGGTTCCGATGCTGAACCCGGCGGCGTTCGACCGCGCTGCGGACGCCGCCTCGTCGTGAGCAAACCGTCGCGACGGTGGCCGCATCGTTCCAGCGGCCCGAGGCGGCCCAAGGCGCGTTCTTCGCGTTCTGACGGAAGGAGCGAGAACGGAGCCGGACTATCTCGACCTGTGGCGGCGCCGTAACTGGCCTATGATCGTTCGTTTGCTTGGACGTACGACCGAGAGAGCCCTTCCTTGCGGTTCCCCGGCGTCAGGATCGAATCATTCGCCGTGTTTCTTAGCGGAAGTTCTGTACGGGCGATGGCGGCGAAGCGAGTGGGTTGGAGCGCCACGAGTGCCACTTTGGTGGCGCGTGTTCTTGGTGGTGGAGCCATTCAGGCACCAAGCGGTGTGCGGTGCCGGTCTGAGGAGACCGCGTGGGAACATCGGCGGTCCCTGACTGGTGGGGTGCCGATCCGGGGTGAGCGCAGCGCAACTCGGGGAGTGGGGTTACATGCCCCAGATGGTGATGGGTTTGCCGCCCGTCTCCTGGTTGCGGCGGAGGATCTTTTCGTCCCACGTCTTGTCCGTCAGGTCGAAGATGACGAGGTGGCCGCTTTCCGCCGCGGCGCGGTCCATGTATGCCGCCGTCTGGTGGAGACCCTCCTCCATCGTGCGTTCGAGACTGCGGCGGGCGAGCTTGCACTCGACGACGAAGCGGCGGGCGCTGCCTCCCTCGGGCCGGGGCCAGAGGATCAGCAGGTCGGCCCGGCCGGCCCCAAGCGGCTGCTCGCGGTGGATCCAGCCGCCGCCGTTCACCACCCGGTGCAGGAAGGAATGGAGGAGGAGTTGCGGCCCGGCCTCGTAGCTGCCGAAGCGCTCGACCCAGTGCTCGGAGTTCTCCCGGAACCACTCCTGGAACGCTTGTAGCAGCTTGCCCATGTCGAGATCGCCGTCCGGTCGCACGTACCAGGCGGTCTGTTCCCGCATCGCGCGCTGCGCCCGCGACGCCACCACGCGGGGCACCACCTCGCCGTAGATGGGGTTGGCGATGCGGATCGGATCGTCCACCGCCACGAGGCCGAGATCGCGGACGTAGGCGAGGTCATCGTCGGTGATCTCGTCGCCGTCGCCCCCGCTCAGGATCGGTTCGATCACCCGCCGCACCCGCGGATCCCGGAGCCGGAACGCCAACTGGTCGAGGTGGACTTCCCGGCGCTGGACGATCCGGTCGCGGGCCGTGAAGATGTCCTCGGCGGCGATCGCCCGGGAACGGTCGCGACCGCTCTCGCTGCGAAAACAGGTTTCGTCGGCGAGCGCGTTCACGAGCCAGGGCTGGCCCCGCGTTTGTTCCCAGACCACTTGGAGTGCGTCCGCCCCGAAGACCTGCCCGGTTTCGGTGGTGTGCTGGGCGAGCAGCGCCCGCGTCTCCGCCTCGGTGAAATCCCCGAGACGCACCGACCGGGCCACGATGTTGAACGGGCTCACCCCCGAATCGGCAAAGGCCGCGCCGCCGAGGTCGAGCCGGTAGTCGCGGATGTCCCGCAACCCGCAGAGGACCACGCTCTGCGGGAAGCGCTCCGGACGGTCGTGATACCCCGCCCGGAGCTGCCCGAGCAGGGATACCAGCGCGTCGCCGGTGAGCGCGTCCACCTCGTCGAGCAGGAGGACGAGCGGACGCGCGTCGTTCTGCGACCAGCGCCCGAGCACGCGCCGCAGCGCGCCGCCGGCGCCGACCGACTTCAGGGCATCCTGCGCGAGCGCCTCCACCGAATCGTCGCCGAGAGTGTCGCGCGCCTGTTCCGCGAGCGCCCCGAGGACGAGTGGCATCGCACGTTCGAGATCGCCGTGGACGGCCTGGGCGGGCTGGATGCTGGCGTAGAGGCAGCGGAAGTCTCCCGCGCCGCCGCCATGCAAAAGGTCCCGGAGCGCGAGCAGCGCGCTGGTCTTCCCGGTCTGCCGCGGCGCGTGGAGGACAAAGTACTTCTCCTGCTGGATGAGCTCCAAGAGCCCCTCCGTATCCACCCGATCCAGCGGTGGAATCAGGTAGTGCTTCTCCGGCTTCACCGGGCCGACGGTGTTGAAGAAGCGCATCCCGCGAAGTATCACACTCCGGCCCCAGGGGGAAGCGGCCAGCACGACCGCACTCCGGATGCGCCGGTGCGCGCCCTTCGGATTCGCGAGAGCGGGGAGCGCCGGCCCAGCCTGGGCGCCGTGCGGGGCGCAGATCTACGCGACTCCACGGGGGAGTTGGCCGATTTCGCCCGTTGGGAGCCGGCCCTGCAGGAGTAACCGTCCGCTGCCGGCGGTGGTTTTGGCGTCTCATCCTGATTGACGCGCCACATCCGACATCGAGCGACGCCGACACCAGGCGTTGCACGCCAAGCAGTTGGCCCGTCATGCCACCTGGCAGGCTCTGTAGCGGGCCGCTCCATCCCCGGAGGGGTAGCGGGCAAGAACGCCGCACTGTTGTAGCGGGCGTAGGCGCTGTTTGACTTGCATTTATGCGGATTTTCCGCGATTATGGACCCGTGACATGCGTACCGCTTCCCTCTCACTCCGCGAATGCGCTCCTCTCGTTCACTGCCCGGAACGTGCGGTCGTACTGGGACGAGGTGAATCTCTCGCTGCTCGGAACCAGGTTGTCCGCTGCGGGGGTCGCCCGGGAACTTGGGGTGGTGGGAAACCGTTCGCCCGTGAGCGTGCTGCCGGTTGCCGGCGTTTTCGGGG
>MPMW01000188.1 GCA_002238705.1 Acidobacteria bacterium bin61 | reverse complement strand
CGTTTTGGCGGTGAAGGCGATGTGCCTGGTCCGGTGCCGCGACGCTGCGCGCCGTTCGGTGCGTCCAGGTTGGCACCTGGTGGAGAAACCACCGCGACAGAGTGGGTTACGACCCATTGCGGTCCGCTCCGGGCCGTGAGTATGAGAAATCCGGGCTAGCCCAGCCCTAGCCCGGACTTCTCATATTCCGCGTCACCCTGGCGTTCGCAACGTGGACGCTCATGAACGTGATTGGCGTGATCCGTTCCACGGCCCTCTCGGGCCGCGGGTGCCGACTGAAGTCGGCGTTCCAAGCCGTTTCGGCGGTGAAGGCGATGTGCCTGGTGGGGTTCCGCGACGCTGCGCGCCGTTCGGTGCGTCCAGGTTGGCACCTGGTGGAGAAACCACCGCGACAGAGTGGGTTACGACCCATTGCGGTCCGCCCCGGGCCGTGAGTATGAGAAATCCGGGCTAGGAGCCTGTCCCGTAGGACGATTTCCGAACGTCATGGTGGGAAAACACAGTCGTGCTCAGTCGCAAACGAACCCCTCGGTGGTCGATTATTGCCTTCATGGTGAGTGTTTTCGCATCTGAGTGGAACTTTTGTCCTCCTATTTTTTCTACGGGACAGACTCCTAGTAGCGGAGGGAGAGTCGGCTGGACTGCTACTAGCCCGGACTTCTCATACTCCCGCCGGGCGGCGGATCGAGGATTCTTGCAACCCGTTGATTCAGCGCGGGTACCGCGTTCAGCGCGGGTACCGCGAGCTGCGGGGACCCCGAGCGACTGGACGACGTGTCGCCTCGGAGCGCCGGCCTCTGGCCGGCATCGCTCCGCGCCAGCGGAGCGAAACCGCACATCGCTGCTCCCCCCGGATGGCGCCTGCACTCGGCACGCCCTTCTTCTTTGGTGGCAACGTGCGTTTCGCTTCGCGTCGCTCCGCAGTCTGTCGGTTCCAAAGTGTCCCGTAGAGTGCTTTACAGCCCCATAATGGTGCCATATCACAACGGGTTATCGTGCTATACTGCCCCCTTGGGAACAACGGAAGCCCTCTCGTTCTCACCCATTTCATGGCTCCCAACTGATGCCCAAAAGAACCCGCGTCCCCCCGTTGGAACGACCCTACCGCCTCTCCGCGCGCTTCGTCGAGACCATACAGGAACCCGGACGCTACGGCGACGGACGCGGCTCCGGCGGACTGTCTCTCCGCGTCAAGCGCACCGCACGCGGACACCTCGCCAAGTCCTGGGGCCAGCGCATCAGCGTCGACGGACGGCCCCGCAACCTCGGACTCGGCACCTGGCCCCACGTCAGCCTCGCCGAGGCACGCCAGAAGTGCGTCCTCAACCTCCTGGCCCGCCAGCGCGGGGAGCTGGTCACCGGCCGTCGGCGGACCGTCCCCACCTTCGCCGAAGCCGTCGAGAGGGTGATCGCGGTCCACCGCGCCGGATGGAAGGACGGCAGCCGGTCCGAGAAGCTGTGGCGCTCGAGCCTGCGGGACTACGCCATGCCGAAGCTGGGGAGGAGGCCGGTGGACCGGATCCAGACCTCGGACGTGATGGCGGTCCTGCAGCCCATCTGGAGCGAGAAGCGCGAGACGGCGAAGCGGGTACGGACTCGGATCTCGGCGGTGATGCGTTGGGCGGTGGCGCAGGGCTACCGGGAGGACAACCCGGCCGGGGAGGCCATCAGCGCGGCGCTGCCCAGGAACGGCGTCCGGCCACGGCATCACCCGGCGCTGCCGTATGCGAAGGTTGCCGGCGCGATGGGGACCATTCGAGCATCGGGGGCCTATCTCGCGACCGTGCTGGCGTTCGAGTTCCTGGTGCTGACGGCGTGCCGGAGCGGGGAGGTGCGCGGCGCGCGGTGGCAGGAGATGGACCTTGCGGGACGGGAATGGCGCATTCCACCCGAGCGGATGAAGACGGGGCGTGAGCACCGGGTCCCGCTGTCCAGCGGGGCGCTGGCGGTGCTCCAGAAGGCGCGTGCGCTCACGGACGGCTCCGGGGTGGTGTTCCCCTCGCCGCGGGGTCGCCCGCTCAACGAGGTGGCAATCTCGAAGCTGGTTCGGGAACTCGGGATCGGCGCGGTGCCCCACGGGTTCCGTTCAAGCTTCCGGGACTGGGCGGCGGAGTGCTCCGACGCCCCGCGGGAGGTCTGCGAACCGGCGCTGGCTCACGTGAACACGAACGCCATCGAGGCGGCCTACCGGCGCACCGACCTGTTCGAGCGGCGGCATGCGCTGATGGAACAATGGGCCGCGTTCCTGGCCGGGACCGAAGGCGCAGGCCCGGGGCTGGTGGCCTGACCACAGCCGCGCCTCCGTGTGCCCTGCTGACGGCGGTCACCAGGGCCACTACGGCGGGAAGAGCGCCAGCGCCGGCAGGCCACTTGATGCTAGGCCAGCCTACACAGTGTGTCCACACTGTGCTCTGGCGAGGGGATGCTGCGCCCATGCTGCGCCCCCCTTCGAACCCCCGGCCTCTCGCGCCGCTGCCGGAGCAGCTGGCGGACCGGGGGCGCCGCCCCCGGACCCCCGCACCGGTGCGCTCACGGCGCAGCGGCGCACCGCTGTGGTCCCCGTCCACATCGCACGGGCGGACCAGGCCGCCTGCGGCCCGGCGGAGGCCCTCCCGCTCCCCAACGTCGGGGAGCGGGCCAACGCGGGCGTGAACGGCCTCGGTGTGCGTTAGCTCGATGCCTTCGTCCGCATCGAGGACCGCCCGGCGGCAGGAGAGGTCACCGGCCCCCGCCTCCACCCGCCCGGGGGCGGGCAGATGGCCTTCCCGCAGGGATGAATCGCGCCGCAGGCGCGGGGTCGGAGCCCCCCCAACCCTGAAACAACCGGCGTTACAAGCGCCGGGTTCCCGGGACGCAGATCGTCAGACGGGAGGGGGGTCGCTCCCAGCCCCGCTCTCCGCCCCAAAGGCG
>MPMW01000008.1 GCA_002238705.1 Acidobacteria bacterium bin61 | reverse complement strand
AGCGCGCGTCCGCATCCCGACTCGTTCTCATCCCGGAGAGTCTCCGATGCGTGCTAACCCGTTACCCAGCCTTCTGACGCTCTTCTGCCGGACAGCCACACACAGTATGAGAAGTCCGGGCTAACCCCAATACTGTTCACTTAGACGATTTTGACGATGGGCGGGCCGTTGCTGCGGTGGGTAGGAGCGTGCCTGGGCCGCAGCGGATAGCCGCTCATTTTGCGCTTGACGCCGCGGGGCGTGTATCGGTTGCGACTGGACACCACCCGTTCGTCGAGGATTTCGTCAAGGACGTACTGATGGGGGCGGTCCTGACCGTGGGGGGGAAAAAGCGCGGTGGGTGATGATGTTGCGGCGGACCACCCGAACCGCGTGTAGGTAGGAGAGCTGGTCTGGATCATCTCCGCTCTGCCGGGCGGCGTCGTGCATGAGAGAGCGGATGGCGAAGTGGGCCAACATCAGACCCCAGAACTCCTGGCGGACGAGTTCGGGGGTCTTGCTGCGAAGGACGATCCGGGGACCGCGCAGGTGCGTCTTGAGTTCGTCCAGCGCGGTTTCGATCTCCCAGCGCTCGTGGTAGAGCGTGGCGAGTTCCGGGGCCGGGGCGCGATCCGCCTCCAGCACCGTGGTCAACAACCGGTACAGCGGTTCGGCCTTGTCCACCCCGGACAGTTGGTAGTCGATCACCCGCACCCGAACCGCGCGTCGCCGGTGACGCCGGTCCTTGTCGGAGGGGTAGATCCGGCTCACATAGGATCCGTCGGCCAACGGGGTCTCCGGCGGCAGGCGCAGGTTCTTCTTGATGCGCCACAACAGATCCGCCCCGGTGGTGCGAGCCTGATTCCACCGGCCGTAGCTGAAGAAGTTGCGGTCCGCCAGGCACAACATGCCTGCCTTCAGGGAGGGGATCACCTCCTCGACCAGGCGGCTTTCGCTCACGTTGCAGCCGGCCATCCGGCTGGCAAACAGGACGCGGGTTCCGTTCTCGACCAACGACACGAACCGGATCTGGGGGAAGGCACTGGCCCCCCGACTGGCGCCGGGGCGCCCGAAGGCCGCCGCGTTCGGGACCTCGTCCGCGACATCCAGGGTGCTGCCGTCCACGCTGACCACGTGCCATTCCCGATAGCCGCATCCCGGTTCCGACGGCTGTCCCACCGGTCGCACCACGGCGTCATGCAGGGCTTGCAGCGGTTCGGCGCCCAGTCGCGTCCGCGCCTGCGAAATCCCCGACTTCCCCGCCACCCGCGGGCGCGCCGACGGATCGCCCAGCCACCGCAGCCCTTCCAGCAGGCACCGCAGAACCTCTCGATACGAGGACTGCATATACAGCGCCAATGCGATCACGTAATACACCACCACATGCGCCGGAAGGTCCCGCTGACGGACACTCTGCCGCCCCGAAACCCGCAGCGCCTCGTCCACTGCCGCCCGCGGGATCCTCTCGCTCAGCACCCCGAGGCTGATGTAGTCCGTGATCCGGCTCCCTTTCGGAAGCTCCGCAACCGTTCTCGCCATGGGCAACCTCCCGGTCGAGCCGACAGCAAGAATAGCAAAGAAAACACACTAAATGAACAGTATTGGGGTTAGCCCCGGCGATGTGGACCTGGCACAGAAATGGATCCGCGGCAATTGCAAGCGCATCGAGCCCCCTGTCCTGCCCCTCATGGAGCCGGAAAAACGTCGAAGGTCGAACCGTCCTGATCTTGCGGGTCCCAGCCAGCGAGGAGCGTCCTCACCGGGCGCCTGATCCGCGTGGCGAGAGTCGCGCGTACAAGTACTGGATCCGCTCGGGCAGCGAGACGGTGGACGCAGAGAAAAGCGGTCAGATCAAGGCACTGCTCGACCTGACAGCGCGCATCCCCTGGGATGATCGGCGGGCGACCGGCGCACGGGTAGAGGACATCCGGGAAGCGCTCGTCCGCGAACACTTGAGGAGCACTCGCAGTGCCCTTCTGGACGAGTCGGACGCGGTAGAGATCTACCGTCGCATGGGCCTTACGCGGCCGATCAATGACCACGAAGTCCCGCGTAACGTCGGTCTGCTCTTCTTCGCCGATCGGCCCGCCGACTGGTTTCGGGGTGCGACGATTGAAGTAGCGCGGTTCCGGGATGAAACACGCGCGGAAGTACTCGACGAGCGCGAATTCTCCGGTCCCCTCACGTCGCAATTACGCGACTGCCTGACTTGGCTGGAAGGCTTGTCCCTGACTCATATCAGCAAACAGACCCACCGCCCGGAGGCCCGGCGGTGGGTCAGCTTTCCCCTTCCGGCACTCCGGGAGGCGCTGACGAACGCCATCTACCATCGAAGCTACGAGCCGGATGTAGTGGAACCCACGAAGGTCTATCTCCATGCGGACCGCATCGAGATCACCGCCTATCAAGGCCCGGTTCCAGGAATCGCCATCGAACACCTCAAGCCTGGCGGCCGGATTCCTGACGTACCGGCACGCAATCGGCGCATCGGCGGGTTCCTGAAGGAGCGCGGGTATGCGGAGAGGCGCCTTACCGGGGTCCGGAAGATCCGGAACTCAATGGAAACCAACGGATCGCCGCCACCCCGGTTCGACTTCAACCCGGAGCGCACCTATTTCCAGGTGACGTTACCGGCCCATCCGGAGTTCGCCTCCATCAGCGCTCTGGAAGACGCGGCGCATGCACGAGCCGTGGGAAACCCGGCCGCCGCATTCGAACGAATCGAATCGGCTTGGCACGCGAGCCCCGGATCGGCAACGCTATCCGCCGAATTGATTCGCCTTCTGGGCCAACGTGGAGAAATTGGCCGCGCAGAGCAGGTACACGCCACGTTCTCTCGCGCCGCGACTCGCACGAACCCCGCCCCGGTCACGAACGCGCTCATCCAGGTGCTCGCCGACCGCAGAGATGACGACGGGCGGCATGCAAAGCGGGCGAAGGCGCTGCTCAAGGCTCTCCAATCGTCCGCGGTGGCCCAAGACGCGCTGGATTCGGCGATCCTGGCGAGGCGACTCGGGGACTTGCATTCGGCACATCGCTACTTCGAAACGGCGGGCGACGCTGTATTTCTCGATTCAAGAGCGCTGCACGAGTTTGCCCAAACGAAGATCGCGCTCACTGACCCAAGGAGGCGGAGGAGAGGATCCCCGTGGGAAGTCGCGCGGCGCCGGCTCCTCGCCGACGCGCGTCAACTACTGGAGCGAGTTACACAGATGGAAACCTCGGATGCGCGCCATGCCTGGGCTTGGCGGGATCTCGGCCGCGTGTTCGGTTACCTGCGCCAACCCACGGAACAGGATCACGCGTACCGGCGAGCGACCGAACTCCTCCCGGAAGAGGTGCGGTTCGCACGCGAGTGGGCAAGGGCCCGGAGTCATCGGCGCGGCCCAGGCAATCGCGGCTGAAGACGGGGTCGCAGAGCACGGACAGCCCTACCCCGAATTCAGGTACTCCGGGGACCGAAGATCGCGGTTCCGACACGGATCGTGGTGGCGCCCTCGGCGATGGCCACTTCGAAATCGTGGCTCATGCCCATCGAGAGATCGGGGTCGGGCGGCAGCAGCCCTTCTTCCGCGAACCGGCGGCCCAGCTCGCGAAGACGGACGAACCAGGGGCGAACGGTCTCCGGATCGGGTTCGTATGGCGGTATCAACATGAGACCGGCGAGTTGCAGCCCCGACAGTTGGGACATCTCTTCCAGAGCGCGCGGTAACTCGCGCTCCGGAATGCCGAACTTGGAAGCCTCGCCGGCCAGATCAACCTGCGCCAGAACCCGAACCGGAGGCCCGCCGGGCGGGGCGACCCCCTGGGTCACCATGCCGTTCAGCCGAACGGCGAGGGCAACGCTGTCCACCGACTGGATCACGGGGAACAGCGCCGCGGCCTGACGCGCCTTGTTGCGCTGCAGATGCCCGATCAGGTGCGGGGTGATCGAGGCCCGAAGATCCGGCAGCTTCGCGGCCGCCTCCTGAATCCGGTTCTCCCCGAAGTCGGTGATGCCGAGGACGGCCGCCGCTTCGATGTCAGCGGCCGGGCGCGTCTTGGATACCGCCACCAGGCGGACACTGCCCGGATCCCGCCCCGCCCGGCGGCAACTTTCCGAAATCCGGTCGCGCACCGCGGCGATGCGCTCGGCGAGCGAGGGGTGGGTCACGGCAGGGACTCCAGGAACCCGGTCGCTTCGTCCAGGCCCGTAATCAGGGGAAAGGGCGGCAGGCTCCGCAGCAGACGGCGGCCGTAGCTCATGCGCACGAGACGCGAGTCCAGAACCGCGGCGAGTCCGACATCCTGCTGGGTCCGGATCAGCCGGCCGAGACCCTGCTTCAGGGTGAGGGCCGCCTGCGGCACCGAGTAGTTGGAGAACCCGTCGCCGGTCGCCTCCTCGGCCCGGTCGGCGCGCGCCCGGTGCAGCGGGTTCGACGGCACCGGGAAGGGCAGCTTGTCGATCACCAGCAGGGTGAGCGCGTCTCCCGGAACGTCAACGCCTTCCCAGAACGAGCGGACACCCAGCAGGACCGCGTTCGGTGTCTTCCGGAAAGAATCCAGGAGGGCCGCATGACCGCCTCCCCGTTGCTGCCGCATTACCGGAAACGGGCATGCGTCCCCCAGCACCCGGCCCACGCGTTCCAGGTTGCCCCAACTGGTGAACAGGATGAGAGCCCGGCCGCGGCTCGCGCCGACCAGATGGAGAATCCGTTCCGCGGCGGCGTCGGGAAATCCCGGGTTTCGGGGGTCCACCAGATCGGAGGGGACGTACAGGCGCGCCTGATCCTCGAAGCAGAAGGGTGAGGGAACGACCCTTCCCGCAGTCTTCGTCACCCCGAGCGCGTCCGCGGCGTAGTCGAACCCGCCGTCGAGCGCCAGGGTCGCAGAGGTCAGGACGCAGGATTTCAGGGGATCGAAGAGCCCGTGCCGCAGTTCGCCGCCGGGGTGCACCGGGGCGGCGCTCGCAAAGCAGGTGCGCCCGCGCCGTGGCGTCGCCCTCCTCTTGCCGCCGTCCGGGCGCGCCGTCTCCCGCTGGAACACGCTCCAGTGGACGTAGTCGGGACGCGGCGCCATCAGGGAGATCAACTCGACGCGGAACTCGGTAACGCGCTTCAGCAGCCGCTCGGCGCCGGTCTCGCCGTCGCTTCCGTCAGGAGGCGGCTTCTCCTTCAAGGCTTCCCGGGCCTTCAGGAGGTGGGTTTCGATCGCCTGGAGTTGCACCGACACCGCTTCCGCGTGTTCCCCGGCCTCGGCCGGGAGGCTCTCGGGATGGAACACCTGTGGGCTGTCGTCTCGTTCGGGGGCGAGGATCCCGAAGAGGTCTCCGTAGGAGCGCTTGAGCTTGCCGACGGCCGGAAGGGACGCGAGCTGGGGGGCCGAACGCTTGAGGAAGCGCGTCAGGTCCGTCGCGAGCCGGTCCGCCGCCGCTCCCGAGAGCGTGCTCGAAAACCCGTGCGTCGCCGCATCTTCGAGTCGATGGGCCTCGTCCACGATCAGGTGCTCGTATTCGGGCAGCACCTCGCCGAAGTCCGTCTGGCGCACGATCAGGTCGGCGACCAGCAGATGATGGTTCACGATCAGGATCTGGCTCGCGTGCGCCGCCTTCCGCAAGGTGGTCAGGTGACACTCCTCGTGATGGGGACAGCGGCGCCCGATGCAGTTCTCGGAAATGGTCGAGATGCCCCGCCAGTACTCGGTCGGTCCCCGGAGGCCCCGAATCTCGTCGCGATCTCCAGTCTTGGTCTTCTCCGCCCAGGCGGCAATCCGCCGGAGATCGGCGCCGCGCCGGGGATCGAGTTTCAGGTCCCCTTCCGTCTGGAATTTCTGCCACTCCAGACGGCAGAGATAGTTCTCCCGCCCCTTCATGCGGGCGACCGGGACCCGGCTTCCCAGAATGCGCTGGAGCTGGGGCAGATCCTTGTCGAAGAGCTGGTCCTGAAGGTTCTTGGTCGCCGTCGAGATCACGACCCGCTCCCCGCAGAGCAGCGCCGGGATGAGATAGGCGAACGACTTGCCGATGCCGGTTCCCGCCTCGATCATCAGCGCACCGTCTCCCTGCAGCGTCTCTTCGACGCGCGCCGCCATCTCCACCTGTCCGGCCCGGTGCTCGAAGCCGGGCAGCGACTCGGACAACACCCCGCGGGGGCCGAGGAAATCGGCTGCCTGACTCATCCCCGGCTCCCCCGTCGCCGCCTGGACGTCCCGGATCTGATTTCTGCGCAGGGCATCAACGACAGGCAGAAGATCGTCCTCCGGATTCTGGCAACCGGTCGGAAGGCCCGCACGAAGAGGCTTGGCGGCGCTCCCGCGTTCACGCCGCCGGCGAGACGTAGAGCGGGAATCCCGAGGCGAGTTCGGCAACTTCGGCGGCGATTCGGGCGAGCCCCGCGTCATCGCCCGCCGATTGGAGCGCCGCCTCCATCAGGCGCGCGACCTCGTGCATCTCGCTCTCCCGCATTCCCCGGGTCGTGAGCGCGGCGGTACCCAGGCGGATTCCGCTCGCGATCATCGGCTTCTCGGGATCGAAGGGAATCGTGTTCTTGTTGGCGGTGATTCCCGCGGCTTCCATGGCCACCTCGGCATCGCGGCCGGTGATCCCCCGGGCGCCCACGTCCACCAGGACCAGATGGTTGTCCGTCCCCCCGGACACCAGCCGGAAGCCCCGTCCCATCAGCGCCTCGGCCAGCGCCGCCGCGTTGGTCACGATCTGCCGGGCGTACTCGGCGAAGGAGGGATCGAGCGCCTCCCGGAAACACACCGCCTTGGCGGCGATCGCGTGCATCATCGGCCCCCCCTGGATTCCGGGGAAGGTGATCCGGTTGAGGGTCTTTCCGTAGCCCTTCTCGTTCCAGAGAATGAGCCCTCCGCGGGGCCCCCGCAGCGTCTTGTGCGTGGTCGTGGTGACGACGTCCGAGAAGGGCACCGGACTCGGAATGGCGCCTCCCGCGACCAGGCCGGCAACATGGGCGATGTCGGTCACCACCCTGGCGCCCACTTCGTCCGCAATCTGCCGAATCTCCTCGCTGGGATAGAGGCGCGGATACGCGCTGGCGCCGACCATGATCATCTTGGGCCGGTGCTCCCGGGCCAGCTTCGCCAACTGATCGAGATCGAGGCGTTCGTCCTCCCGGCGCACGCCGTACGCCACGGGGTTGTAGAACTGGCCGGAGAAGTTCAGCGGATGGCCGTGGGTGAGGTGTCCTCCCTGATCAAGCGCCATGCCGAGGAACGTGTCTCCGGGCTCCAGAATGGCCTGGTAGGCGACCATGTTGGCCTGGGACCCGCTGTGGGGCTGGACGTTCGCGTAGCGGGAGCCGAAGAGTTCCTTCGCCCGGTTCCGGGCCAGTCTTTCGGCCTCATCGACGTGGATGCAGCCGCCGTAGTACCGCCGGCCGGGATACCCCTCGGCGTACTTGTTGGTCATCACCGAGCCGGTCGCCTCCATGACCGCATCGCTCGCAAAGTTCTCGGAGGCGATCAGTTCCAGACCCTGCGACTGGCGGATCTCCTCCGCCTCGATGGCGGCGGCGATTTCTGGGTCCCTCTCGGCGAGGCGGGGACCGAGGTTACGGCGGGAGAAGGAATTGCTCACGAGATCGCCAGTATAGGACCGCCGGGGCGCCTCTCGGCAGGTGGAGATGGGTCATACGAGGTAGGCCGCCGCAAAGCCGAACTGGGCCACCATCATCATGAGATACATGTGGCGCCAGGACACGTGGTTGCTGTCCGTCGCCAGGTCGTCCGGGCGGCGGAGCATGAGCCAGGCCGTGAAGACTCCGTAGAGCACCAGCGTGACGCCGAGCGCGTCCAGGAGCAACGGGTTGCCGGTCAGCAGGTTCGCGCGCACGCCTACCGGAATGAGCACGAAGGGCAACACGAAAAAGGGTGCGATGCGCCAGGCCGCGCCCCGGGGGCCGTACACCACCGGAAGAGTCCGGCAGCCGCCCGCGCGATCGCCGGCAACATCGGAGAAGTCCTTGGTCGTCGTAGCGCCCAGCAGAAACAACCCGAAGATGACGCCGATGAACCAGGGTTCGGGGTCGAACACCGTCTTGAGCGCCGACCACCCGGCGACCTTCAGCAGCAGCCCGCGGGGGATGGCGACCGTCAGGTTGGCGAGCATCCCGGCTCGCTTGGTCCGCAGCGGCGGCGCCGAATACATCCACACGAAGAGGCTCGCCACGACGACGATCCAGAAGCACTCGCGCCGGCCATCCGGACTTACGAACCAGGCGGCGACCAGCGCCAGCGACCAGCAGACCGCCGTGAACCACCAGGCCTCCGCGATCCCCAGCCGGCCGGAAGGCAGGGGCCGGTCCGGTTTGGCGACGCGGTCGATTTCGAGATCGCAGATCTGGTTGAGGGCGTTGCTCGCCGCGTTGAGGGTGGCCGCCATGACCGCCCCGAGGATCGGATAGATCCAGGGGACCGTTTCGAGGGCGGGAGGCGCTCCGAAGGCGGTGACGCTTCCGCTCAGGAACCCGATCAGGGGCGGCATCAGGGTGAAGGGCCGCGAAAACTCGCAGTAGAGCGCGAGGCGCGCGCCGGCCGCCCCAATCACCCGGCCCCGCCTCCGCTCGCGACCCAGCCCCACCCGAACGCCAGGAGTCCGCCGGCGAGAACGGAGACGGCGTTGACCCCGTCATTGTCGAGGGTCCCGCGCATCTCGAATGGGGAAAGCAGGCCCTCCAGGAGGGCGGCTCCGAACCCGGCCGCCGTCACCGGCCACAACCACGCCGGGGGCATGAGATCGCCCGCGATGGCGGCCCCGCAAATCGCCAGGGAAGCGACGAGCCCCGCGACCGATCCCGCGAGGCTGATTCCACCGGGCGTCCCGGCCGGCGCTCTTGACAGTCCGGGAAGCTGCCGGACCGGCCCGCCCAGGGCCTTCCCGACCTCGGAAGATGCCGTGTCGGCGGCCGCGGTGGCGAGTGATCCCACGAATGCGGCGGCGGCCGGTCCCCCCCAGCCGCCGGGCAGCGCGCCGGCCAGCACGCAGAAAAGCACGGGCGGACCACCGTTCGCGAACACCTGCCGCGAGCCCCGGGCGCCGCCCCGGGCTTCGGCGATCCCGAGAGCCTGTTTCCGGCGCCACCCGATCCGCGTCGCCAGGGCGCCCAGGGCGAAGTAGAGGAGAAGCACCAGGTACCCCGGCCATCCCAGACTCAGGACGACGGCGGCCCCAACCACGAAACCCGCCAGCGCGCCCGGGCCATTGACGGTTCCGAGCCGCCATCCGAGTAGGGCGAGGACGCCGTTGAGAACGAGAAGGAACGTCACGCCTTGAGAGCAGGCATCAGTAGTAGCTGTCGCGGCCTCCGGCGCCGAAGCCGAAGCTGGTGATCCCGCCGAGCGTGATGCCGAAGTGAAAGATGTTCTCGTTCCTGCTCGTGAGGTTGTAGCGAATCCACTCCACGTTCAGCCCGCAGCACTGGAACAGGAAATCGGCGCGCAGTCGAATATTCGACAGCCGGCGCTCGGTGATGTCGTAGTTCACGTCGAAGCCGGTACGAATCACCTCGGTGGGAAAGAAATCCGTACCCGCGCGAAGGTAACTCTTCACGTCCACTTCTTCGCTGTCCTCACCGCCGATTCGGCGGGCGCGGCGCGACCAGTTGAAGTTGAACCGGCGGTTGGCAAGTCGATCCCCAACGCGCAGCCCGGTGCGGATGGAGGTGAACAACCGTTCGTCCGGATCCCATTCCATGGTCCAGTCGCCGTTCACGCTCTGGTCCGGGGTGAAGCGGAAGTCGGAGCGGATGGGCGACTTGCGAATCTCCACTTCGCTGTCCTCGAACGAGGAGGAGACGTACTGCGAGTCGTACGCCCCCGCCGTCGGATCGAAGTACCAGCTCTGCTGGATGCGCCAGGTAATGACGTCGGTCGCCGAGGATTCCTCGACTCCGTCCCGGTACCGCTTGGCCAGCAGACGGTTCACCAGCCCAAAGCTGATCTGGTTCGTCTGCGCCGAACTGTCGTAGCGGTCGAAACGATTGACGTAGTCCGATTTGTCATCGCTCTTCCGATAGTCCCAGTTGGCTTCCGGCTCGACCAGGTGCTTGAAGCGGGCGGCGTAGAAGTTGCTGGGAGTATCGAAGATGCGTTCGAACTTGGGACCCGCCATCTGGACGGAGGTGCCGTAAAACCGCCGGCTCAGCCCCAGTTCCGGGTTGAACTCGTCCGTCTCGGGGTCGATCGAGCCACCGTAACGGAGGTATCCCGCGTCAAGCTCGGCTCGGAGTTGAAGGAAGGGAATCTCCGGCATGGAGAGGCCCAGGGTGGGTCCGACGAACAACCGGTTCCATTCCTGGAAGTCGTCCCGGCGCGAGCGGCCCACGCGTACGTAATTCGCGTCGTAACTGAGCTGGACGAACTGGCTCAGCAGATTCAGGTTTCGCCGGGTAATCGAGAACTGCGGCATCGTCTGCCGGCGGCTGCTCCGGCTGGTGTACTGCGTGTCCTTGCGGTCGATCTTGAACTTGATGCGGTGGCGGAAGAGTTGGCCGCTCAAGTCCACTTTGGTCCGCTTGTAGCGCCGGGTGGACCGCGAAAAGGAGTCCTGGAAGCGCCGGCTGAAATCGAAGCTCGAGAACATGTCGCCCGCCGCGCTGAAGCGGAACCGCGCGGGCAGCCGTTGCGCCACGTTGAAGCTGAGCGAGTACTCGCGGTTCTCGGTGGTCTTGTCGTTGATGATGAAACCCTCGGCCTCGCCGCGGGAACCGCTGTTCCCGCGATAGCGGTACTCCATCCCGAGGCCGGTGCCCGCCACCGTGAAGTGGTCCACGCTCAACGTCGCATCCATCGAGCGGTTGATGGCCCAGTAGAAGCCCTGGCTGACGAGGTGGCCGCGGAGGTCGGAGTTGCTGTAGCGCGGAATGAGGAAGCCGGTCTGCCGGCCGTCTTCCTCGAGGGGGTAGTAGAGCGCCGGGAAGTAGGTGACCGGGATGTTCTTGACGCGGAAGGACACGTTGCGCAGCCAGACGTGTTTTTCCGGCCGGACAACGGCGCGGCCGGCGGTGAAGTTCCAGCGCGGATTGGGTTGGGCGCAGGTGGTGAACGCTCCCTTTTCGATCGCGAACGCACCGTCTTCCAGTTCCTCGAGGGTCTCGGCGACGAAGTGAAAGTCCTGGCCGAGAATCCCGCGTGCGTTCCTGAAGACTGCCGTTCCCTCCCCGAGGCTGCCTTCCATGGACTCGGCGACGATCTTCTCGTTGCGGCGTTCGAAGACGACGTTGCCCTCCGCGCGAACGGCCAGCTCCTCCTCGTCGATCTCGATGCGGTCGGCCTGGATCCGAAGTCCCTCGTAGGCGATCTGCGCGTAGCCTTCGAGGACGACCCGCGAGCCCTCGCGCGTGACCTGCTCCGCGCGGGTGACCATGGTCCCCGCCGGGGGCGGATTGTGACTCCAGGCCACCGGCGGCGCTTCCCGCTCCCGCTGATTGCGCCGCTGGCCAAACTGCGCGGCTCCATCCCCGGCGACGGAGAGGAACATCGCGGCCAGCAAGACAGCCGCGCTCCCCGAGGCATGCAACTCCCGGCGCCAAGGGGGAGCCGCGAGCCGCGTTGTGGCAGTCACGGTGGGATTCTCATCCCGCCGGATCTAACGCGCCGGCTCGTAGTAGGGGTTCGTCCCGGCAGCGTGATCCGTCGTGTCCAGGATTGCTCCGATCTCCGGAACCGCCCGGCGCAGGATCTTCTCGACTCCCTGGCGCAGCGTGGCGGTGGCCATTCCGCATCCCTGGCAGCCCCCTCCCATCCGCAGGAAGACCTGGTTCCGCTCGACCCCGACGAGATCGATGTATCCGCCATGCGAGGCGACGGCCGGGTTGATTTCGTCGCGCAGGACGGCCTGGACGCGATCCCGAATGTCCTCGGGCGCCGGAAGGTCGGCGAGTGACTCGGGATCCACCGCTGGCTCGGGACCCTCGAGGACGGACCGGATCCGTTTTCCGGCTTCGCGGCCGACCGCCATCCAGTTCGCCTGGTTCTCTGCGGTGGTCACGGTGATCAGGTTGTCCTGGATCAGTACCCCGGACACACCGGGGATGCTCAGGAGTTCCCGCGCGAGCGCCGAGTTTTGTGTGGATCCGGTGGAATCGAAATAGACCGAGCCCCCCGGAAACACCGGGTGATCCACGACGAAACGGCAAGTCGACGCATCGCGCGGCTCGGCCCGAATACGGATTGCCGGAGCCGGCGGCGGCAGGGACATGCACGGAAGCGTAGCAGCCTGTGGATGCGGTGGCGCGAGCGCCGAGAGCGGCGAGACGCCCGGCTGACAAGGCGCGCGAAGCAGGAATACCGGGCGTACTTCGAGGGAAGCGCAACGCAGAACGAAACGAAGCGAAGTGCCTCAGCCGGGATGTGTCGGCGCTCGAACGCCGCGCCACCTCATTCACAGGCTGCTCACAGCCTGTTAGCAAGGGGAGGACCACACCCATCACGGCCGCATCGAGAGATGTCCGGGCATTCATGAAACACCACGGCCTGGCTTCCGACGAATGAATCGCGGCGGGGTTTCCTGAATCGAATCGGGACGCCGGATACGGGATTCGGGATAGGGCAGCACCCGGCGCTCGGCCGGTCGCAGCGATTTGGCCGCCGGCGCTGGAGATTCCGGGAGACAGCGGCGGTTCCCGGGAACCGAAGACCCCGGCGCACCCCTTGCGCCTTATTCAGGACATCCACGGCAACGCGCTGCGGCCATCCCGGGTCCGGGAAACCACCCGAATTCAAGAAACACCCGTTCTTCCCCGGGACCGGGCGCGAAACCGCTTTCCAAAGTCTCCAAGGAGAAAGAACTACCCCATGAAACACCTCACTTTCCTGGCGCTCGCTCTCGCAGTGCTGGCCGGCTCCTCCGCGTTCGCCCAGACCGCGGGAGAAATCGAGGGCCGGGTCACCGACTCACAGGGCCTTGCGGTCCCCGGAGCCACCGTCACCCTCTCGGGCGCGGCCCTCATCATCGAACAACAGGCGGTAACCCTGAGCGACGGTTCCTACCGATTCCGATCACTCCGCCGCGGCGCCTACAACCTCCGGTTCGAGATTTCCGGATTCCAGACCCTCCTGCGTGAGGGCATCATCGTCGAAGGAAACCGGACCATCACCGTCCCGGTGACTCTCGAAGTCGCCACCGTCGCCGAAACGGTCACGGTCACCGGCGAAGCGCCGGTCGTGGATGTGCGCACGACGGCGCTGTCGACGGACTTCGGCACCGAGGCCCTCCACGAGGTCCCCTCGGCAACCGATGTCTGGGCCGTGCTCGCCCAGACCCCGGGCGTCCGGATGCGCGGCTACGACGTGGGCGGCAGCCACAAGAGCCAGCAGACGGGATACGAGAGCTTCGGCATCCGCCGCCAGAACCGGATCCTCGCCGACGGCGTGGATACCACGGAAGGCGAGAGCGGCACCGGGTTCTACTTCGACTACTACTCCATCGAGGAGTTCACCACTTCGGCCGCCGGAGCGGACGTTGAGATGAAGGGACCGGGTTCGATGGTGGTGATGACGATGAAGAGCGGCGGCAACGAGTTCAGCGGTCTCCTGCACGGCGACTACGAGCACGAATCGTTCGTCGGCAACAACGTGGACGGCGAACTCGAAGCGCGGAACTTCACCGGCAATCCGAACCTCCTCTTCTGGGAAGCGCACGCCGACCTCGGCGGCCCGATCGTGGAGGACCGCGCGTGGTTCTACGGTTTCTACAACCACTTCCGCATCGACAAGCAGATCTCCGGGGTGGACCCGAACCTCGCGACCGACCTCGGCGACTTCGACCAGTTCGGCGGCAAGGTCACCGCACAGCTCACGAGCCGGGACCAGCTCATCGCCTACACGAACTACCAGTTGAAAGAGAAGCCGCAACGCGGACTCTCGAACACGGTGGGCCCCGATTCGGTGCTGGCCCAGGCCAGTTGGAGCTGGGCGCACAAGGGCGAGTGGCAGCGCGTCTGGGACGACCGCACCTTCTCGACCCTGGCCGTGAAGCACTTCGGGTTCGGCTGGCCCATGGTCCCGCAGGTGGACCCCGAGTCGAATCCGCCGCGGTTCGACCAGGCCACGGGAATCCATACCGGCGCCGGCTGGAACACGAACATCAACGGCACGCCGCCCTTCACCTTCGAGCGCTGGAAGCCGCAGGTGACGGCGACGGTGAGCCACTACGTGCCCGATTTCCTCGGCAGCCATGACTTCAAGGTCGGCTACGACTTCCAGATCGACAGCCGGAAGTTCGGAGCCAACTCGAACTCGGGCCATGTGCGTTACATAGACGACAGCAGCCAGGAACGGCCGATGGGCGTGGACCAGATCGCGCTGTTCAGCATGCCGGCGGACGGCCAGATCAACGCCGATTCCCGGAACACCCATCACGATGTCTTCGCGCAGGACACCTGGCGGCCGCATGCCCAACTGACGCTGAACATCGGCGTGCGCTTCGGGCAGCAGCGAACCCACTTCCTGGATTCCGAATCCACTCCGCTGTTCGCCGACTTCTTCCCCACGGGCGTGACCGAGGGACAGACGCTCGTCACCTGGAACACGTGGGCCCCGCGGATCGGCGCGACCTACGAGATCTCCCCGGGAACCGTGCTCAAGGCCCACTACGGCCGCTACTACGTGAACCTCGCCGACGCGCACCGCCGCGCCGATCCGGCGAACGTCGCGTGGGTCCGGTTCGACTTCCTCGACCAGAACCAGAACGGCCTCTACGACGGCGCCAACGAGCTGGGGGCCCTCCGGGCCGAGAGCGGCGCCACCGGCACCGCGATCCGCACCCTGGGAACCGAGGTGAACCCGGATCTGGAGAAGGAATTCGTGGACGAGTTCAGCGTCTCTTTCGAGCACGAACTCGTGGCGGATACCGCGCTGCGGGCTTCCTTCGTCCGGAAGCAGCTCAACGCCGACAGCGGCCAGTGGAACTTCCCGCAGCAGACCGCGCTCCTCGACGGACGCGGAATCCCTTGCGGCACGGACTTCGACTGCCCCGTGAACGCCCTCACCGGGACGCCGATCAACGTGCAGCGGGTGCCGGACGACGTGGCGAACGCGGTGGACATCCAGACCGACACCTTCCCGGGCCTGGAGGCCAGCTACGACACCTTCCAGATCGCCGCGAACCGTCGCTTCGCCGGCGGCTTCTTCGTGCAGGCGAGCTTCGACTACCAGTGGCGCGATGAATACCGCGCCGCCTCGGGCGAATCGCGCAGCCCCCTGACCGCCGACCCGATCGACGTGGGATCCGACGGCCACGGCACGATCTGGCAAAACCACAGCCTCGACGTGCCCTTCCGGCAAGAGACCACGAACTGGAACGGCAGGCTGCTCGCCCGCTACTCACTGCCGTATGGAGTCGCGGTCTCGGGCAACATTCGTTACCAGAGCGGCTGGCCGTGGGCGCCGATCCAGCGCGTTTCCATTCCCGGATCCGGGACCCAGCCGGTGTTCCTCTCGAACCTCGACGAGAACCGCTCGGACGACGTGACGATTGCCGACTTCCGCATCGAAAAAGGCTTCGATCTCGCGAATGGAGCGCTCCTCACCGCGATGGTGGACGTGTACAACGCGTTCAACTCGAACGCGGTGTCGAACTTCAACCTGCGCACCGGATCGAACTACAACAACGTGATCGCCGCGATCGATCCGCGTGCCGCCAAGGTCGGCCTCCGCCTGACCTTCTAGGCGTTTCAACCCCGTGGTGGGCGGCGGTTCGCCGCCGTCCATCCGGCCGCATCGCAACCGCCAGCGGCGGTCCGGAACCGCAACGCCGACGAGCGTAGAATGCCGGTGTGGCTTCGGTAGCGCTTGCGGATCGGAAACGGTGCACGCCAGCCTCCGCGCTGGAGTTCGCGGGCTGCGTTCCGGTGCGGGTGAGCAGAACGGAGATTGACGGCCCGGAGTGGGAAGGACGGAGGATCGAGTACTGGGAGGCGGCGACCGAGACGGCGTGGCTCGTGCGGGAAGCAGCCAGTCCTTACCACGAGCGGCCGGCGCAGCGGCTCGCGCAGCTCGTGGAACGCATCTGCGAAGCGCGGGGGTCGGGCGCGCAGTGCTTCGGCAGCATGGACCTCCGCATCCGGGAAGCCGACGGAACCCTGACCGACATCATGCAGGCGGACCAGTCAGTCATTCTGCACCCGAGCCGGGTGCGGCTGCCGGGCCCCGCGCACCTGATCGTGGGAGAACACGACCTGCCGGACGTCGTGCTGGAGGTGGACAACACCACGGACGTGCGGCGCGGAAAGCTGATCGCGTACCGGGAGTGGGGGTTTCCGGAGGTGTGGGTCGAGGTGCCCGAGCAGGCGTCCCCGGGCCGGCCGCGGGGCCGCCGGGTGCGACTCGTTATCTACCTCCTCGATGGTGACGACTACCGGGAGTCGGAGGTGAGCCGGGCGTTTCCCACCTGGCGGCCCGAGGAGATCCACCGGGCGCTGAACGAACCGGCGATGTCGGAGGAAACCGAAGCGGTGCTCTGGCGGGTGGGACGGGCTCTCGGGAAACGCGAGGGAACGAGTTGGAGGGACGATGCCCAGTTGCGGCGGGTGGCGGGCCTCGGTCACGCCGAAGGTGTGGTCGAGGGTCGCGCCGAAGGTGTAGTCGAGGGTCGCGCCCGGGGCCTTGCCGAAGCCGCCGTTTCGATCTTGCGCGAGCGCGGCGTCGAGGTAGCCTTGGACCCGGTCCTCGACGCCGTGCGCCGCGTTTCCCCGGGGGTGGCGGTCAAGGCCGCACAACACGCCGGGAGCGAGGGCGACTTTCTCGCCCGGCTGGGCCGCGTCCGGGCTGGCGAGGGCCAGGAGTAGGCGAAGTCACCGGCTCAGGCCGAACGCACCTGTGGAGACGCCGATGACCGTGAAAGCCGCCGTCCGGCAAACCGGCCCGGTCATCGCGCTCGCTGCGCTGCTCGCTATTCCAAGTGTTCTCGCCGCCCAGCGACCGGCGCCCATTCCGTCGCCCTTCGCCCCGCTGGGCCTCGAACGCATGTCCGAACTCGCCACCCAGGTGGTGGCCGGCACCATCGAAAAGATGGAGTCGACCTGGAACCACGACCATTCCCGGATCTACACCCGGGTGACCATGCGCGTCGAGCGGGTGCTGTCGGGCCAGGCCGGCAACCGGATCGTCTTCCGCATTCCGGGCGGGACCGTCGGAGACACGACCGTCATGGTCTCGGAGATGCCGCACTTCCGGGAAGGGGAAACGACCGTCGTCTTTCTGCGGGGGACCCGCGGCCGTCTCCCGTCGGTGCTGGGGGGACCGGAGGGAAAGATGCCGCTATCGCGCGCGGAAGACGGGAGCCTCAGCCTGCTGTTTCCGATCCGGGCCTCATCCGCCAGCGGGTCCGCCAGCGGCGCCGGACAGGCTACCCACGCACTCGACGATCTGGAGAGTCTCGTTCGCGGCCACGCCCTACGCAGATAGGGCGCGCGACGCGGCTCAAGACCAGCCGCCGGTGGGAGAAGGCAGATCTCTCAGTTCTCCCACAGCCCGCTAGCCCGGACTTCTCATACTCCGCGTCACCCTGGCGTTCGCAACGTGGACGCTCTTGAACGTGATTGGCGTGATCCGTTCCACGGCCCTCTCGGGCCGCGGGTGCCGACTGAAGTCGGCGTTCCAAGCCGTTTTGGCGGTGAAGGCGATGTGCCTGGTGGGGTTCCGCGACGCTGCGCGCCGTTCGGTGCGTCCAGGTTGGCACCTGGTGGAGAAACCACCGCAACAGAGTGGGTTACGACCCATTGCGGTCCGCCCCGGGCCGTGAGTATGAGAAATCCGGGCTAACGCCGGCGGCGGCGATCCGGCGGTAGATCCAGTTCGCCGCGGATGTCCTCGTAGTCGATCCGCGACCGGCGGACTCCGGTCACGGTCAGCCCGCCTTCCACGTCGCGGACCCGGACACTGCCGGAACCGGCGTCGCTGACCCGCACTTCGCCGCCGACGCGCTCGATCTCGATGCCGCCCGAACCATCGTCCGTCACCACGACGTTCCCCGTTACCTCATGGACCTTGGCGCCCCCGGAGCCATCCTCGAGCGTGACGCTGCCCACCACCTCACGGATCGCGAGGTCCCCGGAACCGTCGTCCACCGAAACGTCGCCGGTGACGTCCTCGATGGTGAGGCTGCCGGAGCCGTCTTCCACGACAACGTCACCCCGCGCCCCGGAAATTCGAAGCCCCCCCGAGCGGTCTTCCACCCGGACCGATCCCGTGCGGCTCAGACGCAACGAACCCGACCCGTCCCGCACCGCCACCGGACCGACATCCGAAACGATGACCGATCCCGATCCGTCTTCCAGGTCAATGGCGGTTGCGGCGGGAACCCGGACCGCGAGATGGATGCTCGCGTAGTGGTTCCGCCAAAAGGCCCAACCGCTGCCCTGCCGCTCCGGGTAGGTCGTCCGGAGCCGTTCTCCCTCGAGCGACACCGCCAGGCCGTCGAGCAACTCCCCATTCGCTGCACAGAGGGTCGCGGTCACCCGGAACTCGTTGAGCTCGGGTTCGCCGGTAATCTCGACGGCGCCGGCGCCGCTCTTCACCTCGAGGGCAGCGGCGGAAGGGCCGCTCAACTCCACGGTGTCCCGGTGTTCGCAGTTTTCCCTGTCCGGCTGCGCGTAGGCCGCTGGCGCCACGAGGGTCATCAAGGCGAGCCAGCTCGCCAGTCGATTCTGTTGGATCATCGAGGGCCTCCCGGGCGGGCGCTGGGCAACGCCATCCGGCACGCCGCCCCGCACCCGACCTAACGACCCGAGGCGGGGAGCGGTTCCGCGATCTTTCCGCGACCGGCGTCCCTATACTGAACGGGCTTTGAGCCGCCGCGCCGGGAACCATTTGATCGCGGCGCTCGGTCTCGCCCTCGCCGGCGCCGGTTCTGCCGCGGCGCAGGGATTCACCGAAGTCACGGAAGAAGCGGGCATCCGCTTCGTTCACGACGCGGGGGACGAGGGCAACTTCTCCCTTCCCGAGATCACCGGAGCCGGAGCGGGCTTTTTCGATGCCGACGGGGACGGCGACCTCGACATCTATTTCCTCCAGGGCGGCCGGCCCACCGATCCCGCGGGACCGCGGCCGGGAGCACCGGGGAACGCCCTCTATCTCCAGGGCCCTCCGGGATCGTTCACCGACGCGAGCGCCGTGTCGGGAACCGCCGACAGCGGCTACGGGATGGGGCTCGCCGCCGGGGACTTCGACGGGGACGGCCGCACCGACCTCTTCGTGACCAACTACGGCCCGGACGTCCTCTACCGAAACCTGGGAGAAGGGCGCTTCGAGGACGTGACCGCGAGCGCCGGAGTCGCCGGCGTAGGGTGGTCGTCTTCGGCCGCGTTCTGCGACTACGACGCGGACGGGCGTCTCGACCTCTACGTCACCCGTTACGTCCGGAACGACCCGGGCAAGCTCTGCACCCAGCAGGACGGCAGCCGGGACTACTGCAGTCCACAGGTCTTTCCCGGCGCCCACGACTACCTCTACCGGAACCTCGGCGGCGGGCGCTTCGAGGACATCTCCCTCGCCGCGGGCCTCCGCGCGGTGCACGCCCCCGGCCTCGGAGTGGTCTGCCACGACTTCGACGGGGACCGCCGTCTGGACTTCTACGTGGCGAACGACGGGGAAGCCAACCAGCTCTGGCTGAACCAGGGCGACGAGTTCGTGGACGACGCCTTCCTCGCCGGGGTGGCCCTGAACGATGCCGGACGGCCGGAGGCCGGCATGGGCATCGCGCTCGGAGACGTGGACGCCGATCTGGATCTCGACCTCTTCATCACGCACGTCGCCGACGAGACGAACACGCTCTACCGGAGCGACGGAGCCGCACTCGGGCTGTCTTTCGCCGACCGCACCGGCCCCTCGGGCCTCGGTCCGGCCAGCATGGCAATGACCGGGTTCGGGACCGGGTTCGCGGACCTCGATCTCGACGGCGCGCTGGACCTCGTGGTGGCGAACGGCCGGGTGCAGCGGAAGCCAGCCCTGCCCGGCGCGCTCGGTGACGCCTTCTGGAAGGTCTTCGGTGAGCCGAACCAGGTCTTCCGGAACAGCGGCGCTCAGAGCGGCGACGCCCTCTTCAGCGATTTCGACAGCGGCGGAGACTTCCCGGCCATCATCGAGGTGAGCCGCGGACTCGCGCTCGGGGACTACGACGAGGACGGCGACCTCGACGTGCTGCTCGCGAACGCGGAAGGACCGGCCCGCCTCTACCGGAACGATTTTGCGCGGGCGGGATCGCCGCTCCGGGTCAGCACGCTGGACCGGGATGGATTGCCTTCCTTCCCGGCGGTCGTCACCGCCGTCTTCGCCGACGGCAGTCGCTCAGTCCGCCGCGCCGACCCGGGAGGCAGCTACCTGGCGACCGGGGATCCGCGGGCGTTCTTTGCCGTTCCCGCGGGCGCCAGCGTCCGCGATTTCGTGGTCGTATGGCCCGACGGCGCCGTCGAAGGCTTCCCCGGTACCGAAGCCGACGCCGTCAGCCTGCGTCGCGGCGACGGCGAGTCGCGCTAGGAACGATGGCCCGGACGCGGCAGGCGCGCAGAGCGCGAGGGCCGAAAGGCCGAACGACCCCCAGGCCAGCCAGGGAGACCCGCAGCCGCACGCCCGCGGCCGAACGGGCTGGCAGACCCCGAAGCGCGCCGCCGGACGGCGCCAGGTCCTCCCGACCGCTCTGGCTCGGGGCTGCCGCCGCCGTCCTGATCGCAGCCGTCTTCATCCTGGGGGGCGGCGGACCGGACCTTCCCGACCCGCCCGATCCCGATCTCTCCCGGACGGAGCCGGAAGTCGCAGAGGTCATCCGCCGCGCCCGCGTCGCTGTTCTCGATGATCCCGATTCCCCGGACCGCTGGGGGGCGCTTGGCGCCGCCTTCCTGGCCCACGAATTCCATCCCGAAGCTGCCGCCGCGTACGCCGCCGCGGCGACTCTGGCCGAAGACGACTACCGCTTCCGCTACCTGCGGGCTCGGGCGCTCTGGAGGGTGGATGCCGAGCAGGCCGAGGCGGAGACGCTCGAAGCCATCCGGCTGAACCCGGACTACGCCCCGGCAACCCTGCTCGCCGGACAGCTTGCCGAGGATCGCACGGACCCCGACACCGCGAAGGAGCGCTACCGGGTGGTCCTGGACCGGCTGGGTGGCACCCGCTCGGCTCCGGCGAATTCCGCGTCGGCGAGTTTCCGGCTGGGCCGGCTGCTAGCGGCCGACGGGAACCTCGAGGAAGCGTTGCCCCTGCTGGAACAGGCGGAGGCGCTCGCTCCGGAGTCGGGCGCCATCGCCGCCGCCCTCGCCCGCGTCTATCGCCGGACCGGGGACGCCGAGAGGGCGCGGGTTGCTGCCGAACGAGCCCGCAGCCTCGAGCACGACCTCATGATCAGCGATCCGCTGATGGACGCGGTGAACAACGTGGCGGCGTCAGTGATCGGCAAGGAGCGGCGCGCGTTCGCCGCCGAGGGCGCGGGCCGTCCCGAACTCGCCGAGCGCCTGCTGCGGGAGATGATCCAGTCGCGGCCGGACGCCGCCGACCTCTATTACAACCTGGGGAACAACCTCTCCCGGCAGGGACGGAACGAGGAGGCGCTCGCCGCCTGGAGCACTGCTCTCGAGAAGTATCCCGACCACGTTTCGGCCCTCATCAACTCGAGCATTGTCCTGGCGCAGTCGGGAAACCTCGGCGAGGCGGAACGGCGCTGCCTGCACGCGCTCGAAATCCAGCCGAACCATCCGGGAGCGCTCTCCAGCCTCGGCAGCATCGCGGCGCTTGGCGGCCGGCGGTCGGAGGCGCTCGGCTGGTTCCGGCGGGCGCTCGAACAGGAGCCGGAGCGGGCGGGGACGCACGATTCGATCGCCCAGGTGCTGGCGGCGAACCGGCAGTTTGCCGAGGCGATCCGCCACTTCCGGATCGCGGTGGCCAAGGAGCCCTTCCGGGGGGACTACCGGCTCGGGCTGGCTGCGACGCTCGCCTCCACGGGCGATTTCGAGGGCGCCTGGGAGGTTGCTCACGAGGGCCGCCGGCTCGGCGCGGAGCTGCCGGCGGACTTCCTCGGGATGCTGCGCCAGGCGATGCCGGAACCGGCCTTCCGATAGGCCGTGCGGCGTGTGGCGCCGCGGCCGGAACTCGTTGGACTTCGGCGGGAACTGCGCCGTATGATCGATTCACAAATTTGAATTTTCCGTGTCTCTTCCCGATTCGAAGCGCCGTACGCAGTTTCGGCACGCTGAAGAACCTGGTGGTCCGCGGAAGCTCCCCTTGTCTTTTCCCATGAAGGAGGGACCATGAGAAAGATTCTTCTCGCTCTTCTGCTCGTGGCATTCGCCATGCCGGCGCTCGCCCAGCAGCAATACGGACGCCTCGAAGGCGCGGCGCGCGACGCTCAGGGACTTGCCCTCCCCGGAGTGTCCGTCACCCTCTCCGGTGAGGCCATCATCGGCGGCCGGAGCGCCACCACCGACGTGAACGGCTCCTACCGTTTCCAGGCGCTTCCCCCCGGGGACTACACCATCCAGTTCGAGCTCAGCGGCTTCCAGACCGTGGTGTTCGAAGAGATCCGCGTCGTCACCGGCGCCACGTTCAGCGTGAACGCCGACATGCAGATCGCCACCGTGGCGGAGACGGTCACCGTGACCGGCGAGTCGCCGGTGGTGGACGTGAAGTCCACCGGGGTGGCGGCAACCTTCGACAAGACCCAGCTCGACGAGGTTCCCACCGCAACTGACATGTGGGCGGTTCTCCAGCAGAGCCCCGGCATCCGGGTGCAGGGCTACGACGTGGGCGGCTCCCACAAGAGCCAGCAGTCCATGTACGAGACCTTCGGCGTCCGGAGCCAGAACCGCGTCCTCTACGAGGGCGTGAACACCACCGAGGGCACCGGCTCGGCCGGCGGCTACTACGACTACTACGCCATGGAGGAGTTCCAGGTCTCGGCGCAGGGCGCGGACGTGGAAATGTCCACTCCCGGAGCGCAGATCCAGACCACCGTCAAGAGCGGGGGCAACGACTTCTCGGGCCTCCAGAGCGGCGCCTGGAACCCGGAAGACTGGATCGCCGAGAACCTCGACTCGGAACTCGAGAACAATGGCGCATCACCAGCCCCGGTGCTCAAGTTCTACGAGTTCCACCTCGATCTCGGAGGTCCCATCGTTCGTGACAAGGCGTGGTTCTACGCGGCCTACAACAACTTCTATATCGACACGGCCGTGTCCGGACAGCCGGTCGAGCTCGGCACCGACGTCGGCGACTTCGACATCTTCACGGCCAAGCTGAACTACCAGATCACCGAGCGCGACCAGTTCATCGGCTTTTCCACCTGGTCCTGGAAGCGGAAACCCAATCGGAACATTTCCTCCACCATCCCGGCCCAGTCAGTGCTCGCCCAAGACTACTGGATCTGGCTGCACAAGGCCGAGTGGCAACGAGTCTGGAGCGACCGGCTCTACAGCAACATCATGATCGGCCACATGGGCACCGTCTGGCCCATGACCCCGAAGGGCGATCCGCTCAACGGCAACGAGCCGCGTGTCGAAGCGACGAACAGCGTCCGTTCCGGCGCCGGCTGGCAACCCTTCACGTCCAAACGCTGGAAACCCCAGAGCACGGCGCAGTTCAACTACTACGTGCCGATCGGCTCCGGGAGTCACGACTTCAAGTTCGGCTGGGACTGGCAGATCGACGGACAGCTCTTCGGCTGGAACTCGAACTCCGGTGCGGCCCGGTACCTCGACGACATCAACGAGGGGCGACCCCACAACGTGGATCGTGTCTATCTGGTGGGAGTGCCCAACCTGACCGACGACCGCAACATGCATGCCGATTTCTTCGCACAGGATGTATGGACGGTGAACGATCGCCTGACCCTGATGGCAGGCGTGCGCGTCGGCAGCCAGGCCCTCTCCTATCTTGAGTCCGACAACAGGCCGGGAAGCCCCTGTCCCGAGTCGTTGCTCTGCCAGTTCGAACTCCCGTCGAACCAATCCCAGATTCTGACGGATGTCTTCGGCGCGGGCGCCACGATTCCCGGCGATCATGTCCATACGCACTGGAACATCGCTCCGCGTGCCGGATTCACCTACGATCTGACCGGCGAGGGAACCTCGGTGTTCAAGGCGTACGCCGGGCGCTACTACTCGAACGTCGGTACCGGACTGAGTTCGGCGAACCCGGGTGGACAGGCCAACGCGACTTACCGGTTCCTCGATCAGAACATGAACGGGGTGCTCGACGATTCGTCCGAACTCGGCGAAGAGTTGGCGTTCTCCGCAGGGGCGGGCGCCGGAACCCCGCTCGCGTCCGACTGGTCGCTGGCCTACGCCGACGAGATGAGCGCAGCCCTCGAGCATGAACTCACCGCGGACCTCGGCGCCAGGGTGTCCTACGTCTACAAGCGCATGCGGAACACCTGGTCGAGCGGACTGAACCAGATCCAGCTCAACAACCGGAACACGCCGGTGACCCTCACCGGATGCGACGGTTGTCCTGCGGACGGCAACCGGTCCACGTTCAATCTCCTGGTGATGCCCGAGGATCTGGTCGGAAAGTCGGACAACATCACCATGAACCACCCGGGTGGAGAGAGCGACATGAACTTCCACACGATGTCGCTGGCGCTCAACAAGCGGTTCCGCAACAACTTCTTCTACAACATCTACTTCGACTACCAGTGGCGCTCGGAGCCCCGGAGTCCCGGAACATCGTCCACCTCGTGGGCGGCGCTCAACCCGCTCTCCTCCGATCCGACCGCGCAGGGATGGTTCATCAACTACGACCAGGACATCCCGACAATTCAGGACACGAGCACGTACCAGTTCAAGACATCGGCGCGCTACGTCTTCCCCTACGAAGTGGGCATGGCAGGCACGTTCCGCTACGTCAGCGGCTTCAATTTCGCGCCGACCCACCGATTGAGCGTGTATGGCGGCAGTCTGAAGCCGTATGTCTGGCTCGGGTACATGGATGAGCACCGTTCGGACAACGTCACCATTGTCGACTTTCGAGTGGACAAGGCCTTCGCGCTTGGCGAACGGATGAACGTGCAGCTTCTCCTCGACTTGTTCAACGCCCTGAACGCCAACACAGTGACGAACTTCCAGATGCTGGATACGGCCTACCGGAACGTGGTGGACTACCTCAAGGGCCGAACTATCGGGCTCTCGGCGAGGTTGACCTTCTGATCTGCTGAGCGGCCCGTCGGAGCCTGGCCCGCCGGCTTCCCCACGGGGGCCGGCGGGCTCTTTCTATTGCCGGTGACGGCTCCCCGTATCCCGTCAGTGGATCGAAAATTTTGGATCGGATTCGTGAATCTGCTTCTCTATCGTCCGTATCGTGTTGAAAAATGGGGCTTTGTGAATGCATAGTACCCGTTCGAATCCATGGCACATCTCTTGCCGGATGGTGGTACCGTTCTTCTAACTTTCCCCCGAAGGAGGGACCATGAGAAAGATTCTTCTCGCTCTTCTGTTCGCGACGATTGCCGTTCCGGCACTCGCGCAGCAGCAGTACGGGCGCCTCGAAGGCGCAGCGCTCGACGCCCAGGGACTCGCTCTCCCCGGGGTGTCCGTCACCCTCTCGGGTGAGGCCGTCATCGGCTCCCGAACCGCGACTACCGACGTGGACGGGTCGTACCGGTTCCAGGCGCTGCCTCCGGGCGACTACACCATGCAGTTCGAACTGAGCGGTTTCCAGACCGTCGTGTTCGAAGAGATCCGCGTCGTCACCGGCGCCACCTTCACGGTGGACGCCAACATGCAGATCGCCACCGTGGCGGAGACGGTCACCGTGACCGGCGAGTCGCCTGTGGTGGACGTGAAGTCCACCGGCGTCGCGGCGACCTTCGACAAGACCCAGCTCGACGAGGTCCCCACGGCCACCGACATGTGGGCGGTCCTGCACCAGAGCCCGGGAGTCCGGGTCCAGGGCTACGACGTGGGCGGTTCGCACAAGAGCCAGCAGTCCATGTACGAGACCTTCGGCGTGCGGAGCCAGAACCGGGTCCTCTACGAGGGTGTGAACACCACGGAAGGCACCGGCAGCGCGGGTGGTTACTACGACTACTACGCGATGGAGGAAATGCAGGTTTCGGCGCAGGGGGCCGACGTTGAGATGTCCACCCCGGGTGCGCAGATCCAGACGACCGTCAAGAGTGGCGGTAACGACTTCTCCGGCCTCCAGAGCGGGGCCTGGAATCCCCCGGACCTGATCGCCGACAACTTCACCCCCGAATTGGGGGCGCGGGACGGCTCCCCGTCCCCGGTGCTCTCGTTCTACGAGTTCCACCTCGACCTCGGCGGCCCAATCGTCCGGGACAAGGCCTGGTTCTACGCGGCCTACAACAACTTCTACATCGACACGGCGATCTCCGGCGTGGACCAGAACCTGGCCACCGACATCGGCGACTTCGACATCTTCACCGCGAAGGTGAACTACCAGATCACCGAGCGCGACCAGTTCATCGGGTTCTCCACCTGGTCCTGGAAACGGAAGCCCAACCGCGGACTCTCCGCGACCCGTCCGGCCGAATCCATCCTCGCGCAGGACTACTGGATCTGGCTGCACAAGGCCGAGTGGCAGCGCGTCTGGAGCGACCGCTTCTTCTCCAACATCATGGTCGGCCACATGGGAACGACCTGGCCCATGGTCCCCAAGGGTGATCCGATCAACGGGAACGAGCCGCGCTTCAACCTCGCCAGCAGCCACGTGTCGGGCGCCGGGTGGCAACCGTTCACCAGGAACCGCTGGAAGCCGCAGAGCACGGCCCAGTTCAACTACTACGTCCCGATCGGCAACGGCAGCCACGACTTCAAGTTCGGCTGGGACTGGCAGATCGACAGTGAGCTCCGCGGGTTCAACACGAACTCCGGCGCCTTCCGGTACCGCGACGATCCGGGCCAGGGCCGTCCGCACAACGTGCACCAGGTGGACCTCGTGGGAGTTCCCAACCTCGTGGAAAACCCCAACATGCACGCGGACTTCTTCGTGCAGGACGTGTGGACCGTGAACGACCGCCTGACCCTGATGGCCGGCATCCGGGTAGGCAGCCAGATCCTCACGTACCTCGAGGCGGACAACTCCCCCGGCAGCCCGTGTCAGGATGTCTTGCAGTGCCAGTTCGAACTTCCGGCCAATCAGAGCCAGATCCTGATGGACGTCTTTGGTTCCGGCGGTATCACCCCGGGTGACGATGTGTTCAGCCACTGGAACATCGCTCCCCGCGTCGGGCTGACCTACGACCTGACCGGTGAGGGTTCCACGGTCTTCAAGACCTACTTCGGGCGCTACTTCTCCAACGTCGGTACCGGCCTGCTGTCAGCGAACCCGGGTGGCCAGCCTTCCGCCCGCTACGTGTTCCTCGACCAGAACATGAACGGGATCCTCGACGATTCTTCGGAACTGGGCCAGCAGCTCTCCTTCACGGCGGGCGCCGGATCAGGCAGCACCACGCCGATTGATCCGAACTGGACGCTCCCCTGGGCGGACGAGTTGAGCGCCTCGGTCGAGCACGAGCTGACCGCCGACCTCGGTGCGCGGGCGTCGTATGTGTTCAAGCGGATGCGCAACACCTGGGGCAGCTACGACCAGGCCGACCTCGGCCTGAACACCCCGATCAGCATTCCGACCTGCGACGGGTGCCCTGCGGGCTACAACCGCTCCTTCAACCTCCTCCTCTATCCCGAGGAACTGGTCGGAACGACGGACAACCTCACCACGAACCACCCGGCGGGCGAGAGCGACATGGACTTCCACACCGTTTCGCTCGGACTCAACAAGCGGTTCCGGAGCAACTTCTTCTACAACGTGTACTTCGACTACCAGTGGCGCTCTGAACCGCGGAGCCCGGCCGGATCGTCGAGTGGCTGGGCAACCAGCTCGCCGCTGTCTTCCGATCCCACGTCGCAAGGCTGGTTCCTGAACTTCGATCAGGACATCCCGACCGTTCAGGATACGACCACGTATCAGTTGAAGACTTCGGCGCGGTATGTCTTGCCGTTCGAGATCGGTTTGGCGGGAACGTATCGGTTCGTGAGTGGATTCAACTTCGCGCCCACCCACCGCAACACGGTGTATGACGGACGGGTGACGGTCACCTCCTGGCTCGCCCGCATGAGTGAGGACCGCTCCCCGAATGTGACGATCGTGGACTTCCGCCTCGATAAGGGCTTCGCCCTGAGCGATCGCATGAACGTGCAGGTCATTCTCGATGTCTTCAACGCGATGAATGCAAACACGGTCACGAACTTCCAGTTGCTCGATTCGGTGGTGCCCTATCAACGAATCGTGGAGTACCTGAAAGGACGAACCATCGGCCTATCGGCGCGACTTACCTTCTGACCCTTCCGGGTCAACCGAAAACAAGGCCCGTCGGTCCCGCAAGGGGCCGGCGGGTCTTTCCTTTTGGGCGCGACTTCGGCCAAGATCGCCTCGTGCCTTCGTCCCGATTCGCTGCGGCCGCGTTCCTGCTGACGACAATCTGGGGCTGCGGCGCCGGCGGTGATCGCCGGGACGCGCAGCTTGACACCGAGCCCGTCGATTTCCCCCGAAACCCGCTTGGGGATCCCGGCGAGGGGGTAGGCGCGGAGGTCTGCGGAGCGTGCCACGCGGAGATCGCCGCCGCGCAGGCGGACCATCCGATGGCCCGAACCGCGGGTGCGGTGACCGAAGACACGCGCGACCGCTGGTTTTCGGACGAGATGCTGGCGCGCGCTGTCGCCTGGCAAGCGGGAATCGGTCCGCAACCAGCCTACGAACCCCTGACCGATGGCGCGGTCCGGTTTGCGGTTCCCGCTGCGGACTCGTCCGCGGTTCCGGTGGACGCGGTCTTCGGGTCCGGCCTCCGGGGGCTGACTCCCGTTTCCTTTGCGCCCGGCGCCCGACTTCGTGAGTTACGACTCTCGTTCTCCCACGCACGGGATGGATGGATCCCGACTCCGGGCGGCGAGGACGACGAGGACCCGCTCGGCGACCTCGACACCGTAGAGGAGAGCGCGAGCTGCATCGGCTGCCACGCCACCGCGCTCGCCTGGGACGACGAAGATCGCTTCGACCCGCACCGGGCGGTGCTCGGTGTCTCCTGCGAGCGTTGCCACGGCCCGGGAATCGCCCACGTGGAAGCCCAGTCCGCTGGAGGCGATCCCGGGCCCATCTTCCACCCGGGACGGATCTCACCCGCGGATCAGGTTGCTTTCTGCGCGCAGTGCCACCGTCAGCCGACCGACTTCGAGCCGCGCGAGATCCTCGCCCGTGACCCGCTCCTCGCCCGGCACGCGGGTGCGAGCCTGATGATGAGTTCGTGCTTCCGGGAATCGCCGCCGGCCAGCACCATCACCTGCACCGAGTGCCATGACCCACACCGTCCCGAGCCCGCCGGCCCGGATCGGACCCGCGCCGTCTGCTCCCGCTGCCACAATGATCCCATCGCGTTGCACCCGCAGACTCCAGTGACGGCCGAGTCCGACTGCGCCGGCTGTCATTTGCCGACTCAGAGCGAGGCGTTTCATGGCACCCCGTTCACCGACCACTGGATACGGCGTCCCGGGGATCCACCGACCCCGAATTCCGCCGCCGGCCGCCGGGAACTCGCCTGGCTCGAGGAGCTCTACGGAGGGCGGATGCCCGAGGAGAACCCTCCCGCCAAAGCAGCCCGCCTGCGTGCCGGACTCGCCGAGCTGCTACATGTCCGCGGCGCCCGGAACGAGGCCCAGGCGCTGCTCCGGGAGGCGCTCGACCTGGGAGCGGACTATGAAACCCGACTGAAGGCCGGTGCCTTGTTTCGGGATGGCGGGCGGACCCGAGAGGCCCTCGCCGCCTTTCGGGAAGCGGCGGCCGAACGGCCCGGGAGGCCGCATGCGCACTACGAAATTGGGGAGACGCTGCTGCAATCCGGCGACTTCGCGAATGCCGTGGCGCCGCTCACCACTGCCGCCGAACTGAGCGCGGATTCCGCGGGCGTGCATGCGGCGCTCGGCGCGGCGCTGCTGGGCGCCGACCGTCCCGCAGACGCGGTCGCGGCGTTTCGGGAGGCGCTGGAGCAGGAACCCGGTCTGCCGGCCGCGCTCGGCCCCCTGGCCGGAATCCTCGCCGCCCACCCGCGGCGCGATCTCAGGAATCCAACGGAAGCGCTTCGTCTGGCCGAGCGCCTGGCCGGGCAGTTCTCCTTCCAGGAACCTCGATCACTGGATCTCTTCGGGGCAGCCTACGCGGCCACGGGTGACTTCCCGAACGCGATGCAGGCGGCGGAACGCGCCGCCACCCTGGCCGATCGATCGGGTGCAACCGACCTGGCGGCGGCCGTCCGCCAGCGTCTTGCCCTCTACCGCGCCCGTCGTCCCTACGTCGGCGCCTTGGCCGCGAGCCGCACCGGACTGCGCTGATCCGCAACTCGCTACGCCGATTCCTCCGCCGTCTCGGTGCGCCCGGTCCAGGGATCGAACCCCCGGACACCCATTCCCCGAAAGTGCCGCAGGTTGCGAGTGACCATGGTCAGGCCGTGCAGAACTCGGAGCCGAATGGGCCACGAATTGGCCCGAATTGGCCCCAATCAGCCAACGCCCGCTTATCCAATGACTTACGCACGGAAACACCCGGAATTAGCCCGGAATTAGCCCGAATTGGCCTGAGTTGGCCAACGCCCGCCTATTCAATGACCTATGCCCGGAAACACCCGGATGAACCCCGAATTGGCCCGAGAGACCGTCGTATCTCCGATACCCGCAGCGTTCACACGCTACGACCGGCGCCACCGAGCTCCTCGCCCCTGGCCGATGGGACCGGCGAGTTCAAGGGTTCGCAGGGCCTGCAGGTCCTTCCGCACTTGGCGCGCGGTAGCGCCGTTCACCAGCCGGGGCAGGATGTCCCGCAGCGCGACCCCCTGCGGCGTCTCGCCGAGAATCGCCAGGATGGCGCGTTGGCGCTCGGTCAGGTCGAGCCCGACCCGCTGCGGCGGTACGTATCGGCCGGGACGGAAGCGCACGGTCACGGCGCCACCGGAGTCCTCGATTTCCGGGCGGGGAAGTCCGGCCCGCTCGGCCAGTTCCGCCATCCTGAGCGTACCCCGGCCCCAGTTCTCGATAACGCCGCGCCGATAGAAGACACCGGCGATCAGCGGGTTCCAAGGACGCGACTCGTGCGGGTCGAAGAGCATCTCCGGCGTCAGGCCAAAGCGCAGCGAACCCGTTGACGTGACTTCGAGCCGGTCGTCGTAGATCCCGATCCCGACAGAGCCGCCTCCCATGGAGTAGTCCCGGTGGCAGATGGCGTTCGCCAGGGCTTCACGGAGCGCTTCGGGAGGATAGAGCGGGTCATCCACGCGCTCGAACAGACCCGGCAGCACCCGGCCCGCGATCGGCAGGCTCTCCACCAGAAACCGCTGATCCGTAGCAGATCGAAGGCGTGCCCGTGAAACTGCCGGCTGTCGAGGAATTCCGTCCGGGAGGTCCCCCGGAACCTCGCGACCCGGAGCAGGCATTGCGGATAGGTAGCCGCCATTTCCTCGCTCCGTCCGAACAGCACGACGGCCGCACGCAGGAGCCGGCCTCCGCGCAGAAGATGAAGTCCTCGGAGCAGTAGTTCCGGCTCCCGCGTGCCGGGTTCGTCGAGCCGACCGCGACGCACGGCCTCGGCGACGGTTTCGGCGATCTGGTCGTGATCGAGGTCGGCCACCGCCCATCCGGTGGCCTCTTCGTTTTCCCACCGGCGGTCGGCATGCACCCGCTCGAGGAGCATCTCGTTGTACTCGTCGCGGGACAGGCGAAGGCTCGTGGCGCCCACCCGCCGGTACGCCTGTCCCTGGTAGCTGTAGGGGCGACCCGACCCGGAGGGAACGGTCACCACGATGACTGCCCGGCCCCCTCCGATGCCCACCGCGTCGATGCTCGGGAACGCCGGAGGGTCCACCCGCTGCAATTCTTGAGCGGTGTCCTCCAGAGTGTCGGCGCCGACGATCTGACCCGCCACCACGCGATCCGGTCTCACACCGAACAGTACCCTTCCTCCGCGGTGGTTCAGCATCGCGCACACCGCCTTCGCTGCTTCCCGTCGCTGGCCGGTGGTCTCCTTGAACTCCTGCGTTTCGGACTCGCCGACAGTCACCCACCGCGAAATCTGTTCTGGCGTCATGGGGCCTCTTACGGTATCCGACCGGAGAACGGCTCGTGAGTCGCCGGCGCCGTCTTCGTGCCATCAAGCGCTTCCCTCAACAAGCCGTGAAGGACCACAGAACAGTTCGCAGACTGTCACGGGTACACTGCGACCCGGCCAGTTGCGGGACAACGGGCCTCAGAAACTCTCAAGGAGCGGCACCATGCGCGACGTGAAAATCCTCTTGCTGGCGGGCGGCCTGGCGTTCGCCGTCTTTGGCTGTGGCGGCGACATGCCCGCCGAAATGGAAGAGCCGGCGGGAAACGCCGACCTCATCCAGCGGAACCTGCCGAACCCGAACCCGACGGTCATCACCCAGTGGGCCGATCTCCCGGACGGACGGACCTGGGGTTCCACCGCGGGTGTGGACATCGACCCTGACGGCCATGTCTGGGTCTACGACCGCTGCGGGGCGAACGCCCTGGCCGGCGGTTGCGAAGAGAACCCGGACATCAATCCGGTCCTCAAGTACGACCGGCACACCGGCGAGCTTCTCGCCGAGTTCGGCGCCGGCCTGTTCGTCCTGCCCCACGGGCTCCACGTGGACGATGACGGCAACGTCTGGGTGACCGACTCCCAGGGCAACGAGGCCGGCACCAAGGGGCACCAGGTCATCAAGTTCAGTCCCAACGGCGAGGAACTGATGCGCCTCGGGATCGCCGGACAGCCTGGCAGCGGTCCCGGACAGCTCTACGAACCCTGCGACGTCATCACCGCGCCCAACGGCGACATCTTCGTTTCCGACGGCCACAGCGGCCAGAGCCCGGATCCCCCCGAAGGGCGGACCGGACGCATCCTCAAGTACGACTCCGAAGGCAACTTCATCAAGGAGTGGGGCATCATCGGCTTCCGGCCCGGTCAGTTCCGCACCCCGCACGCGCTGGAATTCGATTCCCAGGGGCGCCTCTTTGTGGCGGACCGCGGCAACCACCGGATCCAGATCTTCGACCAGGAAGGGAACCTGCTGGATACGTATTACCAGTTCAGCCGGATCAGCGGGCTGTTCATCACCGACGACGACATGCTCTATGCGATCGACTCGGAATCCACCGAGACCAACCACTACGGCTGGCTCAACGGAGTCCGCATCGGACACGCCAGCGAGGACAAGGTGACGGCCTTCATCCCGCCGCACTACCCGGCCGAGGGACGGGTGCTGCAGGGAGTCGCGGGCGAGGGCGTCGCGGTGGATGAGGACGGCAACGTGTTCGTCGCCGAAGGACCGGCCTCACGTCCGACCGCGGGCGGCGGTCTCACCAAGTACGAACGCGCCCAAGAGTGATTGTTTGACCTTGCACGGAGGGTCGTGGGACTGCTGCCGCTGGGCGACTGTTTCAGCGGCGCACGGCCGTCAGGAACGACCCGTGCGCGAGAGCTGTTTGGTGAACGCGGACGGACTCAGGACGGTGACACCCCGGTAGGGGGAAAGAACCAGAAGATCCCGATCTCCGCTGACGATGGTTTTCGCCTCGGCGGCCAAGGCGCAGACGAGGAACTTGTCATCATCAGGATCTCGACAGACCGGTTCCGGGAGAGACCCGGCGATGACGAAGATTGCATGCGCCGCAATCAGGTCCAGGGCGGGACCAAGATCTACACCGGGCGCCTGTGCGGCAAGCCGCTCGCCCACACGGACGTATTCCTCCAGGACCTCTCGGGACACCGCAATGTCGAACGCCCGATCTCGCCAGAGCGAAAGTACGCGACCGGGGGTACCTCCGAAGAAGACGGCCGAAACGAAGACATTGGTGTCGAGAACGACCCTCACCGCGACCGGACTGCCTTGATGGCAGCGGCAATGTCCGATTTGCGGAGGCCCGCTTCCCGTGCGGCCCGACGAGCCTCGGCGATGAGGGAGTCGAATTCGTCCAGAGAAGGCGCCGTGATCGGCCGCAGCACAATGGCGTCGGCATTACCCACGACAACGAACCGCACACCGGGCTTGAGACTCATCCGCTGACGGATGGGCTCGGGGATTACCACCTGTCCCTTGGAAGACAGCCTCGTCGTGACGACGTCGTTCATGGGAGAATCTTACCAGTAAGAACTGTTACCCGATCAGGATCGGCCACCCAGCGAGGACGCGGCAACCTCCTCACCAGGCGCGGGAGCATCCGAAGATGCTCCAAATGCTACGGTGAGTCGATGCGCACGATTACCCAGCGTCAACTCAGGAACGATTCCGGGGCCGTCCTCCGGGAGGTGCAGGCGGGTGAGCACTTGACCGTAACCCGGAACGGGACGCCAATCGCGGAACTGAGACCGCTGGCCGCTCGCCGGTTTGTTCCGCGCACCGTGATCAAGGCAGCCGCCGCAACCGCACCGCGAATTGATGCCGAGCGGTTTCGGGCCGACCTTGATGCGCTCGTAGATCAGGATGTCGAGATCTGAGGGACACTCACTGCCTCCGCGGTCATCCGGCGAAGTTCGCGGTCTGCTCGATACATCTGTCGTCATTGACCTCGACTTGATCAACAGCGACGACCTTCCGGACGAAACCGCACTTTCCGCCGTCACGCTCGCGGAACTCGCGGCCGGTCCGCACGCTGCGGTGGACGAGCAGGAGCGCGGCCGCCGGCAGGACCGCCTCCAGTGGGCGGCCTCGCGCTGGGATCCGCTGCCACTTGATGCTGACGTCGCGCGCGCCTACGGTCGCCTCTACGCGACGACGGGCAGCAACGGGCGTAGGACCCGCCGGCGGTTTGCCGACCTTCTGATCGCTGCGACTGCTCTGGCCCACGGCCTGCCGCTGTTCACGCGAAACCCCGCAGACTTCGCCGGTCTGGAGGAGCTGGTCCAAATCAGAGCCGTGTGACCGGAGGTCGCCCCGGGACGCTTCAGGGTCGACGACCCTGTGGTGTCTCAGGAAAGCAGGACGTTTAGCTTCCCCAGAACCTCGGTGACGACGTGCCGTGGCGCGCCAGCCGCGAACCTCAGTCCTCGCGCCCGCCAATCGAAGCTGCGTACCTGATCCGCAAGAACGGCGCCTCCGATCGGCCCTCCCGGAGGCAACTCAACCTCGAAGGGATATCCCTTCGCCTTGGAGGTGATGGGACAGAACAGGGCGACGCTCGATTTCTCGTTGTATTCCTGCGGACTCAGCACGAGCGCCGGGCGATGACCCGCCTGTTCGTGTCCCGGCTGGGGATTGAAGTTCAACCAGACGAGATCGCCGCGGTGGGGAACCTGAAGATCACCTACCACGCTTCGGCGCCCTCGGCAGCGCCCGAGTCCGTCTCACCGTGGCGGTTGTCCGCGGTTATGCCGGCCACCAGATTCCTGAGGTCGTAGCGCCGCTTCCGAAGAATCACTTCGTCCCGGCGCGGGACGATCTCAACGACCGCTCCTTCGCGAACGCCCCACTGTTCCGCGACGGGCTTGGGAATGCGGATCGCGAGGCTCGCGCCCCATCGCGAAACACGTGTTCTGGCACCCATGGGAACGTCTCTAGGAATATCTAAAGGATATCTCAAATCGCCGAAGAACAGGCGAGCCTCCCTCGCTTACCCGCCCTCCACAACCAGCGGCCCCGCGCGGCCCCCCCCCCCCCTCCCCCCCCCCCCACACCCGGCGCCCCCGCGCGCCCCCGCCCGCCTCCGGCGGGGGGTGCCGGCTGTTTCCGGAGCAGAGCGATAGCTCTGCGGAGGACCCCTTGAGCACGGGGGATGGAAGACGGCGGCGGCCGGCATCCATTCCTCGTAGCTCGAGCACCCGGCGTTCAACGCTCCCCGCCAGAAAGCGAAAGGCCCGCCGCCCCGAAGGGCGGCGGGCCTTGAAGGTGCTTTGGCTAGAGGATCCCTAGAAGGTCAAGCGGGCGCTGAGGCCGATCGTCCGGCCCTGGATCCACTCGATGGTGTTCCGGTACGCCCCGCCGGCGCGCATGATGAAGTTGGTCTCCGAGGCGTTGTTCAGCGCGTTGAAGACATCCAGCATCAACTGGATCTCGGAGCTGTCGCCGAGGCTGACCGCCTTGTCAATCCGGAAGTCGACGATCGAGACGGTGTCCGAACGGCGGTTGTCCAGGTGATCGAGGAAGATCGTCTGGGTTCCCACGTTTCCGATGCCCACGCTCAGGAGCGGCGCCCACGGGAAGCCGCTGACGTAGCGCAGCGTTCCGGCGACACCGACTTCATACGGCATGACGTAGCGTGCCGCGCCCTTGAACTGCCAGTTGGTCACGCTCTGGATGAGCGGGATGAAGCCGTACTGGTAGGTCCAGCCGACACCGACCGGGTCCGTCGTGAGCGGGCTCGTGGACTGGCCAGGGGTCCGGCCTTCGTTCCGCCACTGGTAGTCGAAGTAGGCGTTCCAGAAGAAGTTGTTCCGGAACCGCCGGTTGACACCCAGCGAGAGCGTCGTCCAGTTGAAATCCGCTTCGCCTTCCGGCACGTTGGTGACGAGGTTTTCGCTCGTCGGAGCGCCGTCCGGGAGGTCGTGCACCGTCAGCATCGTGCCGGCGAGTCCATCAGGACAGGCGGCAGGGCAGGGAACCTGCTTGGTGTTCGTCAGTCTTCCGGCCCGGGCGATGTTCAGGGGTTCGAAAAATGCGCCCGTCTGGCGCTTGTGGACGAGCGAGGCGCGGAGCCCGAGGTCGTTGCCAACCTGGTGCTCGAAGGAGGCGCTGACCTCATCCACATAGGGCTGTTTGGTGTTCGGGTCCACCGCGCTGCCGGTCGGAGGCACGCTGAAGTCCGAGCCGAGTCCGGCACCGGTGCTCCCGCCCAGGCGATCGCCCAGTTCGGTCACGCCGTCGAAGAGGCCGTTCATGTTCTGGTCGAGGAACGTGTAGGTGACGGTCTTGTTGCCACCGGGGTTCGTACTCTGCCATCCACTGTTCATGTTGTGGTAATAGCGTCCCCCGTAGCCCTTGACGACGGTGCGGCCCTCGCCGGTGACGTCATAGGTGAAGCCCACGCGCGGCGCGATGTTCCACCAACTGATCACGTTGCTGTTGCCCTGGATCTCGGCTCCCGGACCGAAGAGGAGCGGGAGCGCCGCCGCCACGTTGGCATCGATGTCGGCGATCTCGCGGATACAACCGACGACTGCCTGACAGGTGGCGCCCGGCACGTTGTTGGAACCGAGGTACCCGATCCGCTGGCTTCCGAAGCGGACACCCGCGTTGAGCGTCAGCCGGTCCGTCAACGTCCAGACGTCCTGGGCGTAGAAGTCGATGTGGGTGTTCCGGTCCTGGTTGAAGTTCGGGAAGCTCTGGAAGTGGATCTCGTTCACGTTTTGCGGCCGCGGCGGATCCTGTGCGCTGTTGTCGAGGTAGCGCACGGCGCCCGAGTTGGCGTTCCAGCCGAACTGCCGCTCGTCGATCTGCATGTCCCAGCCGAACTTGAAGTCGTGGCTGCCGCTCTCGGTGGGCAGGTAATAGTTGAACTGACCGGTCGAGTGGGGCTTCCAGCGGTTGAAGGTGAACGGCCTCCAGCCGGCGCCCGACCAGAAGCTGGTGCCCGAGTCGAGGCGCGGCGGATTCGTCGCCGGATCCACGGCAGGCGTCATCGGCCAACCGAAGCCGAAGTGGTTCACCTGGATGTTGCTGTAGAGCCGGTCGCTCCAGACCCGCTGCCACTCGGCCTTGTGCAGCCAGCTCCACGAGTCCTGCGCCAGGATGGATTCCGCCGGGCGGTTCGCCGAGAGACCCCGGAAGGGCTTCTGCTTCAGCGACCAGTGGTGGAAAGTGATGAACTGGTCCCGATCGGTGATCTGCCAGTTCGCCTTCACGGTGAACATGTCGAAGTCGCCGAGGTCGGTGCCTTCCTCTTCGGGCTGGCCGGAGATGATCCGGTCGATAACGAACCGGTTATAGGCGGCATAGAACCACGCCTTGTCCCGGACGATCGGTCCGCCGAGATCGATGTGCGCCTCGTAGAACTCGATCACCGGCGCCGTGGTGCCGCCGCGGCCCATCAGGTCCGACGTGATGTTGTCGTTGATCCAGTCGGGCGGCTCGTAAGCGAAGTGCTCGGTTCCAGAGAAGTCGTTACCGCCGCTCTTCCACACCGCGTTCACCGTCGCGCCCGGGGTGTTCGACTCCACGTCGGCGCCCTGGGCCGAAACCTGGAACTCGCCGATCGCGTAGAAGTCGTAGTAACCGCCCGCGCCGCCGGTGCCCTCGGTGGTGTTCACACCGTCGTTGATGATCCGGTTCTGTCCCCGGACCCCGAAGGTCTCGTAGCCGGACTGCTGGCTCTTGTGGGACCCGCCCACGTCGTAGCCGCGCATCCGAACGCCCGGGCTCTGCTGGAGGACCGCCCACATGTCGGTGGCCGACGGGACGTCCTCGAGCTGGGTGGTGTCGAAGGTCGCCGACACGCCGGTGGTCTTCACGTCCACCACCGGGGATTCACCCGTGACCGTGACGGTCTCGGCGACGGTCGCGATGTCCATGGTGGCGTTGATTTCGAATGTCGAACCACCGACCACGGTGATGTCCTCGAACACGACAGTCTGGAAACCGCCCAGTTCGAACGTCATGTTGTAGCTGCCGCCGACGAGCTGCGCGAACCGGTAGGAGCCGTCCACGTCCGTCGTGGCGCTCCGCGGGGCGACGAGTTCTTCCGACTCCAGGGTCACCGTCACTCCGGGGAGCACGAGGCCCTGGGCGTCGCTCGCGGCGCCCTCAAGGCGCCCGTAAATCTGCTGGGACAAGGCCGCACTGGGCCATGCCACCAGCAGCGTAAAGAGAATGAGTTTTCTCATGCTGCTTGGTCCTCCTTGGAGCTCGGAAGCATGGAGAGGGGAAAGATGTCAGCCAGTAAGAGCAACGGTCGGACCAAGCGGGCCGACCGGACGCTTTCTCAGGCTAAATCGTTCTAAATGGGTTATTTGCGCCCTAGGTTCCGTGTGTCGAAATTCAGAGAACTTGCCCCAACATTCGGTTTATTGGAGCCGAACCGCCAATTCTCTTGAATCTCGTAGGGTTCTGTCAAGCTCGGGAACCTTGAATGACTCCGCATCAGGCGCTGGTCCCTTCCCGAGGAACAACCGTTGCAGCGGAGATCGACGCGGCATTGATTGTCGGCTTGCAAGCAAAAAACGCCGTAAAATAACGACATGCTGTACACCCGGATCACCAGCAGACCGCGGCGCAGCTTCTTCCTGTTCGGCGTGCGGGGGGTCGGCAAGAGCACCTGGGCGCGGTCGGAACTTCCCGATGCGGCCCGCTTCGATCTCCTTGACGAAGCCCTCTTTCACGAACTGATCGGCCGGCCGGGACGCTTCGCGGAGATGGTGGCGGGTATTCCCGACCAGAAATGGATCGTCGTGGACGAGGTCCAGCGAGTTCCCGCGCTCTTGAACGAGGTCCACCGACTGATCGAGGAGCGCGGGCGCCGTTTCGCCCTGCTCGGGTCCAGCGCCAGGAAACTCCGGGCAGCCGGGACCAACCTGCTCGCCGGCAGGGCCGGACGCAAGGAGATGTTCCCGTTGGTTCCGGAGGAGATGGGTCAGGACTTCGACCAGGAGCGGGTCCTCCGCCTCGGATCCCTGCCCCTGGTGCTCGCCTCGGAGGACCCGGCCCGGACGCTGCGCGACTACGTCGCCCTCTACCTGCGGGAAGAAATCCGCGCCGAGGCGGCGGTGCGGAATCTTGGAGGATTCGTCCGCTTCCTGCCGATCGCCGCACTCCTGCACGGGCAGACCCTGAGCGTCTCCGGTATCGCCCGCGATGCCGGGGTCGCCCGGAGTACGGTCGCCGGATACCTTGAGGTGCTCGAGGACACGCTGCTCGCTTCGCGGCTCGGCGCGTTCGAGGCGAAGCTGCGGGTCCGCGAACGCCGGCGGCCGAAGCTCTACTGGACGGACCCGGGACTCGTGCGGACCGCCAAAGGGCTTCACGGGCCGCTTGCCCCGGAAGAACGGGGCGCCCTCTTCGAGGGCTGGGTCCTCTCGGTCCTGAGGGCCTACGCGGAGGAGAGGACGGTCTTCGACGACATCCACTACTGGTCGCCGGCCGAATCACGGGTCGAGGTGGATTTCCTCCTCCGCCGGGAACGCGAATTCCTTGCGATCGAGGCGAAAGCGGCGGAGCGCTACCAGACGGGCATGCTCCGCGGACTGCGGGCGGTCGACGCACTCCCCGGACTCGCCCGCCGGTTGCTGGTGTACGGCGGTAGCCGCTCGTTTCGGACCGACGACGGAATCGAGATATGGCCCGCCATCCGGTTCGCCGAAGAACTCGCCGCGGGCACCCTCTGGCCCTGACTGGCCCGGCGGGCAAGAGACCTCCAAGCGGCGGCAGACACCCCGGTTCGCCGGTTGGCTCCCCGGCTACCGGCCGGCTACCCCCCGACGATCTCGATGCGGTCGCCGTAACGCCGGAAATCTCTCTCGTTCAGGGTGGCGAGGCGTCGCTCGCCGTGGGCCAGCATGGTGGCCACGATATTGGCGTCGTGGACCTGTTTGTCCGCCAGCGTGACCTCGCGGCACAGAACGATCAACTGGGCGGTGACCTGCGGGCCGTCTTCGAGAATCTGGAAGCGCTCCTGAATCCACGCGATGTCCGTAAGCGCCTCCGCCATGGAACGCGCGCTTCCCCAGGGTTGCGGACGGGTGGAGGCCGCGAGGTACTCCCGGAGAACCTGCCGGCTGACGCGGAGAGGCTCCGAAGCGGTCACTGCGCCGATCAACAGCCGACGCGCCGACGCCGACCCCGGGCTTTCCAGAAACCGGGACGAGAGAAGGATGTTCGTGTCCAGAAACACGATCTCTCAGCGTCCTTCGTCTTCGTACATCTGCTCGCGGGAACCCGTGAACCCCGCCGGCCAGGGATTCCCGGGGAGAGCGGGCCATTCGCGATCGAGATCAAAACGGGGCGAGCTTGCCGCCGCCGCAGTTTCCGCAGCGTCACACCGCTCGAACACCACCGCCTCGTGATCCATTTTGGGGCGGACCCGAAAACCAGCCGCGACCCAGGCGAGTGCGTGGCTGTGAACACCCCCGTTCGACCACCAAGCCGGATAGAGGCGGGCCGAATCGGGCAGCGGGAAGTTGAGGATTTCCTCCACTTGACGGAATGAGGCGCGCCAGGAGTCCTCGGTCAAAGCGGCGAGATACCGGTGAAGCGGCGCGTATTTGCCGCGAGCGGCGGCCTTCTTGCGGATCTTGACGTATTCGGGATTCATGTTGGCCTCCAGGATACTTGGTTTAGTTGATGGATTGTTTGATTCCCAAATCTAGCATGTTTCACGGATTGGTGTCCAAACCCCGCTTAGACTCCGCAACCCGTGGAAGCCCCGCTCCCGCTCCGCACTGCCGGCGCCGCCCTCACCGCGAATCCGCTGCGGACGGCGCTTGCCCTGATCGGTCTGGTAATCGGGGTCGCCTCGGTCATCACCATGGCCGCCCTCGGTTCCGGCGCCCGCGCGGCCGTCGCCGACGACGTGCGTTCCGCCGGGACCAACATCATCATCGTGCGGGCCGGCAACTACATCCGGGGCGGCGACGCGGTGAACATCCCTTCCGGTTTTGGCCGGGCGGACACTCTGACCGCGGGAGACGCGGAAGCGATCCGGGACATTGCGGATGTGGCCATGGTGACCCCGGTCGTGGAAGAGCGGACGGCCCTGCTCTCGGACACCGGCGACTCCTTCGCGCAGGTCCACGGCGTGTCGCACGAGGGGCCCCTGATCTACCAGGTGCGGTTCCAGGACGGCGAGAACTTCGGCGCGGCCGACGTCCAGAACGGTCGACCCGTCGTGCTGCTCTCCTCGCCAGTGGAAGCCGAACTCTTCCCGGGGCGCTCCGGGGTGGGCCGCACGGTGGTGATCCGGGAGCGGGAGTTCGAGGTGGTCGGGGTCTACCAGTCTTCCGACCGCCGGCTCGCCGAGGCCGCGATGCTCCCCTACACGCTGCTCGCGGATCTGGTGGGACGCGACTACCTGCAGGCCGTTGCGATCGCCACCGAGCGAGCCGGCGACGCCTCGCGGGTAGGCCGCGACGTAGCGAACCTGCTCCGCGAGCGGCACGAGCTGACCCGCGCGGCGCCCCCGGCGGCGGCGGACGCCCCGCACTCCTTTCGGCGCGGAACCCGCCTCCCCGATGATTTCGTCGTGCGTACCCAGGCGACGGAGGCGTTGACGCAGGGGCTCTACACGACTGCCGCCGCCTTCGTGCTCGCCTCCATGCCGAAGCTGGACGAAGTCACCTCGGAGGAGATGGTCGGCACGCTGAACCGCGCCACCTCGACGATGACCCTGCTGCTCGGCGCGCTCGCCGGGGTTTCCCTCATCGTCGGCGGCGTGGGGATCATGAACGTCATGCTGCTGGCGGTGACCGAACGCACCCGGGAGATCGGGCTGAGGCTCGCGGTCGGGGCCCGGCGCCGGGACGTGATGTGGCAGTTCCTCGCGGAGGCGGTGGGTCTGGCTGCCCTCGGCGGCCTCTTCGGGGTCGCGCTGGGCGGGTTTTCCTCGATGCTCGTGGAAGTCACGTTCGGGTGGCGAACCCTGATCCCGGCGGTGGCGATCGCCGGAGCGGCGGTTCTCGCGATGGGCGTCGGAGTCTTCTTCGGCTGGTACCCGGCCCGGCGCGCGTCGCAACTCGACCCCATCGTGGCGCTCCGCTCCGAGTAGGACGGGCCGCCGGCCGACCGGGCGGTCCTACCCGCGCGAGCCGGCGTCCGCGGCGCTACTCCGCGCCACCCTGAAGCGGGCGAGCGAGCGCGCGCGAACCTGCGCGTCGAGTTCCGCATCTATTCGTGCTTCGGCGCGCCGTCTTGACATTTCGGCCGCTCGGCGGTGAGCGACGCGAGCCGCTCGGTGGAGCGCCACTTCGGCCCCGACCATGTCTGACTCCCGGCGGGACAGAAGTCTTCCCGCCCGCCACGCATTCACGGTGTCACGGGCGGCGATGCGCACGCGCACCGCCAAGTCCAATACGGCGTCCAGGCGGCGGCGGGCGCGCACCCGCGGCATTTCCGCCGCCCGCCGGCGCGCGACCCGGCCGGCGCGGTCAAGCGCGACTTCGACGGCGACGAGATCGAACGGTGGCGCTTCGGGGTCCATGGTCTGGTCTGAGGAGGGGTTCACTTGTTCCTCCCCTCCTCGATCAGGACGGGGCTCATTCCGGAGTTGTCGTAGATCGCCCACCGATCCACCAGCGGTCGGTACATCTCCGTGAAGTTACTCCAACCCTTGGCGAAGCGCCGGCGGATCACGCGTTCGGGCACGTCGTGCCCGCCCTGCTCGACTCTGGTCCGGACCCGGGAAATGGCCAACTCAACGGATGAGAGCCTGAGGAAGAACAGTTTCACTTCATGGTCATCGTCACGCCAGCGGCGAATCCAGCGAAGCGGTCCGCGCCCCGCGAGCGTCGTCTCAAAAGCAAAGCTCTCGCCGCGCTGAACGCGACCGTAGATCTCCCGCACCATCAGGCGTCCGGCTTCCCGGGCCGTAGGCGCGGGGTGGAACGGGCTCAGGCCGTAAGCGATGAGATCCGCGTTCAGGAAATACGGCACGCCAGCTTCGCGGACGAGGAATTCGTGGGCGAAGGTGGTCTTGCCCGCACACTTCGGACCCGCGATGATCAAGATGCGCTTCGCGCGGCGATTCGACATGGCTTGAAGAGCCAGTCAGGCCCCTTACGGATCTGGCGGTGGAGCTTCGGAAGGCGATATCGGCAGTCCGGTGTGAGGATCCACCGTCGGCGGTTCCATGATGTACGGAACCTCGATCTCGTAGGGAGCGCCCTCGAACCGGAAGTACACGATCGCGACGGTGTCCTCGGTGTCGATGGGATCGCCGCTCGCGATCCAGGCTTCGCCGAACTCGTCGATCCGGGGCCGCAGGGGTTCGAGTGCTTCTCCCGCTTCGGTCACCCGGCGGATCGTGACCCGGAGTTCTTCAGCCACCGCGGCCGGGAGTTCGCTCCGCATCGCGTCCGAGAAATAGATGCGGTGCTCGCCCTCCGCGGTCAGCACGACCTCGAAGTGGAGATCGCCGTGCATGAAGACATAGCCCCCGTACCGGGGAGAGTGGTCGCCGTGCGCCATCATCATCCCGGGCATCCCCGCCATACCTTCCATCCCATCGGAGGGTGGTTCTTCCTCGGGAGTTCCGCAGGCGGCGAGGGCGAAGACGGCGAGCACGTGCGCCGGACGGATCAGCAAGGCGTCAACCAACCGTTCAATTATGAAGAGGACGGGAAAGGAGTTGAATCAGTTCGGCGGGACTCATGGCTTCCCGGATCACGAGCAGGGTCCTCGCGAGCCGGTCGGGCGGAGGAAGTTGGGGGTCGACAAGGCTCTCCAGGGCGGCGCGGAACGCGGGATCCACGGAGGGACGGACAAGAGCGTATCCTCCGAAGCGGTCGGCGTGCGCGAGCAGGCCGTGAGGGTCGGGAACGAGCGCCTCGAAGTCGAGCGCGCGCAGCGCCTCCAGGTGGCTCAGATCCCCGTCCAGATAGCCGGCGAGCACCCGCGACACGACGGGCTCCAGCGCGCGGAGCGACGCGTCGGCGGGGGCCGCCGGGACGAGCCCCTCGAACGTGACGGCGAGCCCCTCGAACACCGCGGTCCGGGGACCGTAGAGCGGCACGATGCCGAGTTC
>MPMW01000187.1 GCA_002238705.1 Acidobacteria bacterium bin61 | reverse complement strand
TTGCCCGCGGCGCGCCCTTCGCGTCTTCCCCGATGAAAAGCCCCGCCGTCACCCGCCCCCGGAGCGCCGGATTCTGGTGGATCGTCGCCGCGATCCGCCCCGCCTGGTCCGTCGCCAGCGCGTTCATCGGGTAGATCAGGATCGCCTTGATCCCCGGCTTCCCCGCCTCCCGCCGGCAGTGGTCGAGGACCGGCCACAGGAAGCACTCCGTCTTCCCCGATCCCGTCCCGGTGGCGACGACCGTCGAGCGCCCCACGTCGCTCCGGAGCCGCTCCATCGCCGTCCGTTGATGCCGGTACGGCGTGAACCCGAGCGGAATCTCCGGAAACGGCTCTCCGCCCTCCGCCGCCCGCTGGAACGGCAGCGCGACGGAGAGATACGGTCCCTTGACCAGGTTCTCCGGTGTCCCCAGGAACCCGTCCACCACCCCCCGGAGCGCCGCATTCGACGGCCCGAACCCCGTCCGCAGGAAGTCCGAGAGCGCCGTGACCACCTCCCCGGCAACGGCGGACGGGATCAGTTAGGGAGCCTCCGCATCGAAAAGATCAACAGTCACCGGCACGCACGACCCCGCCGATCCAGACTGTACTCCCCTCCACCCAGCCCGGGAACGCCGGTTTTCATTCAAACCGGCATGGCACGGGAGCGCGAAACCCGCCCGAGTGGCGTATCGCCCCGCCCGGTCCTGATCCCTGACCGTCAGGCGACGACGAGACGAGCCCCCACGCCGTAGCTGTTGGGCGAGGCTCGTGCGAGCGTCACGCTCCTTCACCGGGGGCCAGCCTACGACGAGAGCATGTCTGGGTGGCGGAGCGTCGGGCTGAACATCGAGGTGCCACGCCCCGGCTTGACAGTCCCTGACATCCGGAAGCGCGAAGTCGCCACGCGCCCGGACTGTACGCCCCGTAGCTTCAGCCGCGGTCTTTTCCCGAGGTCCCATACGGCGCCCTCGGCCAGCGATTCCGTTCGCATCACGGAAACTTCTTCGGTGTGTTCTCCTCTGTTTGGAGGCAAGAACTGCCGGAAGTTGATTCCTTGGGTCGAGGCCGTGAATCCGCCCTTGTCGAAGATGAATCGGGACAACCGCTCGGTCGGACTGATCGGACCGCTCTCGTACGGGCTGGAGGCCGGTGGCGGCGGGCGAACCTCGCTAACGGATCTATGACGACGGGTAAAGGCGCGCCAAGAGGTACCGAATCGTTTCAGGAGGTCCATCAGTGCATTCGGCCTTTCCGCATAGAGAATCGCGCCCGAACAGCGCTGCGAAGCCGATCCGGTCCGAGTTGTCAATCGTCAGGCTAACGACCCTCTCAGGGCCCTCGTCCCAGTCCAATCCGATCTCGTCCTCCGACTCGACGACCACGCTGGGGAGTGGCAGTTCCGCGGAAAGGGATGTCAGGAAGTCAAGAGTCCTGTCGAAGGCACTGAGCGAAACGTTCGTTCCGTCGTTGCCTGCGGCCTGCACGACGGCCTCGAGAAGGCGAGCAACGATGTCGCCCTTCCTGTCCACACTGGCCGGCGCAGCCGCATCCTTCAACTCCTCCCGTAGTCCCTCCGCTTCCGTTCCGAGGGATCGGCCCACGAACGCGTCGTCGGTCCACGGTAGGGCAGCAGCAAAAGTCATTCGTAGAAGCTCACAGTTTCTTCGGTGAATAGCGCAAAGAACGTCTCATTCTTCAGTGTCCGGATAGGGAGCCTCTCGCCAGGTGGACTGCTCGGCCAGATCGGCGGCGTGAAACCGCTGCTGTTCCCGCATCTCTTCTTCACGGAGATTGAGGACGATGTCGGCGTGGTAGGGGTTGTCCTCCCTGGGCGTCGCCTCAACCGTTCTCCCCTCCGTGGCGGCGCGATGAACGGCACGGCCCAGCCCCAGAAGTGTCGCGTTGGCGTCCGCGCGGCAGCCAGCTTCCTGCCGACCTCCGCCATCACCGCGGGCGACGCGTGATCCAGCCGGTCCATCGAGACCGAGGGTGCGTCAAGCCGTTCGAGGAACACCCACGGGTGAATCGCGCCGCTGCCCATGGCGCGCCGGGCGTACTTGCTGGACACGAGGCTCCTGCCGAGCGCCTCCTCGGCGTTCAGTTCGGGGAGGTCCAACGTCAGGCGTTGCTCGGCTCGGGCGCCAGTGTCTTCAGCCGGGTCAGGAGGAAGTCGATCGGCAACTCGGCAGGGTTCTTGTGCCGCCCGTAGCCCTTTCTCCCCGGAATCACGCAGTACCACGCGGCTTCGCCCTTGCCGTCCAACACGATGTGGATCGCCCCGCGCGTGTCCGGAGCCTTGAAATACAGCGAGATTTCGCCGTATTCGGTCGGACAGACCATCGGGGCCACCGGCTGCTCTCCGAGGGCGACCAGGAGTCTGCGAGCGTCCGTTCGCATGTCGTTGCTGATCGGAGGCAGGTCCTCCTCCTTGATCTCCTCGTCCATCCCGTCCAGTTCGCGCAGCGCCTCCGCGAGCCATCCGCCGGCGGCCTCGGCCCTCCCCTCCGATTCCGAAGCGGCCACCTGCTCCCGGGCGGAGACGGCGCTCTCTGTCCGCCGCCGCCGCAACCCGTCTCGCATCAACGCGCCCAGCACTTCGGCGGCGTCCGGCTCCAGAAGTCCTTCACCCCGCAACTCCTCGGCCAAGTCGTCCGGCAGCTTCACGGTGACGGTCGTCATCTCTTGCCTCGGGTTACCGGCTCGCGGGACGGAAAGCCAGCGGACCCCACATTTTACCGTCGCCTTGGGCCGCCGCGGGCCGCTGGAACGATGCGGCCACCGTCGCGACGGTTTGCTCACGACGAGGCGGCATCCGCAGCGCGGTCGAACGCCGCCGGGTTCAGCATCGGGACCGCTCCGTAGCGCCCCTGAAGATAGCGTCGCCCCAGCGCTTCGTCGCCCTTCGGGTGGAAGTCCGCCATCGAGTACAGCGTTGTCGCGCCAACCTCGTTCTTCTCGGTGAACCAGATCTGGTCCCGTCCCAGGGTGCGCTGACCGCTGTCCCCGA
>MPMW01000186.1 GCA_002238705.1 Acidobacteria bacterium bin61 | reverse complement strand
ACGTCAAAGACTTCGGGTGATCCCCGGACGCAGACCTCGGCATGAATGCAGCGCGGCACATCAAAGGTGACCGAGGCCTGATTGCCCCGGTAATGGCGAACATCACTCTTCATTTGTCTGAACTCTACCCGACTTCGCAAAAACGTGATGTTGCGTGTTCGCAAGTCATAGACAATACGTCCGTTGGAAAAACGGGTGCCATCAGACTGGCACTACGTTTGTGTGTTTGGGTCCGATTTCCGGCGGGTGCGCCGGCGGTGATGGTGGGGCTCGACGCCCACGGCCCGCGCGATCCGGGCCACCTGCGCCGGGGGGCGGACGTCCTGCCGATTCACGATCAGCCGTCCGTTGGTCTCCCGGACCGTGGTGGTCATCCGCACCCACGGCCGCAGCCGGGTGCGGATGCCGTCCCACGACAGGGGGATGTCACGCGCCTTCAGGCGCGTGCGGATCAGGTGCACCCCGTGGTAGGCGAGCACCGCCAGGAAGAGGTGCGCCGCGATCCGGCTGTGCTTCACGTGCCAGATCGGCCGCAGCCCCAGCTCCGTCTTCAGCGACCGGAACGTCGCCTCGATCTCCGTCAGCCGCCAGTAGGTCCGCACGATCTGCTCCGTGCCCCAGCCCGTGTGGCTCGACCGCAGCAGATACGAACCCGCCCCCGCGTCCCGCGCCCCATAGCGCTTCGTCCGCCTCCACACCACCGCCGTCGCGTTCGGGCCCGCACCCTGCTTTACGTCCACCTCATACTGCGCCGACACCTGCCGATACCGCTCCCGCAGCCGGCCCACCGTGTCCAGCACCTTCTCATACCGCTTCCGGCGGTGCGGGATCGTCAGCCCCTCGTGGAGGTGCCGCAGCGCCGTCTCATACCGCTCCCGGAACCGCCCCAACATCGCCTCCTCGGTGGCCCGCTTCCCCTCGCTCACCGCATAGAGCCGCACCTCCTCCTCGTCCCCCGTAAGCCGCCACGCCATCACCTCCTGCTTCGCGCTGGTCGTCAACGTGATGTCCGCCTCCCCCGCCGGCGGCGCCGGCCTCACCTCCCGGCTCACGCAGGTCCAGCCATAACCCCGCTCCCGAAGCCAGTCGATGTTCTCCTGTGTCGCGATCCCCGCGTCCAGGATCACCGTCGGCTTCGCCCTGTCTCCCCCGCCTACCTCCGCCTCGAACCGCTCCATCGCCGCCCGAAGCGTCGCCGGCTCCGACACATCCCCCGCCAATACCTCGCACCCCCGCGGGAACCCCGCACTGTCCAGCGACAGCGCCAGCGTCACCAGCGGGTGCTTCCGCCCCTCCTTCGAGCGCCCGAAACGCAACAGCTCCTTGTCCGAACGGCCCGTATACCAGGTGTTCGTCAGATCGTAGAAAACGATCGTGTCCGGCAACTCCAACAGCTCCCGCTCCCGACGGAACAGCCCCGCCTGCAACTCCCGCCGCAGCCGCCACAACACGTCCCCCGTCCGGTAGAGCTTCTGCAGCGACAGCGCCTTCCCCCGATCCAGGTCCAACAGCTCCAGCGCCGCGCTGTCCTCCCGCAACCAGCGCAACGCCTCCCGTTCGCTGCTCGGATGCAGCATCTTCGCCACCACCAGCGCGGTGGCGATCCGCGCATCCCGGCCCCGCACCCCCAGTTCGTGGAGCAAGTCCTGAAAGCCCAGCTCCGCGAGCCCCACCAGGCAGACCCGCTCCCCGCCCGCCGAGCGAGAGTCGTCATGCTCCAGCGTATCGAGGTCCACCGTCGCCACCGCTCGCTCCCGGCCCCTCCTCTCCGGCTCCGGCGGCCCCAGGCCCACGGTGCGCAGCCGACGCACCAGGTCCTCGGCCGCCGCCTCGATGTCCGGGGGCACCGGCAACATCGGCCGGCGGCCCGCCAGCAGCAGCTCGGTCACCAGGACCACATCCCGCCACTGCGCCTTCGGAACCGGATAGTCCACGCCCAGGTTCAGCAGGGTCTCCTGGCGGACCTTGTCGCCGATCCGCACCGAGCGGGAGAGGCGGTAGCTCTTCGCGGTCTTGCCGTCCCTGGTGTGGGTCTTGGTGGCGCGGATGTACATGGCGGAGCGGCGCGAGAGGCCGGGAGAGATGCTGGCGGAGGGCGGGGTCCGAGTCAATACCCAAAACGACCACAACAAAAGAAACTGGCACTACATGCCTCTTCCTTCCCCACAACCACCGCTCTTGCCCACCCAACGTCCGTTTCTCACCCGTGTCCGACCTCCGATGGCCACTTCGACGCGACTTTGGGGCCGTTTCGAACGGCCCGCCAGCTCGGCCTCACATCCGCCTGACTCCGACCCTCCAAAAGTGGCGAAGTCGGGTGAAGGATGCGGCAGCAGCCGAGGCGATCCGCGTCCCGCTGGGGCAGCACGGGGTGTCCGTTGCGGGCGAGGTGTTGGACTCGGTGGTCCGCGATTGCCACGGCTACCCGTATTTCACGCAGGTCTGGGGCGACGCGATCTGGCGGCAGATCTGCGACGCCGGCGGCGAGCCCCGGCCGGAAGTCACCGCCACCGACCGGGACCTCGCCCGGGAGCGGTTCGCGGAGACCCGGGACGCCTACTACCAGCTCCGCTACGGCGAGATCGCGGACGAACGGCTGCTGCCGGCGGCTCGGGCGGTCGCCGATGCATTCGTCGCGGCCCGGGAGGCGAGCGGGGACCGGGAAGAAGCGCTGACCTACGAACAACTCGACGCCGCCGTGGCGCACGGCCTCGGTAGCGAGGCCGACCCCGACCGGGCCTTCGCGGTGCGGCAGCGGCTCGACCACCTCGGCTTCATCTGGGGAACGGCGCGAGGGCCCTCCTGGGAACCGGGAATCCCCAGCCTGATGGATTACCTGCGCCGGTACGCTCCCCCGGTGGATTCGTGAGCGGGCCGGGCGCGCTGGCCTGGCGACTGGCGGCGGGGGCCGGAGCAGGGCGCCCCGGGGGAAGCCGAGGAGCGGGGGGAGCCGGGGGACCGAACCGCCCCGGCGGGGCGGAGCCTATGTGATTCTGAGCACCGCCGCCGGGTTCAGGTCGGAGGCGTGGGCTTCGAGCCCGAGCCGCTGCGCC
>MPMW01000185.1 GCA_002238705.1 Acidobacteria bacterium bin61 | reverse complement strand
CGCGGCGGTTCTCGACGATCTGGAGGTAGGTGTGGGGGCCGCTGGTCTTTTCGCGAACGAACACGGTGTCCTCTGTAGGCACCGCATATTGTGCGTCTCTATTGGATCAGATGCAATGGCAAAACAACGTAATCAGGCTTGCCAAGTGCCACACACGTGGCACCACGTTTTTCCCAAACGCAGACTCCGGTCGTTCTCCCCCAACGCTTTTCACGCCTCAACCGCCCGAAACAGACCTCAAACTGTCCAAGATGAGCCTGACGGGTTCTTCCGAAAGCTGACCGCGGGAGAGCGCGGGTAACGCCTCAGGCGGCTATACGCGCTCGAGGTGCGCGAACTCGAGGACGAGCCGGCGCCGGCCGTGGTAGCGGAACAGGACGGAAAGGCGCTTTCCGTCCGAATCCACCGACTCCACCCGTCCAACCCCGAACTTGGGGTGGCGCACGGTTTCGCCCTTGCGGAACGGGCCGGCGGCGGGAGCGGTTGCGATGGGGAGCGTCCGCGTCTCCTTGCGCGGGGCGTCGAGCAGGTCCCGGGGGATCTCGCCCAGAAACCGGGAAACGCGCCCGCGTGACCGAAGATACGGAGCCCCGCCGGGCGCCGCCGAAAGCTGCAGGCGTTTCCGCGCCCTCGTCATCCCCACGTAGAAGAGGCGCCGTTCCTCTTCGAGTTGAATATCCGACTCGAGCGAGAACGCGTGCGGGAAAAGCCCCTCCCAGAGACCGGCCAGGAAGACAGAGTCGAACTCGAGCCCCTTGGCGGCGTGGACGGTCATCACCATCACCGGCGGAACACCGGGATCCGCCCCTTCCTCGGGCATCAGGTCTTCCGCGGAGAGCAAGCTCACCTGGTCCAGAAAGGCATCCACGGTTCCGTCCGGGTTCGACCGTTCGAACTCCCGGGCGGCGTTCCGGAGTGACAGGAGGTTCTCGAAGCGCTCCCGGTCGTTCTCTTGGAAGAAGGGTCCGAGACCGGTATCCGCGATCGCCGATTGAACGACCGTCTCCGGCCCCCGCGGGAGGGCGCGGCGCACCGCGGCAATCCCCTTGACGAAGGCCTGGAGTCCGCCCAGGGCCCTTGCCGGGAGGCCCCGCTCGGCCACAATGCGATCCGCCGCCGCCAGGAGGGACGTCTTGTCCACGGTCGCGCGCTCGTTGATCCGCTGCAGCGATTTCGGTCCCACGCCGCGGGGAATGGCCGCCACACCCCGGCGAAAGGCGGAGTCGTCGTCGGGGTTCGCCGCCACCCGGAGGCAGGCGAGCGCGTCCAGCACCTCGCGGCGCTCGTAGAAACGGAGCCCGCCGACAACGACATGGGGAACGCGGTGCGCCGCGAACGCCTCCTCGAAGGCCCGCGTTTGCGCGCGCGTCCGCAGGAGCACCGCCGCCGACCCTCTCCCCTCCCCCTGTCCCGCGATTTCGACGGCGATGTGCTGCGCCTCGAGCGTTTCGCTGGCGAACGACCGGAAACTGGCCCGCTCGCCCTGCTCCCCGAGCGGCCGGAGCGTCTTGCCGTCCCTCCTCCGGTTGCGGCGGATCACCGCGTTGGCGGCATCCACGATGGCGGCCGTGGAGCGGTAGTTCTCCTCGAGACGCTGGACGCGGGCTCCGGGAAAGTCCTCCCGAAAGCGCAGGATGTTGCGGAAGTCGGCGCCCCGGAACGAATAGATCGCCTGGTCGTCGTCCCCGACCACGAACACATCCCGGTGCGGAGCGAGCTTCAGGACCAGACGGTGCTGGGTGGGACTGGTGTCCTGGTACTCGTCGATCAGCAGATGGCGCACCCGGCGGACGACGAACGCGCGGGCCGCTTTCGAAACGTCGAGCAGGTCGAGACTCCGAATCAGCAGGTCGTCGAAATCCACGCCCTTCATTTCGGACAGCTTTCGCCGGTACAAACCGGCCGCTTCCCGGACGTTGTCCGCCAGGCGGGGATCGCGCGGACCACGGAATGCGGCGCCGGCCGCCTCCGCATTGCGGAGGCGGGAAATGAGCTGGACCAGCCTCCCGAGCGGGAGCCGGTCGTCGTCGATCAGGAGTTCCTTCGCCACCTGCCGGACGAGGGCGCGGCTTTCGTCCGCGCCGAACACCGGGAATCCGGCCGGCAGACCAATGTCGGCGCCGAAGCGCCGCAGCAGGCTCAGGCCGAAGGCGTGGAAGGTGGAGACCCAGGGGAGGCTTCGGGTTCCACCGACCTCGGACGCGAGGGCCTCCACCCGGGTGCGCATTTCCCGCGCCGCCTTGTTCGTGAAGGTGACGGCGAGGATGGAGTCGGCCGGCGCTTCATGGACCAGCATCCGCCACCCGATGCGGTGCGTGATCACCCGGGTCTTCCCCGACCCGGCGCCCGCGAGCACCAGGGTGGGCCCGGCGGGAGCCGAGACCGCTTCCCGCTGGGAAGCGTTCAGTCCCTCGAGGACCTGGTGGCCGGCGCGCTCTTCAGTCCGGGGCGGGTCAGTCGTCACGGACCGCCTTCCGGAGTCCCGCGGGGGCGTCCACGTCCCGGCCGAGGCGGCGCCCCGCGAAGAAGGCGAGCAGTTGCAGGACCGGCGCGGTCTCGAAGGGACGCAGCCACGCCGTCCCCTCCGAAACGATGGCGGCCTCCGACGCCGGAACCGCCCCATCGTCCGGCGATTCCTCGGTGGCCAGCCGCAGCAGGGGGGCGCCCGCTTCCGCGAGCGCCTCGAGCGCCCGGGTTTCGCCCGGGGAAACCCCGCCGGGCTCCGAGAGCAGCACCACCGGCGTTTCCCGGTCCACCAGCGCGACCGGTCCGTGGACGAGCTCCTCGGTACGCAGTGCGATGGCGGGGACGACCGCCGTCTCCATCATCTTGAGCGCCCCCTCGGCGGCGAGCGGCAGGAGCGGACCGCACCCGAGAAAGAACCAGGTCCGGTCGGCGGCGATCCCGCGCACGAAGCGTTCAACGCGCGGGCCGTGGTCGATGGCGCGTTGCAGGAGCGTGGGGACCTCGCTGGTTTCCCTCAGGCCGGGCGGTTCACCCGAGGGCCCCGCGGTCCACTCCCTCCCGAACCAGTGAAGCGCCAGAAGCGCCGAGGTGAAACTCTTGGTGGCGGGGATCGCCGTTTCCGTTCCG
>MPMW01000184.1 GCA_002238705.1 Acidobacteria bacterium bin61 | reverse complement strand
TCCAGGGGTCGGCTCGATGGTCTCGATGCCGCCGGGCTGCGGGAGGAGCGCCGGATCCACCGGCCGGAGCGTCTCCTCGATCGCCGCGTTCCCGATCCGCGCCGAGAGGGCCAACTCCTCGAGACGCGCGTAGCCGAGTGCGGTCCGAAGCGCGCCTGCGGCCTGCAAGTCTGCGAGACCCTCAACCATCCGCCCCACGGTCCGGGCGGTCTCGAAGTCGTCGGCATCCACGCTGGCCGTGAGCTGCGCCGCGCGCTCGGCGCCTGCCCTCACCTTCACCGAAGTGATGCGCGGTTGGGAGACTTCCAGCTCGGTCAGGCCGATCCGGCGTTCGCCCACCGCGCCGTCCCGGGTGGTCCACTTCACGGCCAGCTCGGGATGCGGAACCGCGTTCCCCACGAAATGCACCCGCACCTCGGGAGGCCCCTCGCGCGGCGGGTGAATCATCGGCATGAGCCGCCCGGGAGCAACCGCGCGGCTCCCCGACTCCTGGCCGCTGAAGATGCCCCAGAAGTCGATCGTGCTGAAAGTGAGATCCTCGTGAAGCGAGTCCATCGATGAGATCCGCTCCTCATCGAGATCCAGCCGGAAATCGGGCTCGCTCATCTTGATGTCCATGAAGAAATCCCGGAAGAACGGCTGGTTCTTGAGGCTCAGGTCGCCCCGCGTGTACTCCCGCGCGAACTCGAACATCCGGGGCTGGGCGTCGTGCTGGTAGTAATCCCAGAGCCGCTCCGGATCGGTGCGGACGTGGACGTCGGCGACCTCCTCGCCGTTCACCGTCGCCCGGAACCCGCCCGTCGTGTAGTGGATCTTCGCCGTCGGTACGTAGGGGAAGTACTCCCGCGTGGTGAAGCGCGGCGCGAAGCGGTCCTCATGCAGGACCCGCCCCACATCGTCCGTGACCTCCACCTCGTACTCGACCGGCCCCTCGTCCACCTTGATGAACTCGGTGTCGTCAACGTCGATGCCCAGTTCCCGCGCCAGGATCCAGTCGATCGGGAAGATCTCCTGAAGCCAGCGGATGTCCTGTCCGTACCAGCGCTCGTTCTGGGGGTAGTGCGCGGTCGGGAACCGCACCGTGATCCGGCCCACGTTCTCGCTTTGGACTGCCGGCAGCACGTAGTCGGCAAGCCAACTGAACCCCTGCTTGTAGGCGCAGATGACCCGAACCCGGGTCTCGGACGCGCCGGCTTCCCGGAGCGCGGCCTCGAACTCCTGCTGCAGCCGCATTCGGATTTCGGGCGACTCGCTGACCAGGATCTCGACCTCGACCCGGTCCCCCGAGTTCACCCGCGACACGACATCGGCGGTGAACCGCTCGCGCAGCTCATCCACCTCCCAGCCGAGATCGAGCTCCTCGTCGAACACGGTGACCGGCCCGTAGCGTGAAGCCGCGGTGACGGACACTTCCGGCACCCCCGTCTGCTCCCGGAGCCGCTCCTCAAGGAACGCTCCCACCTCCGCGCTGGCCTCCTCGAGGAAGACATCCACATCCAGCGACGTGATGTCGCCGCCGGACCACGTCGAGCTCAGGTCGTCGAGGTGCACCAGCGCCCGGGCCGCCTGTCCCGCGCTCGACCGGGACCGCAGGAAGGCCCGCGCGTCTTCCTCGATGGACGCGAAATCCACCTCCCCGCGACGGGTCTCCCACAGCGAGGGCAGCCGTCCGGCCAGGTAGGTGGTCGCCGCATCGAGCCCCGCGGCGTCACCGCCGCGCACCCGCACCGCCGGGGAATCCCCGAACGCCCCGGGGACGATCTCGACGACTCCCTCGCCAGCTTCCAGCGCCGTCCCCGCCGGCAGCGACGCCGCCAGATCTCCCGGCCCGATCAGCACCGGGTTCGGGAGCACCGATGGGTCCTCGACCTCGCCATCCACGAAGGCGATCGGAAGGGTCAGGCCGGTGGTCTCGAGCCCAATGCGGGCCGCGAGGTCCACCGCTCCCAGCACCGGACCGGCCCCGGAGCCGATGACGAGCACGGTCTCCGATTCGTCCGGGATCATGTCCTCGCCGCGCGAGTCGCCGAGCAAACCATCCGTCGTATAGAGCTTCGTCAGGTTCAGTGGCGCGGCCTTCGGCTGCCAGGGGTTCTCCGGGAACCGGCTCTTGTAAGGCGGCCCGAACCGATCCACCACCACCCCGTTCCCGTCGGGAAGCTGGAAGTCGAGGGCGCCCGCCCCGTAGTAGTTGAGCCGTACCGCCCGGCGGTCGGCGAACCGCGCCTGTCCGACCCGGTGGTCGGCGGCGAGTTCGTCCAGCACTTCGGCGGCGTTTCCGGGATCCACCACGTCGAGTGCCATCACGAGGCGGGTCACCTGCTCCCGGCCGTCCTCGTAGACGGCTTCGGTGGCTCGAACCCCATCAACGTCCACCCGGCTCTCGCCGAGGAACTCCTCGACGTCGTCCATCACCGAGGAGATCGTGTCGCTCCGAAGCTGCCAGAGGTAGGGAAGCCGGGCAGACGCCGAGTTCGCCGCGTAGAGCGTCCCCGCCGGATCGGCGCCCGCCACCACCACCGCGTCCGCACCTCCGAAGGGAGCCGAGACGATGGCGAAGAGGCCCTGGCCCGGGGTCAGTCCGTCGAGGTTGATGCGCCCGTCCTCCTCAAGCTGCTGGACAACGCGGTTCGAGCGGCCCACCAGGAAGAGCGGCGGCGAGTCCGCTTCCGGAGCGAGGTCGGTGTCGAGGACCGCGAGTCCCGGAGTAAACGCCGAGGACTCGAAGCCGAGCCGGGCCGCGATGTTGGCGGCGGCGGCCACCTCTTCGGGCGCCGGTTCGGCGGGGAGCACGATCCGCGCGTTGATGAAGTCCACCACCCCGTCCCCGTTCCGGTCCTCGAGGAAGACCCCGGGAGCGAAGACGTCCTCGAGCCCGCCGAGGGAGCGGTCCTGCTGCGCCTTTCCGGCAGAAACCGGAAAAGCCATGAGCAAGAGGCTCAGATTGACTGCGATGCGCACGGCGGCACTGTTGAGGAACATGCCTTACCCCCCTGCCTTCGCGTTCATATGTTGCCATCCTGCGGGGAGGGCCACAAAGGACAATCCGGCGGGCGCCCGCCCCGGGAGGGACGCGGTCCACGCCGTTGGCCGGCCGTCAGCGTGAGCCGGACGAGGAACAAGCCTGGATTGTCCGTCCAGACACTC
>MPMW01000183.1 GCA_002238705.1 Acidobacteria bacterium bin61 | reverse complement strand
TCAATCAGGGAGTCGTCGAAGCCATCGCGCAGGTTGCCCGCACCGAGGGCATCCTCCTCGACCCGGTCTACACCGGGAAGGCGATGACCGGACTCATCGACCTCGTCAAGAACGGCCACTTCAGCGAAACCGACGCGGTCGTCTTCCTCCACACCGGCGGCACCCCGGCGCTCTTCCCCTACCGGGAGGGCCTGCTGGAAGACCTCCCGGACCCGACGGACGAATGACCCCGAGGCGAGGAACCGCCAGCGTTCACACCGGTACCGAGGCCGCAGGCGGCGGGTGTGGTGTCCCGCAGGGGAAGGTGTAGCGGCGTGAGTGACCTATACGCTTGGGTGCCGTGGTTCAACGAACTGGCGCAGAAGATCGCTGAGGGTGGCCCCGGGTACCTCGTCCCCCGGGCCGGCAAGATTCCCTGGACCGCGGGCGGCGCAATCGGCTCGAGCGCACTCACACGCCTCGGAGAAGAGATAGACCCGTTCTCGTTTTTCTACTATCTGGGCTCCAAGGGTTGGGATGCGAAGTCACTCACCAGAGTTCACACCGCTATCGCCAGCCAATGCGCGCTGAAGACCGAGATTACCGGCTATCCCAAGCACGGTTTCTACTATCCAGGTTCTGCGCGGAACGCTCTGTTTCACCGGAAAGGCGACGGGAATAGCGACCTGCTGTGGCGGTTGTTTCGCACGGCGCTGTTGGAACCGAAATCCGTTGAACCAGATGACTTCGATAAAGCAAGAACGATATTCGACGTTGGCGTTGCCAAACTTACTCAGGCCCTGTTCCTGATCAATCCCCGGGTGTTCTTGCCGTGTGACGGAGAGTCGGCGTTTGCGTTCTTCGGAAGGAACGCAACCGTCATGGACTGGGTGACCTATCGGCGGGAATCGGAAGTCGTCCAACGCCTGTTCCCGGGATGCATGCCTTACGAGATCAACACGGCCTCGTACATGCTCCTGAAGGAGCTGAGAGACAAGGAATACCAAGTGTGGCACAGCAGCACACTCGTGAAGGGGCAGAGTGGTCCAGACTACTGGGATGACTTCCGGTCCAACTCGTGGATCTATCACCTCGGCCCCGGCGCCAAGCAGTCGAGGCAGCTTCATCTCCCCAAACTGGGCGACGTGGTCTTGGTGCACACCGGAATGAAGCGCGGTCGAGGAGTGGGGATTGTCCACCGGAACGACCACGTCGAGGACTGGAACTCAGATCAGCGGCTGCATGTGGTGTGGATGAACAAGCAGGACGCTGCACTCGTCGGCAACGCCCGGCGCGGGGCCTTCTCAAGGGCGAGGGGGACAGCCGATGCGTTTCGGCGCACAGCAGCCTACGAGAAGACGTTTGAGCTATTGGATCAGGCCAGACCGAGTCCGCGTCCCTCCCCCGATTCTGCCGGTGCATGCGACCTGAGAGAACTTGGAGGCACGCTTCTCATCGCGGATAGCCATCTGAAGCGCATAGTAGGCCTCCTCGAGGACAAGAAGCAGGTCATCTTCCAAGGGCCACCGGGCACCGGGAAGACCTATCTCGCAAGGGAACTCGCGGCGTGCCTTGCGGGCGACGATGACCGCGTCCGGCTTGTCCAGTTCCATCCCTCCTACGCCTACGAGGACTTCGTTCAGGGGTTCCGTCCCACCCTAGAGCACGGAAAAGCCGGCTTCGTGCTGCGGAACGGCCCGCTCGTGCAGATGGCGAAGGCGGCGAGGGAGTCGGAAGAGAAGCATTTCCTCATCATCGACGAGATCAACCGCGGGAATCTGTCCAAGGTCCTGGGCGAGCTCTACTTCCTTCTGGAGTACCGCGACGAAGAGATGCAGCTCCAGTACGGAGACAAGTCGTTCTCCCTGCCGCCGAACCTCTACATCATCGGCACCATGAACACCGCTGATCGGTCCATCGCGCGGGTGGACCTGGCGTTGCGCCGGCGGTTCCACTTCGTGGAGTTCCACCCGGACAAGCCTCCCATCCAGGGCCTCCTCACTCGTTGGATCGTGAAACACGCTGAACACATGCAGTGGGTGGCGCAGGTCGTCGAGAGGGCGAACGAGAGACTCGATGACCAACACGCCGCGATCGGCCCGAGCTACTTCCTGCGTGACGGTCTGGACGACGCCAAAGTCCGGATGATCTGGGAGCACAACGTGCTGCCCTACATCGAGGAACGCCTTTTCGGGCAGGAGGACCGATTGAAGGAATTCAGTCTCGACCAACTTCGAGGGGCCGACGACGACAGAAATGCCGATGGGGACAAACCGGAGGACAACGATCCCACCGATGCGAACCCTTGATCTGAGGGAGTACCGGACAGAAGAAGTCAGACTCTCGGCCGACGAGCTTCAGGCACTTCAGGCTCACCAAAGCCAACTCGCTCTCACCATCGAGCCAGCGGACGAGGGGGCGTGGCGTCTGACTCCCGGGTCCACGGTCGGCGCGCTGGAGATCGGAGACATCCTCTCAGTCTCGATCCGGCCCAAGCTCGACATCGCTCGGTTGCTCTTCCTCGCTTCGTACGCGCTGGGTGGGTTCAAACTGGCCGACTTGGATTCCTTCGACTTCCCGGAAGAGCACCATCCTGTAGAGGCCACGGCCTTTCTCTTCGCGGACGCGGCACGACGCGCATTTGTCCGCGGCCTCCTCCACGGGTACCGAACAGAGGAGGAAGCGCTGCTCACCGTGCGCGGGCGCATCAGATTCGATGAACAGATCCGGAAGCGCTTCGGGGTCGCGCTCCCAGCGGAGGTCCGGTACGACGACTTCACCGAGGACATCCCGGAAAACCAACTGGTGAGAGCGGCAACTCATGCGCTCGGCGCCATGCGCCTCCGCGATCCGAAATCGCGATCCTTACTCGGTCGGGTCGCTGCAACGCTCGCGAACGTCAGCCTGGTCCACTTCCAGCCACAATCCGTGCCCCAGATCACGCTCAACCGCCTGAACGGGCACTATCGACAGGTCATCGGGCTCTCACGGCTCATTCTGCGGCACGCAACGGTCGAGACCGGCCGGGGCCGGGTCCGCGCCCCCGGCTTCCTGATGGACATGAACCGGGTATTCGAGGGCTTCATCCGACGGGCGCTCCGGGAGAAGCTGCATCTCACGGAACGTGAGTTCCCCGCCAACAAACGGCGTCCGTTCGACAAGAACAACAAGA
>MPMW01000182.1 GCA_002238705.1 Acidobacteria bacterium bin61 | reverse complement strand
GCGGAGATGCGCCGCCGCACGGTGCGGTGGTAGCGCCCGCCCGCGGCGAGCCATTGCTCGACGGGGTTGCGCAGGCCGTCGAAATCCACGCACGGCCGGCGGTACACCGAGCGCAGCAGCGAGAGCGCGTGGTTGCCGGTGGTCCGGCCGCGCCGCTCGGAGACCCGGTGGAAGCGCGCCTCCACGTCCCGTCGCGTGATGGCGTCGAGCGGCTCGGTCAACCGGTCGCCCAGGCAGTTCCGCATCAGGGCGCGGTTCCCCGGCGCTCCTCTCCGGACTCCCGAACGTTCGTTGGTCCATCCCCACCGTCGGCCGCGTTCGATGTTCCCGCGGCGCCGGCGTCCGGCTCAGGCAGCTTGAATGAGGTTGCCTGCCACCGTGAACAGCCGCCTACCGGCCGGGCAGCGCTCACGGACCCGATGGGGCGCAATCCTGGCCGGGAGCGCTGGCGCGTGCCTCGTCTTGTGGTACCGGCCCTTGCCGGTCGCCTTCGTGGCCTTGGTCAGGGCAGCCTCGATCTGTTTCTTCCGAAATCCTTCAAGCAGGTGCTGGCTCGGAAGGGCCTCGGAGCGAAAACCCGCCCCGTAGAAGTCGGTGAGGGCCGAGGGGTCCGCAGCGATCCAGGTCTCCATGAACTGGATCATCAGATGAATCCGTTCCTCGTCGGTGTGGGAAATCGGCCACCGATCTTCCCGGCGATTCGCCAGGTGATCGGCGAAACCGCCGGATACCGGACCCTCCGAATCGACAGGAAGCAGGCGAATCGGGTACCTCGTATCCGCCGTGGGCGAGCTCCATGCAGCGAAGGCCTCGTCCCGACCGCCGCACGCCACCAGCTTCCGGTTCATTTCCCGAGCGCGGGCACGGGTTCGAAGGTCTCCCGGGAACGCGTCCATCCCAAGACGAAGGGCCTCATGGGTGTCCGGGCCGGGGCCACCTCCTTCCAGATAGACCGCGATACCCCTCATGGGCAGGCTCCGAGTTCGCCCATTCCCCACAGGTCGCCAAGGCGGTATCGGTCGAACCAATGCTCCAGAGCTTCCGGATCGAGCCGATGCAACGTCGTGCCGGCGCCGGGACGTTCGCAGGCGATGACCGCTTCGGAACATCCGGTGAGCGCCGAGAGCAGCGATTCCGAATGCGTCGTCACCACGAGCTGCATGCGGGAGGACGCCTCGATCAGCAGCTCCGCGACGTGGGCGACCGCATCCGGATGAAGGCCCGACTCGGGCTCTTCAATGCAGACCAGCGGCGGTGGATTCGGCGCCAGGAGCATGGCAAGGATGGCGATGAACCGGATCGTCCCGTCGGAAAGACGCGTCGCCGGTATCGGAGACCCGAAGCCTGATTCGTGCAGGTAGAACTGGACGCCCCCCCGAACCAGCGTGGTGATTCGCTCGAAACGCGGGAAGAAGCGTTTCAGCGCTTCATTGAATCGGTTGCCGTCCTGGTGCTGGATCTCGTTCAGGACCAGCGCCAGATTGCTGGCGTCCGGCAAGAGGCGATCGCCCGGCAAATCCGTGCGCTGCGGCCTCCGCAGGCTGACGAAACGCCCGAACGTCCAGTCGCGAAACGTCTGGATCTCACCGAACTTCTCGGCGACCCGCGTCACTTCGGGATAGAGGTCAGGATCCTTGCGTTGGAGGAACACGGACTGGTCGGCCCGCAGGTCCTCGCGTCGCAACCGCCGTTCGAATCTGTCGCCTTCCGGCTTCCGGGTGCTGATGGCCGGACTCCCTCGTTGGAACCGGTAGTAGAAGAACACGTCAGGCTTGCCGGCAACCGCCTCCGATTCCTCCAGGGCCTCGTCAATGACTTCGACGCGGTTCTGCACCGTGGAGAACTCCAGCCGGTACCGCAGAGGGGTCCGGTCGGGGTCCTCCTTGGCAAGGATGACCTCCATCGTCGCCGAGCCAGCAGGAGGCCGTCCCTTCCATATCCACTCCTGCGGCCCCCCTCCGTCCCGAATCGCCGCAGCGAAATCGGTCGGAGTGGCGCGGAGAAGCTCGAACGCCTCGATCAGATTGGACTTTCCCGACGCGTTCGGTCCAATGAGGACGTTGAGTGGTTGCAGTTCGAGAGCCGGCGAACCTGGCGCGAAAGACAGGAATCCGTCGAGTCGAATGCTGTGGATCGTTCTCACGGATGGCCGCCCTCCCGAATTGGGTCGAAGACACGAATTCCAGTGGGGCCGAACGACACGGCTCGCACATCAGGAGCGACGCCGGGGATCGACATCCCCACGCGCGCGGCAACGCCCCGAACGCCCCACGCTGGCGCTTCACTCCGGGCGGGACACCGGTTGCCGTACCTTCGTCCTGCGAATTGCTGCCGGAGGCTTGCGATGTCCGCGTTCCCCCCCACCCGCCACCACCCTTTCGGCCAACGTCACGCCATCCTGCCAAAGCCGATTCGCGACGCGCTCGGCTGGAACGCCGGGACGCGGTTGGCGGTCGAAGGCACCTCCGAGGGCGCGCGCCCGACCCGTCACCCCTCCTCCCACGCCCCCCCGAACGCCCCGTCCGCCTCCCAGTCCGGGTCCTCCTCCACCTCCGCGTGCATCAGCTCCTCGGTCCGGTCCGCGATCCGCTGCGCCGGCTCACGTAGCCGCCGGATCGTCCAGTCGGCGGCGTACTCCTCCGTCACGTCGGAGCGCCGGGCGTGGTTCACCAGCCGCTTGGTCAGCGACCGCGGCAGCATGAGTTCGCGCTCCGCGACGCTGATGAAGGCGTTCCGGAGCCCGTGGAACCAGAACTTCGTTCCCGCCGCCTGGGAAATCCGCGCGTACAGATGGAACAGCTCCTCCGCGTGCCCGGAGGCGCTGGTCGAAGACGGGAACACCCAGCCGCACGGCCGCAGGCCGGCCGGATCCGCCTCCGCCGCCGGGTCCGCCGCCACCATCTCCCCCAGGCAATCCGCCCGCCGCCGCTCGAGGATGGCCGCGAGCTGCCGCGTGATCGCAGCACCAGCGGCGCCCCGGTCTTGGTCTCGTCGATCCGCAGCAGCCGCCGCGAGAGGCTCACCCGGCGCCAGTGCAGCCCGAACACCTCGCCGACGCGCAGCCCGGTGTAGAGCCCGCACCAGAAGATGTCGCGGGTCGCCGGCACGATCACCTCCGCCTCGATCGCCCGGCGCCACCGCGGCAGCACCTCGGACGGCGCGGAGATGCGCCGCCGCACGGTGCGGTGGTAGCGCCCGCCCGCGGCGAGCCATTGCTCGACGGGGTTGCGCAGGCCGTCGAAATCCACGCACGGCCGGCGGTACACCGAGCGCAGCAGCGAGAGCG
>MPMW01000181.1 GCA_002238705.1 Acidobacteria bacterium bin61 | reverse complement strand
AAACACGATCGATCATCTGCTCTCCACCGGGTCCGCTAAACCGCTCGCAAGCGCCGGTTAGGGACCGCCGATCTCCAGACCCAATCAGCGATAACTTCACAGTGGCAAGCGAAGTCATCCGGGCATGCAGAGAGTACGATCCGAACGTGCGGCGCTGGTTCTAGTACAGAAGGCCGCCACCACGGGGCGCCACCTGTCCCTCGGGGAAATCAACAAGCTGATGTATTTCGCCGACAAGGAGAGCTTGGGCGTCGCCGGCCGTTCCCTCACGGGCGCCCGCTACGGGGCGGAGGAGAACGGCCCCGTCGTACTGGAACTGGACGATCTGGTGCATGGCTCGGCAGCATTCCGGTTGGAGGGCGGTCGCGTTCTACCGGGCGCCCTCCTGTCCGGCCGGTTGAGCCGCGGCGACGAGGCGATTCTCGATTCGGTCTGGGCGAAACACGGCACCCGGAGCTTCGCCGAAATGAGTGCGTTCTCGCACGACTCCCACGAGTGGAGAAACCGCTCCAAGGGCATCCGTCTCGAAGACATGCTGATTGATGTCGGCTATCGGGAGGATGCGGCCGCCGAGATGACGCAGGAACTTCGCTACAACCAAGATATCCACGACGAACGCGCTCTGGAATGAGAGCCGGAGACGTCTTCTTCGACGAATCTCCAATAGATCGGACGCGAGGCGAGCACTACCACATCGTCCTGCTCGTCCTCGAAGGCGGGAGCGGTATTGTCGTCACTGTGTCTTCATTGGACGACCAGCGAGGACATCGCAAACGTCATCCGGACCCGCGCCTACCCGTGATGGAGCGCGGCGAAATCGCAGCGTTTCATTCGAAGGTGTGAAGTACGGATTCTCGACGGACTGGACATCTGGAAACCTCACTATCTGACCGCGTCCGAATCCGAAGTCCGGGGAACCATAGAGGTCGCCGGAGACGCCTTCGGCCGCATCGTGGATGCGATTCTGGACAGCGAGTTCACCGATCCGCACATCGCCGCTCTTCTCCGCGATGCGTACCGACCATCCGAAGTCGGGTAGTTCGGCCGACCGCGTCGCCTGAGCGCATCGTGTCTTGGCCCGAGTCATGGTCAGCTTCGCCCGGAATCTCAGGGAACCATGGTCGTGTTGCCATGAGCCATTGCTGCGTGCCCCCAAGAATCGGCGAAGAAGATCGGCAGTGTCCAGAAACCTTGTGTTCCATAATGTTTTTGAGATACACTACATTACATGACGAAGCGCACCACAATGTTCCATGTGCGGGTGAACTCCGAGTTGAAGCGAAGGGCGACCGACGCTCTCGAGACCATGGGCCTGACGGCCGCGGACGCCGTGCGGCTGCTGTTCCGCCGCATCGTCGTCGATCAGGCCTTCCCGCTCGAACTGAAGGTGCCGAACGCCGCATCGCGCAGGGCCGTGGCCGAGGTCGAAGCGATGGTGCAGGAGGACGCGACGCGCTACCCGCCCAACCGCCCTCCGCCACCAGGCGATGTCTCCTGGGCCGCGTACTGGCGGGCCATCCAGGAGTGCGACGCCTGGTGGAAGCGCGGCCCAGCGGATTTTTCGGTGTTTCCCCCCGGCAAGAGCTGGGTCGGCGTGATCCGCAAGCTGCGGCCCTCCCTGCATCGGGACTGGGCGGACTTTGACGAAACCCACCACAAGCGGGTCCTCGGATGCGCTTCCAGGCACGACGAGGACTGGGCTCTGCTCGGCAACATGTTCGGCTTCGCCATCAAACCCGTCTTCGGGGACCCCACCATCCGCCGCGAAGTCGAAACGATCGTGAAGGGAGTCATCGACTCCAGCGACGACGCCTTCCTCGAGACCGTCAACTCCGCATACGCAAGCCTCATCGCACTCCCCCGGCTCGGCCCGGCCGTCGCCACGCGCCTCCTGACCCTCGCCCGCCCCGACCGCTGCGTCTCCTGGAACGGAGCATCATCCGCAGGATTGGCTGCCTATTCCGCCCAAGTTCCGCAGGCGCACCCCGGTCTGAACCCCTATGGGCGCCTGCTCCAAGGCATCTACAAGCATCCCTGGTTCTCGGAAAACCCAGGCCGCTTCGGCAGCCCAGACGAGGAGGAAGCATGGTCCATGCGCGTCGCCCTACTGGACGCGTTCATCTACACCCCCAGTACGCACTGAGCCTGGCCCGTCCTCACTGCTCCTCAGCAAAAGCATGCCCTGCATCCGCGATGCAGGCGCCAAATCACTCGCGGGATCGCGAGTGCCACGCTGGTGGCAACTTCCGGCTGATCTATCGCATCGAGAACGCGGACGGGCCACGCGGTTCGGCCTATTTCGCCCGGGCCGGCACCCATAGGGAGCTTTTCGAATGACCCCACGGGGGGTCGTTCCCGACTCCATCCAGACCGGCACCCGCCCGCCCGAGGCGGGCGAAGCGGGCACCACATCCCACTCACAAGAACGGACCATCCCGCCAAGAGACGAGATTGGCGGGAGACGGCTCGCTTGCGTTTTCGGCAGATACGATCCGCACGCCTTCCTCGTACTCGAACCCGATTCCAATCTCGGCCTCCCCGATCACAGCCCTCGCGCTCGCAAAACCGCCATGATCGCAGGCTTCGCGAACCGGAGAACCGAGGCCTTCTACCGGGGCCGCCGGATCGCCGCCTTCACGGGCTTCGCGCGGACCGCGTCGCGCAAGCTGGACCAACTCGACGCCGCCACGCGACTCGGCGACCTGGCGAGACCCGGCAACCGGCTGGAGGCGCTTCGGGGCCGGCGAGCCGGCCGGTGGAGCATTCGAATCAACAACCAGTGGCGCATCTGCTTCGAGTGGCCGGACGGGAGCAGCGGCCCGACGAAAGTCGAAATCGTGGACTACCATTGAACCGGAGGCACACCATGCGCGAACCCATCCATCCTGGCGAAACGCTGCGTGAGGACCTCGACGCCCTCGGCATGAGCCCGGCGGAGTTGGCCCGGCGGATCGAGGTGCCGGTGAACCGCATCACGGAGATTCTGGGTGGCCGGCGCTCGGTCACCGGAGACACGGCGCTGCGCCTGGGGCGCTTCTTCGGCACCTCGGGCGAGTTCTGGCTCAACCTCCAGAAGCTCTACGAACTGCGGCGCGCGGAACAGAGAAGCGGCGCGGAGATCGCGCGATTGCCAACTCTGGATGCTGACCGGGAGCTACACGCCACGGGCTGACCAGCGCGGGTCCTTCGACGATCCGACTCGGTAGCGCATCCCCAGTGACCACGCGGGTTCCCGTCCGGCCCCAGTTGCTGCGCTGGGCAGGTAAACGCGGACGGATCGAACCGGAAGCCCTCGCGCAGCGCTTCCCGCGGTTTCCAGAGTGGGAAACCGGTGAGGCAAAG
>MPMW01000180.1 GCA_002238705.1 Acidobacteria bacterium bin61 | reverse complement strand
CCCGCCACGCCCGGACGAACCGAGACGATCGAGGAAACCGCGGAACGGGTCACCGCCGAGGGGGGCCGCGGGATCGCGGTACAGACGGACCACACGGTCGAGGAACAGGTTGAAGCGCTCTTCGCGCGCGTCCGCACGGATTCCGGCCGCCTCGACGTCCTGGTCAACGACATCTGGGGCGGCGATGCGCTCACCGAGTGGGGATCGCCCTTCTGGGAACTCTCGATCCCGAAGGGGCAGACCCTCTTCGAGCGGGCCGTCCACACCCACATCGTCACCGGCCGCTACGGCGTCCCGCTCATGGTCGAGCGGAACTCCGGGCTGATCGTCGAGGTGACCGATGGCGACACCATGGGGTATCGCGGCAATCTGTTCTACGACCTCGCGAAGAACGCCGTGATCCGCCTCGCGTACGGCATGGCGTCCGACCTGCGCGCGCCTGGCGTCACCGCGCTCGCGATCACGCCCGGCTTCCTCCGTTCCGAACACGTGCTCGACCACTTCGGAGTGACCGAGGCAAATTGGCGTGATGCGATCGAAAAGGACCCCTATTTCGCCGAATCCGAGACGCCCGCTTTCGTCGGCCGCGCCGTCGCGGCCCTCGCCGCCGATCCGAGTGTTCGCTCGAAGAGCGGGGGCCTCTTCTCGAGTTGGGGGTTGGCGCGGGAATACGGCTTCACGGACGTGGACGGTCGCCGGCCTCACTGGGGCGAGTTTTTCCTCGGCCAGATAGGCCGCATCCTGGAGCAGGAAACGCCGCCGGACGACATGGACCGCTTCGTGGTCCAGACCAGGCTCTGGCAGACGGAACGCGACCCGGGCGCGGCCGGCGAGGCGCGGCGACTCAAGGCATGGCTCGCCGAAAACGGGTCGTCCCGGAGTCCCGACAGTCCTGCCAGCGGATAATCCGTCCGCGAGGAGATCCGACCTGTCCGAGTCCAAGGTTCTCACCATGCGCGAGGCAGTGAGCCGCTTCGTGCGGGACGGAGACACGGTCGTGCTGGAGGGGTTCACCCACCTGATCCCCTTCGCGGCCGGCCACGAAATCATCCGCCAGCGGCGGCGGGATCTCACGCTCGTTCGGCTGACGCCGGATCTGCTGATGGACCAGATGGTGGCCGCGGGCGCCGCCCGAAAGCTGATCTTCGGCTGGCTCGGGAACCCCGGCGTGGGTTCGCTGCACGCCGTCCGGCGCGCGGTCGAACGGGGTTATCCCGGCCCTCTCGAAATCGAGGAGTACTCGCACTTCGGGCTGCTCTGCCGGTACAAGGCGGCTGCTTCGGGCCTCCCCTTCTTTCCGCTGCGCGGCTACCGCGGCACCGACCTGCCCCGAGCGAACCCGAACCTCAAGCAGGTCACCTGCCCCTTCACCGGCGAGACCCTCGACGCCGTCTCGGCGCTCCACCCGGACGTCACCATCGTGAACGCGCAACGCGCCGACGCCGGGGGAAACACCCAGATCTGGGGCCTCGTGGGAGCGCAACGAGAAGCGGCCTTCGCGGCCCGCAGGGTGATCGTGGTGGTCGAGGAGGTCGTCCCGGAGGACGTGGTGCGCTCCGATCCGAATCGGACGCAGATCCCCTCGGTCGTGGTGGACGCCGTGGTGGAGGAACCGTGGAGCGCCCATCCGAGCTTCGCGCAGGGCTATTACGACCGGGACAACGCCGCGTATCTGGCGTGGGACCGGGTCACCCGCGATCCGGCGGAACTCGAGCGGTACCTGGACGACTGGGTGCACGGCCTTCCGGATCGGGCCGCCTATCGCACCCGCCTCGGCGAAGAGACCGCGAGCCGCCTGCGCCCGGGACCCCGGCTCGCCGGTCCGGTGGACTACGGGGACTATCGGTGACGAGCGGTCCGCGCGCGCCCACCCGGGCGGAAATCATGGTCTTCGCGGCGTGCCGCGAGGTCCGGGATGGAGATTCGGTGTTCGTGGGAGTCGGGCTCCCGAATCTCGCGGTGCAGCTCGCCCTCCGGCTCCACGCGCCGCGCTGCCACCTCATCTACGAATCGGGCGTCTTCGGGGCCCGCCCCGTCCGGCTGCCGATTTCCATCGGGGACCCGTGCCTGGTGAGCGGCGCCGCGCAGGTGCTTCCCATGGCGGAGACGTTCCTCTACTTCCTGCAGGGCGGGCGGACCGACCTGGGCTTTCTGGGCGCCGCGCAGATCGACCGGTACGGAAACCTCAACACGACGGTGGTGGGGCGTGACTACGACAGACCGAAGGTGCGTCTTCCCGGCGCCGGGGGAGCTCCCGACATCGCCCTGAACGCCCGCCGCACCGTGGTCATCGCGCGGCAGGACCGGAGGAAGTTCGTGGAGCGACTGGACTTCCGCACCACGGTCGGGTGGGCGGAAGGCGGGACGAGCCGCGCGGCGCTGGGCGCTCCGGGCGGCGGGCCCACCCGGGTGATCACCGACCTCGGGGTCTACGGCTTCGACGAAGGGACCAGGGAGATGACGCTCGAATCGGTCCATCCCGGCGTGACCCTGGAGCAGGTGCGGGAAGCGACGGCCTGGGACCTCAAGGTGTCCTCCTCGCTCGGCGCCACCGAGGCGCCGGACGAGGCGATGCTGCGCCTGCTCCGCGAGGAACTCGACCCGGACCGCATCTACCTCAAGGGCTGACGGCCGGGACCCGAACATGTACGGAGCGGTCATCGGTGATTACGTTGGTTCGCGGTACGAGTTCGAGGACTTCCGGTCCACCCGGTTCGAGTTCTTCGGTCCCGGATGCCACTTCACCGACGACACGGTCTGTACCGCCGCCGTCGCCGACATCCTGCTGCATGGCCGCGAACCCGCGGCCACCATGCAGGCGTGGTGCCGCCGCTATCCCAACTGCAGTTGGGGCGGACGCTTCGCAAGCTGGATCCACCTGGAGAGGCCAGCCCCCTACGGCAGCTATGGGAACGGCGCCGCGATGCGGGTCTCGCCGGCCGCTTACCTGAACCGCCGGCGATCACTGTCCGAGGCGTTCGCCGCCGCCGACCGGGTCACCGGGATCACCCACGATCACCCGGAGGGGATGAAGGGCGCCCGCGCCGTCACCCACGCGATCTGGATGGCATTCCAGGGAGAGACTCCTTCATCGATTGCCGCAGCGATTACCGGAACCCACGGGTACGACCTCTCCCGGGACGTGGCGGCCATCCGCGAGACCTACGAATACAACGAGACGTGCCAGCGCACGGTCCCCGAGGCGCTGGTGTGCGCTCTCGAGGCGACGGACTTCGAGCAGGCCGTGCGAAACGCCGTTTCCCTGGGCGGAGATGCCGACACCCTCGCGGCGATCGCCGGCTCCGTCGCGGAAGCCCTCCACGGGATTCCGGAGGCCTTCATCCGCTTTGCCGAGGCCGAGATCCTTCGCGACGCGCCGGACATCCGGGACGTCCTGCGCGCGATGTACGC
>MPMW01000007.1 GCA_002238705.1 Acidobacteria bacterium bin61 | reverse complement strand
AGAGGAGCGCCGGTCTTCATTCAGACCGTCCGCGACCGAGGGTCCAGGCCAGGGAAGCGATTCGCAGCCCACCTCCGCCACCCCCTTCTCTCGACGTCACCCGCTTTCGACCATAGCTCACGGAACGGTCGGCAGTTCCGCTCGTTACGACATCAGCGGGATGGTTCGGGGTGAGAGGCCCAATGCGCGCGATCCTGTTCACCGGCCTGCTTGCGGCCGCCACCCTGGGAATCGGATGGGGGTGCGCTTTCTCGCCGGCGCAGCACGCGCCCCGTCCCGGCGATCCGAGGTCTCCGGAGGCCGCCTGTCGGGTCGGCTATACGACCAGCACGTATCTGTTCCGGTTGATGCTGGATCACTGTGGTGAAGAGCGGGTGAACATCGTCGCCATCGGCGATTCCTGGTTTTCCTTTGCCGACGGGAACCTGCTCTTCTCCCTGCGGCTGGCAATGGAGCACTCGCGGGCGCGGCCGGTCAGCAACCTCCTGAACCTGGCCCGGCCCGGCAATGATGCGAACACGGCGGTGTCCGGGGTGATCAAGCGGGACTTCGCGGATGTCCTGCGGTATCGGGACTACGAGATCCGCTTTCTCCTGATCTCCGGGGGCGGGAACGACGTCCTCGGTCGAAACGACCTGGACCGGCTGCTGCGGAACGCGGTTCCGTCGGCGAACCCGTCCGCGCCCGAAACCTATTTCGACCAGCCGACCCTCGACCGGAAGCTGGAGGGAATCAGGATGGCCTACGAGGAGATCCTCGACATGCGGGAGACCTGGGCGCCGGAGGCGATCGTGGTCACCCACACGTACGCGCGGGTCAAACCGAGCGGCAGGCCGGCCAGGCTGGAGATCGCCTCCTTCGATGTGGAGGTGGACGGTCCCTGGATCGCCCCGTTCCTGGAAGAAAGGGGGATCCTGGACGAACGGATTCAGCAGGAGGTGATGGACTACCTGCTGGACCGGGTCAACGGGACCATCCGGAACACGGTCTCGTCCCACCGCGGCGGACGCGCTCCCATCGTGATCGTGGACACGCGCAACGCCAGTCCACCGCTCGAACCCGGCAACACGGAGCACTGGCAGGACGAGATCCACCCGACGCCGTTTGGCTTCGACATCCTCGGACAGCAGTTCATCCGGTGCATGCAGCGCGTCTCCCCGGATTTCCTGAGGGACTTCCGGCCGGCCTATGGGGATCCGCGGTTGTGCCTGGAGATCCGACCGGATGCCCTCCCGAACCCGGGCGGGTGATCGAACGATCCCGCCCGGCCGGGGGAGCGGCCCATGTCGTGGAATGGTCGTGACCATTCCGCGACACACCGCGGTTTGGTCGGGCTCCGTGACCCCCGCTCAGGAACCGAGTAGCGCCCGAAGCAGGTGATGGGGCGTGCCGTCCTCGTCCTCGACCCGTTCCAGGGTCACGTTCCCGAAACCCAGCTCCCGAAGCCACTCGCGCACCTCCGGACTTCCGGCGTCGATCGGATCGTGCCCGCCGGCCTCCCGATGGAAGCGCGTGTGCTGATGGTCCTCCGGAAAATCCTCGTCCACCAGCACGAGCCGGCCCTCGGGAGCGAGAACCCGCCGGACCTCGGCGAGGCCGCCGCGCTGATCCTCCCAGTGATGGAAGGCGTTGATCGAGAGGACCACGGTGGCCCAACCGTCCTTGACCGGAAGGCGTTCCGCAGCGGCCCGGCGCACCCGGACGGAACGCCCCAGGCGTAGTGATCGCAGCGCCGCCGTCAGGCACTGCGGCCAGGCCGGATCGACCGCGATCACCCGCACCCCCGAGGCCGAGGCGGCGGCGAGCGTCACCGATTCCCCCGGACCGCAGCCGATGTCCACCACCCGGTCCCCGGCGCGAATCCCCGCGCGTTCGACCACCATCCGGTTGCGGGGTTCCGTGAAGTGGCGGATGGCGTAACCGATCGCGGCGGTCGTCCGGAAACCCTTCCACCACGGCTGTTTCCCTCGATGGGCGTGGTGGCCATGGTGGTGCGGCACAGCCACGGGACGGTACCAGCGAGCGATGGGTGAACTGCCCCGTAACGCTCCGGTATCTTTGCCCCATGACCCAGTCCAACGCCTCCGAAACCGGCATCGTCTACCGCGAGTCCTTTCTCCGCCACAACATCCGGCGCGGCCATCCGGAATCGCCGCTGCGGCTCGTGAAGATCCGGGAGGCGCTCGAAGCGGCCGGGCTGTTCCGGACGCTGGTCCCGGTCGAGAAATGGCCGGATGCCCTGCCCTATCTCATGGGACACCACACGCGGGAACACGTGGACCGCATCCGGCGGATCCCCACCACCGGCGAAATCGCCGAACTCGCGGTCGCGGGAGCGCTGGCCGCGGTGCGCGAAGTCTCCGAGGGCCGGCTGAAGAACGCCTTCTGCGCCATCCGGCCGCCGGGACACCACGCGAACAACACCGGCGCCGAAGAGGGCTTTTGCTTCTACTCGAACGCCGCGGTCGCCGCCCGCTACGCCCAGCAGGCCCACGGGCACCGCAAGGTGCTGATCGTGGATTGGGACTACCACCACGGGAACGCCACCCAGAACGCCTTCTACGAGGATCCCTCCGTGATGTTCTTCTCCACCCACAACTGGTACGACTACCCGGGCACCGGGGACCCGTCCCTCGGTGGCGCCCGGGACGGCAACGGGACGAACATGAACGTCCACCTCGGGCCGGGGAGCACCGACCGGGACATGCTCGCGGCCTGGGACCGCACCCTGCTCCCGGCGGTCGAGAGGTTTCGTCCCGACTTCGTGATCGTCTCCGCCGGGTTCGATAGCCGGAAGGAGGACCTGCTCGGCTCCTTCGAGTGCACGGACGACGTCTTCTCGCGCATGACCCGCACCCTGATGGACGTGGCCGACCACTACTGCGGCGGCCGGCTCGTGTCCCTGCTGGAGGGCGGTTACAACGTGGACGGCCAGGCGCGCGCCGCCGCGGCCCACGTGAGCACCCTCACCGACTGACCCGGGTCGTCCCGCGGTCTCCCTGGTGGAAACCGGACTGTCCCGGTTACCCGACACGGGATCGGACTGCCATCGGACCCCTCACCGCTACGCCTTGTCACGACGGGCGACCCTCACCACCAGCACGCACAGAGCATCGTCTTCGATGCGGCTGATGATCCGGTAACCCCCTACCCGGTATTTCCAGAACTCGCCCAGCGAGGAACCCTTGAGCGCCTCGCCGATGCCTCCGGGATCCGCCAGCGTGGCAATGCGGCCGTGCAGAAAGGCCAGAATGCGCTGTGCCGACTGTCGGTCGAGCTTGCCCAGATCGAGTACGGCGGCGCGGTCAAGCTCGACTCTCCAGACCATAGCGTTCCATCACGTCTTCCAGCGATTCGGGTTGAGACCTCCCGGCCTGGAGTTCGATCAGCCGCTGTTCCGCGAGGTAAAGGTCCTCCAGATCGTCGAGGTGCTCCCGGATGGCTTCGAGCATGTAAAAGGTCTTGCTGCGCCCGGTGCGGTCGGCCAACCGCTTCAGGCGCTGGGCGACGTCGTCCGGCAAGCGAAGGGCCACGGGGTTCAAGGGGACGGCCTCCTGAACGCTCTATCGCGATACAAGTATTCCGTCGCCGCCGCGAGCCCACACACGGATTCCGGGAGCGCGTTACGTCAGAGAGCGCGACATGGCTCCGGGCAGCGGTAACGTAGCCGGCTTGTCGGACCCCACATCCGTAAGGAGAACCCTCATGAACCGATCCCCCCGCTTCCTCCTTCTCGTGTTGGCTTCCATTCTGCTGCCCACCCCGGCCCTCCCCCAGGACACCGAAACCCCGGCCGTCACCGAGGACCTGCTCTCCGGCCTCAAGCTCCGCGGCATCGGCCCCGCCGCCCGTTCCGGGCGGGTCGCCGACGTGACGATCGACCCGAACGACCGCGCCACCTGGTACGTCGCCGTCGCTTCCGGGAACGCCTTCAAGACCGTGAACCGGGGCACCACCTGGGAGCCCATCTTCGAGAACTACCCGGTGTACTCGACCTCGACCATCGTGATCGATCCGTCGAATTCCAACGTGCTCTGGCTCGGCACCGGAGAGAACAACGGACAGCGTTCGGCCGGCTACGGGAACGGCGTCTGGCGGAGCCGCGACGGCGGAGCTTCGTTCGAGCACCTGGGGCTCGACGAGTCGGAGCACATCGGCAACATCGTCATCGATCCGCGCGATACCCGGACGGTCTACGTGGCGGCGCAGGGGCCGCTCTGGCGCTCCGGGGGAGACCGCGGCCTCTACAAGACGAGCGACGGCGGCGCCACCTGGGAGCGGGTGCTCCACATCTCCGAGGACACCGGGATCAGCGAGGTGATCATGGATCCCCGGGATCCCGACGTCCTCTACGCCTCCGCCTGGCAGCGGCGGCGGCACACGGGCCTGCTGGTCGCCGGCGGACCGGAGGGGGGCATCCACAAGTCCGAGGACGGCGGCGCCACCTGGCGGAAGCTGACGCGCGGGCTCCCCTCCCCGGACCGGCACGACATCGGCCGGATCGGGATGGCGCTCTCGCCGCAGAACCCGGACATCGTCTACGCGCTGATCGCGGCCTCCGACGACGCCAGCGGCTTCTACCGATCGACGGACCGCGGCGAGAGCTGGGAGAAACGCAGCGACTACATCTGCGTGGACCCGCAGTACTACATGGAGATCTTCCCGGACCCGCACCGTCCCGGCCGGATCTACTCGATGGACGTCTGGGTGCAGGTCACCGACGACGACGGGAAGACCTGGCGGGACCTCAACAGCCGCTGGAAGCACGTGGACAACCACGACCTGGAGTTCGATCCGGACGATCCGGACTACCTGATGGTGAGCTCCGACGGCGGCATCTACGAGAGCTGGGATCTTGGCGAGCGGTGGAAGTTCCACGCGAACCAGTCGCTCACCCAGTTCTACCGGGTGGGGATCGACAACGACTTCCCGTTCTACAACGTCTACGGCGGAACCCAGGACAACGCCACGCTCGGCGGCCCGTCACGGACCATCAACATCCACGGCATCCTGAACAGCGACTGGCTGGACGTCATCGGGGGCGACGGATTCCAGGCGCGGGTGGACCCCGACGACCCGAACATCATCTACGCGCAGTACCAGTACGCCGGGATCGCCCGCTTCGACAAGCGCACCGGTGAGCGGATGGAGATCCAGCCGCAGCCGGAGCCCGACGACCCGCCGCTCAAGTGGAACTGGGACGCGCCGCTCATCATCTCGCCGCACAACGGCCAGCGGCTCTATTTCGGCGCGAACCGGCTCTACCGGAGCGACGACCGGGCGAACACCTGGACCCCGATCAGCGACGACCTCACGCGGGGCATCAACCGCGCCGAGCGGACCGTGATGGGCCGCACCTGGAGCACGGACGCCGTCTGGCGGAACGTCTTCACCTCCACCTACGGGAACATGGTGGCGCTCGACGAGTCACCGCTCGTCGAAGGGCTGCTCTACACCGGGATGGACGACGGGCGGGTCCAGATCACCGGCGACGGCGGACTCGAATGGCGGGCGGTGGACGCCGTGCCGGGGGTGCCGCCCCGCACCTACGTCGCCGACCTGCATGCCTCGCGTCACCGCGAGAACACGGTGTTCGCGGTGTTCAACAACCACAAGGAGGGCGACTTCCGGCCCTACGTCATGCGCAGCGACGACCGCGGCGTGAGCTGGGAGGACATCACCGGCGACCTGCCCGAGGACCAGCTCGCCTGGACGGTGGTCGAGGACCCCGGACACGAGGGGTTGCTGTTCCTCGGCACCGAGTTCGGACTCTTCGCGACGCTCGACGGCGGCGGCCGCTGGGTGCGCCTGAAGGGCGGGCTGCCGACGATCGCGATCCGGGATCTCGAGATCCAGGCGCGCGAGAACGACCTCGTCGCCGCCTCCTTCGGGCGGGGCTTCTTCATCCTCGACGACTACACGCCGCTGCGCCACCTGTCGGCCGAGGCGCTCGCCGCCGAAGGCGCGGTGTTCCCGGTCAAGGACCCCTGGATGTACGTGGAGGCGAACCCCCTCGGGGGCGGCGAGAAGTCACAGCGGGGCGACGCCTTCTACACCGCGCCGAATCCGCCGTTCGGGGCGGTGGTGACGTATCACCTCCGAGAGAACGCGCTGAGCGTGCGCGAGCGGCGTCGGGAACGCGAGCGGGCCCTGGCGGCAGCGGGAGAGGCGCTCCCCTACCCGGGCTGGGAGGAACTGCGCGCCGAGGACCGGGCCGAGGATCCGGCGGTCTTCGTGGTGATCCGGAACTCCGACGGGGAGATCGTCCGCCGCATCCCGGCGCCCGGGACCGCCGGCATCCACCGGGTGGCCTGGGACCTCCGGCATCCGGATCCCGAGCGGGGACCCATCGGGCCGTGGTCGCAGCGCGCCGGGCCGCTGGCCATGCCCGGGACCTACACCGCGGAACTCGTGCGGCGCGACGAAGGCGGCGCCACCCGGCTGGGAGAGCCGCAGTCCTTCACCCCGAGAGTGCTGGCCGCGGCTGGCGTGCCGCCGGTGGATGTGGAGGCCCGCCACGCCTTCCAGCGCGAGGTCGCCGCGCTCCAGCGGCGCGTGTTCGGTGCGGTGTCCGCGCTCCGAGCCTCCATCGAGCGGGTGGAAGCGCTTGCCCGGGCGATCGACGAGTCGGGCGCCAAGGGCGATCTCCGCGCCCGGGCCTCGGCGATCCGCGCCGGACTCCTGGACGTCCGGGTCCGATTCCTCGGGGACGACACGGTGCGTTCGCGCCGGGAGGCGGTGGTGCCGGGCATCCGCGACCGGATCCAGCGGGTGGTGGGCGCCTTCTGGTCCACCGCGGACCCCACGAACACCCACCGCCGGCAGGTGGAGATCGTCCGCGAGCAGTTCGGCCCGGCGAACGCGGAACTCATCAACCTGGTGGAAGTACAGCTTGCGGGCCTCGAAGCCGAGGCCGACGCGGCGGGAGTGCCGTGGACCCCCGGACGACGGATTCCACAGTAGTCAGCCGACGTGGCCAGACAAGGGAACGAGCCATCGACCTCCTCGATCGACGCCAGGAACGACATGACCTCCAAGGTTAGACTCGCCACGTGCGCGGAACCGTTGCTCCGGAGGCCGCCGGACACCCGTCCGGTGCTTCGCGCCATCGGTAGCACCCATCCGCCCCACCGAGACTGACATGAGTCCGCGCCTCTCCATCCCGCGGGACAGGGTCGCCGCATTCTGCCGGAAGCACGGCATCCGGAAGTTCTCCCTGTTCGGTTCCGTCATCAGGGACGATTTCGGTCCGGAGAGCGATGTGGACGTGCTCGCGGAGTTCAAACCGGGCGCGCGGTTCACGCTGATTGATCTCATGGCCATGCAGCGGGAACTGACGGAGATCGTCGGCCGAAAGGCGGAGATATTCGAGTTTCGATCCCTCCGACCCTGGATGCAGGAGGAAGTTGCCGGTTCGATGGAACTCTTCCATGAGTCGCCGGACTGACCACGGGCCGCTCCGGGACATGCGGCACTTCGCCCGGAAAGCGATCGGAATGTTCGATACGGGGAGCGCCGACGCGCTCGAGAGTGACACGGCGGTCCATTTCGCACTCCGGTATCTCGTCATGGCAGTCGGCGAGGCGGCCAATCGGGTTTCGCCGGAATTCCGTGCCGGCCATCCGGAGATTCCCTGGGTCGATGTGATCGGCATGCGCAACCGGCTCGCGCACGGGTACGACCAGATCAGTCGAGAGATCCTCCACGACACGGTCGCGCTCTACCTGCCGAGACTCGTCGGACAGTTGGACACGATTCTCGGGGACTGATTCCGTTCTGCACGGTGCAACCCACCGGCGGCGCCCGAGAGTGGCGGCTGGTGGCGGACAGCCGACTGCTCCAATTCACGGCGCCACTCGAACGCGGCGACGAATGGCTGGACGCAATCCAGCAGACGCTGGACGCCTTCAACCGTCTCGCCGCGGACTGATACGGAGAACGCCAACGCTCAGTCGGTCACCAGCGGATTCCGGGTCCGGAGCCCCGGGAAACGCGCGAAGTCGCGGTCCAGCGTCCAGAGTTCGCGGACGCCGTGCTCCACGGCGAGCGCCGCGATGTGGGCGTCGTGGACCAGGTTGCCGGTCGCGCGTCCACCGTGCACCATGGAGCGCAGGCGCCGCGCGGGCGCCGGCCCTTCGCCCAGGAGAACGAGCGAAGGCGAAGCGAGAAGCGACTCGACATCGGTGAGTGCCTTGTCCGGTGCGGTTGGGGGATCGAAGAGCCGGTTGTGGGTAACCACCCGGAGAAACTCGTAAACGCACGGCCAAGGCAGCGCCCAGGGCTCGTCACCGTTGGCGAGCCGACTCAGGAGCCGGTGCGCGCGGGCGTGTTCCGGGAACTCCTTGCGGTACGCATAGACAAGCAGTTTGGTGTCCAGCGCAATCAGTCCCGTCCCTCCATCAGGTCGAAGAGGGCGTCACGATCGTCCACCCGGACGCCGGGCCGCAATCGACCTCGTTCGGGCCGCCAACGGAGCCGGTAGCCGGACTTGCGAGGGCCTCCCTCCAGATACGTGCGGAGCGCCCGCTCCACAACGGCGCGCAGAGGGATCCCGTCGTTGGCCGCCCGCTGCCTGGCGGTGCGAAGGACTTCGTCGTTCAGGTCCAGCGTGGTTCTCATCGCATAGGAGCATAGTGACGAGTGCATAAATGTGTTCCCATCGGCGATCGACCACCCGGCTCCTCCAGCGAGCGGTACCCTTGGACCAAGGGACCGGACGCGATCTCCGGATCCGCTGAGGAGCCACCATGCACCGACCCCTGCGCACTGCCCTTCTTCTCGCCGCGGCGCTCGCGCTTCCCAAGCTCGCCGCACCCCAGGACGCCGAGACCCCGGCGATCAACGAGCACCTCCTCTCCGGGCTGAAGCTCCGCGGCATCGGGCCGGCGTCGCGTTCCGGACGGATCGCCGACGTGACCATCGACCCGAACGACAAGTCCACCTGGTACATGGCGGTCGCGTCGGGCAACGCCTTCAAGACCGTCAACCGGGGGACCACCTGGGAGCCGATCTTCGACAACTACCCGGTCTATTCCACCTCGACCGTCGTCGTGGACCCCACCAACTCGAACGTCGTCTGGCTGGGGACCGGCGAGAACAACGGCCAGCGGTCGGTGCCGTACGGAAACGGCGTCTACCGCAGCCGGGACGCCGGCGGGTCGTTCGAGCACATGGGGCTCGACGAGTCGGAACACATCGGCAAGATCGTCCTCGATCCGCGTGACAGTGACACCGTGTACGTGGCGGCGCAGGGACCGCTCTGGCGCGCCGGCGGCGACCGGGGCCTCTACAAGACCACCGACGGCGGCGCCAACTGGGAGCGCGTCCTCTACATCTCGGAAGACACCGGGGTCAGCGACGTCGTGGTCGACCCCCGCCACCCCGACACCGTCTACGCCACCTCCTGGCAACGGCGCCGGCACACGGGGCTTCAGATCGCGGGTGGACCCGAAGGGGGGATCCACAAGTCCGACGACGGGGGCGCCACCTGGCGGCAGCTCACCAGGGGGCTCCCCTCCGCGAGCCGCCACGACATCGGCCGCATCGGACTCGCGATCTCGCCGCACGATGCCGACGTGGTGTACGCGCAGGTCGCCGCTACCGACGGCCAGCGCGGGTTCTACCGCTCCACCGACCGGGGCGAGAGCTGGGAAAAGCGAAGCGACTACTTCCCCACGGACCCCCAGTACTACATGGAGTTCTTCGCCGATCCGCATCGCCCGGGCCGGCTCTATTCCATGGACACCTTCACCCACGTCACCGAGGACGACGGCAAGACCTGGCGCCGGATCCAGATGGAGTGGATCCACGTGGACCACCACGATCTCGAGTTCGACCCCGACGACCCGGACTACCTGATGATCAGCACGGACGGGGGTCTTTACGAGAGCTGGGACCTCGGGCGGAACTGGAAGTACCACGCCAACCAGGCGATCACCCAGTTCTACCGGGTCGGCATCGACAACGCCTTCCCGTTCTACCGGGTCTACGGCGGCACCCAGGACAACGCCACCATGGCCGGCCCGGTGCGCACCGACAACGTGCACGGGATCCGGAACAGCGACTGGGTGGACGTGCTGGGCGGCGACGGTTTCCAGGCGCGGGTGGATCCCGAGGACCCGAACATCGTCTACGCGCAGTACCAGTACGCCGGGATCGTCCGCTTCGACCACCGCACCGGGGAGCGGGTGGAGATCCAGCCCCAGCCGGAACCCGGCGACGAGCCCTTGAAGTGGAACTGGGACTCGCCCCTCATCATCTCGCCGCACGACAACAAGCGGCTCTACTTCGGCGCGAACCGGCTCTACCGGAGCGACGACGGGGCGAACACCTGGACGCCGGTGAGCGAGGACCTGACCCGGGGCATCGACCGCAACCAGCAGCCCGTGATGGGCCGGACCTGGAGCGTGGACGCCATCTGGCGCAACCGCGCCACCTCGACCTACGGCAACATGGTGGCGCTCGACGAGTCGCGGCACGCCGAAGGCCTGCTCTACACCGGCATGGACGACGGCCGCATCCAGATCAGCGATGACGGCGGGGTGGAATGGCGGTCGGTGGACGTCATCCCCGGCGTGCCCGAGTTCACCTACGTTGCGGACCTCCACACCTCCCGCCACCGCGAAAACACCGTCTTCGCGGTGTTCAACAACCACAAGCAGGGCGACTTCAAGCCCTACGTGGTGCGGAGCGACGACCGCGGGGTGACCTGGACGGACATCACCGGCGACCTTCCCGAGGACCAGCTCGCCTGGACCATCGTGGAGGACCACGAGCGCCAGGGCCTGCTCTTCCTCGGCACCGAGTTCGGCCTCTACGTCAGTCTCGACGACGGCGAACATTGGGCCCGGCTCAAGGGCGGCCTGCCGACGATCGCCATCCGGGATCTCGAGATCCAGGAACGCGAGAACGACCTGGTGCTGGCGTCCTTCGGGCGGAGCTTCTTCGTTCTCGACGACTACACGCCGCTCCGGCGCCTGACGCCGGAGACGCTGGCCGCCGAGGGCGCGGTGTTCCCGGTCAAGGACCCCTGGATGTACATCGAGGCGAACCCCCTCGGCGGACGCGGCAAGTCACAGCGCGGGGCGGCGTTCTACACCGCGCCGAACCCGCCGTTCGGCGCCGTGGTGACCTACCACCTGAAGGAGAGCGCGCTGAGCCTCCGCCAGCAACGACGGGAACGCGAGCGGGCCCTGGCGACCGCCGGCGATGCGCTCCCCTACCCCACATGGGACGAGTTGCGGGCCGAGGACCGCGCCGAGGACCCCGCGGTCTTCGTGGTGATCCGCGACGCGGACGGAACGGTGATCCGCCGCATCGAAGCGCCGAAGACCCGTGGAATCCACCGGGTGGCGTGGGACCTCCGATATCCCGACGCCGCCGGCGGCGGACGCGGCGGGCCGCTCGCGATGCCGGCGACCTACACCGCGGAACTGGTGCGGCGCGACGGGAACGGGACGGTCCGCCTTGGCGAACCGCAGTCCTTCACCCCGAAAGTGCTGGCGCGGGCCGGCGTCCCCGAGGAGGACGCCGAGGCGCGCCACGCCTTCCAGCGCGAGGTCGCGACGCTCCAGCGGCAGGTGTTCGGCGCGACCTCGGCGCTGGAGGCTTCCATCGAGCGCGTGGAGACGCTCGCCGAAGCGATCGACCAGTCCGGGGCGAGCGAGGAGCTGCGCTCCCAGGCGTCCGCGATCCGGTCCGGCCTCCTCGAGTTGCGGGTGCGGTTCCTCGGCGACGACACCGTCCGTTCGCGCTACGAAGCGGTCCTCCCGGGCATCCGCCAGCGCATCCAGCGGGTGGTCGGCGCCTTCTGGGCCATGGCCGACCCGACGAACACGCACCGGCGCCAGGTCGAGATCGTCCGGGAGGAGTTCGGCCCCGCGAACGCGGAACTCGTCAACCTGGTCGAGGTCCAGCTCGCCGGTCTCGAGGCCGAAGCCGACGCCGCCGGGGTGCCCTGGACGCCGGGACGGCGGATTCCGCGGTAGCCACGCGACCCGGCGGGACGGACGCAAGGGACCGCCGGCCTCCAGTTCAGCCCGGTCCTCCCGGTGGGGGGACCGCGCGGGAGCGCGGGAGCGCGAGACCGGCACCGACGACGCCGCGATTCAACGGATGTCTGCCGTTGAAAGCGTCGCTCGCGTCAACCGCCCGGCGCCAGCGCCCACACTTCGCGCGGGGCCGACGGCGCAGAATCGACGGCCGGGCCTTCGCCTCTGGTCCGCTCCGGTGCCGCAGCCCGTCCGGCTCGCGACTTCAAATGGTTGTCCGCAAGACAAAGTCGACGTTTCGCCTTCGGTAACTCCGCGGCTGTCTCAGAAGGTCAAGCGGGAGCGCCGTCTCCGGGCGCATTCGCGAGCAGGACTCTCCATCCCTTTTCCAGCCGCTTCCCAATGAGCCTGTCTCGTTCGGAGGCGAGTTTTGCCAGAGACAGCAACCGCGTCGCGAGGATCACGAATTGCGCTAGGTTGATCGCTGATGGGTTCCAGCCGTATAGAGCCGTCTTTAGGACATTGGCGGACGCCAGCAACGCGTGGGCGAGGGTCACCATCTGTTCTCGCTTCAATCTCTCCGCGATCTCGACCTCCGGCGGTTCCGGACTCGCGCCGCAAGCTCGCACTGCGTGGTACGACCACAGGATGATCTCGGCAATCGCGGGCGAGATCGACATAGTCATCATGTGGCGCAGGTCGTAGCCATTGCTATACATGTACCGCACCAGATCTCTGACCGAGACGGTGTGACCCCCTTCCTTCAGTGTGAATCCGGGCTTCGCGTCCACGAGCTGGAACAGCGCAAAGAATGGTGGCGGGAGGCCCTGCGGCGTGAAAACGTCCGAGAATCCGTGGGCAGCCACCTTGGCGATAGCCTGAAAGAAGCTGGCCTCATCGTCACGTGACGCGTCAATGACGCGCCATGCGCCAGCCTTGTCAATGAACGTGCAGGATCCCCTGATGATGTCACACACGCCGAAGACGAGTCCGAGCAGAGGATCGTGTCCTAACGAGGAAAGGCGGTGAACTCTCGGTGTGAGTCCGACTTTCGGACTAACAACATCGTACGGAACTTTCGCCCAGTCTTCGGCGCGCGTGGTCAGCTCGGTAACCCATTTTTGAAATGGACTGAGCTCAATGCCGGAGCGATGCGCGTTAGGAGCCAGCTTCCTTGATTGTTCTTTCAGCCACGCCGTAACTGGACTTCCGCGCTGGGGCTGTCCCTTGAAACTCCCACCGGGCGTCGCGACCAGTACGTAGTCTGTGATCGCACCAACAAGCACGGAGAGCCCCACCACCCCGTAATCCCAGCGGTCCCAGGGAGCCGAACGAAACGCTTCGTCAAATCGCTGGCGGCTTTCCTTAGCCAGCCGCGGATACAGCACGTCTTGCAGCGGGTCTCGCGGTACATGTATCCCGTTATGCGCAATGTACCGTTCCACATTGTGAAGATACGCGTCCCAGTGCTGCCCGATGTCTGGAAGTACGAAGTTCACGGAGGGATCGGCCGGTCGTTGATCACAACTCGGTTCACGAACCGAAGATTCAAGACGTGTCACAACATCGCCTTCGGTCGGCTCGTGCGTTTCCGGGCGCCTCACGTCGGCTCTCGCAGAGAGGAGCGCGACGGTCGCGTCCAGACGTGACAACGCGGCGGATTGCTGGTCGGACTCTGAATCCAGGGCGGCGAGATGGCCCTCTAGCGTTCGCAGAGCGCCATCCAGGCTCTCCAACTGGATTCTCTGAACAAGACTTGCCCGCTCAGCTTCTGTTCGCGACCGCGCGTTCATTTCGCTGGAGAGCCGGCCGCCTCTTCCTGCAGGTCCTGCTCAAAGACCCTCGTTCGGTCTCCCAGACGGCTTAGCGCTCCTGCCGACCGGGATATCAAGGTTACTTCTCGGAACAACTGGTCAATCGCATCACGATTCCGTTGTGTTTCCTTTGCCAGGACCGCAATGCGTTGGCCAAAACACGACATGTCCTCGCCGAGGTTAATGATGGCCCGCTGATGAATGCGCAGCACTTCCTGCAGCATCAGTTCCCGGCGCGATAGCCGGTGGCGCTCGGATCCGCCGAACGCCCATCGCATGCCCTTGTACACACCCCCGGCGACAAGAATGGCCACGCCGATGCCACTGACCATGGCGGACAGACCCAGGACGCCCCCCAGACCAAGGGCAGCAAGTCCCGAAACGATGCCCGAGGCGCTCAGACCCGTCACACTGCCACTCAAGTACACGGCAGCAACGGGAACGCCAACCGCTGCCGCTTGCGCCGCAGTGGCCTTTGCCGTGGACGAAATGTGGGAGTCGGAAATGTCGCCTGCGAGGAGGTCCTCGTCCTTCGCGCAACAATCCTCGATGAACGTGACCTGCTCCTGATCTAGGTCGAGAAGCTTGGCCAGTTGAACTAGTTCGGGCTGCTCATGAGCGCGGCCTTCAGAGGTGGCCCGCCGAATTCGAATCGCGTCCTTGATTAGCGAACACCTCAGCGCCAATATCTCTTCAGGTGTTCCCGACTGAACGAGTTCGACGATTGTCGCAATCTGCTCTTCGGCCTTGAGGTTCTCGGGGTCCTCGAGGCAAGATCTTACAGTCCGGCGCACCTCGACACCGCACCGTAGCTGCGTCATAAGCACTTGGATCTCGCACAGTTCTCTCTCATCAATCTGGCGATCACCGGAGTGCACAAGCCACACGAGCACTTTCAAGTAGCACTCCTTGACGGCGTCCGGGAGGTCTTCGACGATCACATATTCGGAGGGCGTGCTCTTCCCTCCGTCGCAGTCCGATGCCTTGCGACGCACACGGGGGATTCGCCCGGTCCTCGTCGTGACGGCCTTCCAGCCCACTCGTGCCGAACGTATTCCAGCGTTGACGATTCGTTTCACCGAGGCCACTGATGCCCCCCTTTGGCGTTAGACGTCCCAGGACGGCCGTCCTTGGCCGGTACGCCGCATCGCCACACCAGCATGCCGATACAGTCCGGTATTGCGTCCAGGGTGACCGACGGCACTGTGCTCGCGGCCGCAGAATCGGAAATCGTATCGGATGGCGGAGTGGGCATTGAGGGTCCGTGCTGAAATGGGCAGCCCATCCGGGATGTAGCGTGACGTTCAGGCAGCTTGGTCCGTAGTCGCGACGGCGTGCGGCCTCAAAACCCGACCGTGCCGCTCCGCTCCGGCTTGGCGTCACACTCCTCCTGCAACATGCGGACGAGGGCGTCCGGGACGTCCAGCCGGCCGCGGATCTCGGCCTTGCGGCGGACGACCGCGAAGTCGCCGGGAGTGAGGATGCGCATCCCGGCGAGTTCGCCGGGAGGATCGAGTTCGAAGAAGAACCGGAAAGCCTCGTCCGCCTGCGCGGCGCTCAGATAGCCCAGCTTCACCTTGGAGACGAACCGGCGGAGGCTCGCGCGATCGATCGCCTCGGCGAAATTCGTCGTGCAGGCGAACGGCAGCGGGTGAATCTCCATCCAGGTCAACATTTCATTGACCTGGCTCACTTCCCAACCACGCACTGCCCCGTCACGATCCCGCAGCAGGCTGTCGGCCTCGTCGAACACCAGGAATGCCCTCTCGTCCGCGGCTCGCTGGAATGCGGCGGCGATTCGCTTCTCTGTTCCGCCGACAAGGCTACTGAGCAGGTCGGAAGTGCGCTTGTGCATCACCTCCAGGTCCAGGCGGTCCGCCAGATAGCGAACCCAGGCTGACTTCCCGGAGCCCGGAGGGCCGGTCAGACACACCGAGAAACGAAGGTCGCCGGTGGAACAGATGTCGTCGGCGAGTGTCAGCAAAGTTCGCGTCGGCCTGACTGAGTCCGGGATCGAAGGGCCTGCGCTCCTCCCGGGCAGCCGTCGGGCCCACCACCAGGCGCGTGAGACCACGGGCGCCGCGCCTGACGGCACCGATGCCGCCACCGCAGAGCGCCGCCGACCGCACCGCCCCTTCCGCCAAACCGGGTGAGACCTCGAAATCGCGAGCCGGCAGGACGGAGGCGCGGGACCGCCGGTTTCCAGTTCAGCCCGGTCCTCCCGGTGGGGGGACCGCGCGGGAGCGCGAGACCGGCACCGATGGCGCTCCGCCCGAACTACCGGACGTTTGTCGCCGAAAGCGCCTCCGCGCTATCCGCCCGGCGCCAATGCCCGTTTGACCGCCTCGGGTTCCTTCTCGATGACGCGAAGAAGGATTGCGGCGGGTCCGCTGATGCCACGCGTTCCCTGTTCCCACTTCCGATACCCGGACAGGCTCATCCCCATGAGCGGCGCCATCTGCGCCTGGGTGAGACGCGCCCGCTCCCGCACCTCGCGCGGGGCCACCGGCGCGTGAACGACAGCCGGACCTTCGCCTTTCGCATGTGCGACCGCCTCACTGAGGGATCGGATCAGGTCATCTCCGAAGGTGCTCATTGCTTGGGCTGCCTTGCATCTCTGAGTTCCGCGGCGAGCGCTCGGACGGTTCGTTTTTCTTCCGGGGTCAGGTCCGTCTTCGTCCCCTTGGGATAGACCAGCAACGCGTAGATCGGCAAGTCTTCATCAACAAAGTAGTAGATGACGCGCGCGCCACCCCGCTTGCCGCGGCCGGAGGACGCATAGCGCAGTTTTCGCACACCGCCAGCACCAGGAATCAGGACACCGGCACGCGGGTCTTCCGCCAACGCGTTGATCAGTTGACGCTTCTCCTCCTCGTCGAAGAGCTTTTCCGACTGCCGGGTGAACATCGGGGTTTCCGCTACAGTCTGCATGGAGTATAACCCAATGGGGTATTCCGTGGCCAACACCCCGCACTCAACGCTTCCATCGGGCTGTTCAAAAGCAGAGGCGGCGCGAAGCGCCTTCGCGCCACGTCGGCTGCGCCATGTGGGGCCCGCCCCGGTTCGGCATCTTGGTTCTCCTGGCCAGTCTGCCGGATCACTCTACGAGGCTGATGCGCCAAAATCCGTCATCCAGAACCATCGATGCGAAACTTCGAGTTGTGGTCTCGCCCGCGAACGAGTCCACGTCGCGCGTGCTGATGGGACACCGGTCGCTACGCATTGCCGAGTTCGGAATTCCCGTCACTCCCGAGCGACAGTCTTGCGGAAACCTTCGTTGAAGGATGGAAGAAACCGACCGGGCCGCGCTTCAGGAAGCCAAAGCGCTCCTTGAGAATCCCGGCCTGGCGGCTCGCCTGGCCAATGCGCTGGGGGCGCCCTTGGAAAAGGGAGTTGCTTACCTGCCGGAAGGCGTCGCGAAAGTCATCTCCGAAGTCACGCAAAAGGCCTTGCACGCCTCGCTACGGGCAGCCGTCTTCACTGTGGGCGCTCGCCACCCCTGGCACTCCTCGAGAGTGGCGCACATGGTGGCAACCGTCACGACGGGCGACGTGGGTGGCTTTTTCGGAGCGTTGGTATTCGCTGCCGAATTGGCGGCTTCGACAACCATCATGATGCGGGCGATCGCGACCATCGCCCGCGAACACGGCGAGGACACACAATCGCCGGAAACGCGCCTGGCCTGTCTCGAGGTTTTCGCCCTCGGAGGCCGGAACGAGTCCGACGACGGAACGGAGACCGGCTACTACGCGGTCCGAAATGCCATGGCCAGCGGCGTCAACCCTGCGATCAAGTTTCTTGCCGGAGGTGGGAAACTTACCGATAAGGGCGCGCCGGCGCTCGTGAAGTTCATCGCACAGATCGGGCAGCGATTCTCGATTCCGGTCACCGAGAAAATGGCGGCCCAAGCCGTACCGATCATCGGGGCGGCGGGGCCGCGACGATCAATCTGCTGTTCATCAACCACTTCCAGGACATGGCCACGGGCCACTTCACCGTCCGGAGGCTGGAGCGGAAGTACGGGCCGAAAGCCGTGAAGGAGGCCTACGCCATCCTGCCGTCGAGGCCGGTCCAGATTCGCCGCTGACCGACGTCAAAAGCCCCGATCATGGCCCGTGACGAACAATCGGAAAGCGCTGTAATAGACAATCTGCGGATTGTGTAGTTAGCATTTGTAGACTAACTTACTTTACATATGGCCGCACCCTCTCCGTTGTTTCCTCGCTCGCTCACCCCCGCGGTTCAGACGGCGCTGGCCGATACCCCGGTCGTCTGTATCGCTGGTGCGCGACAGAGCGGCAAGACCACTCTGGTACGCGGACTCGAACCCGATCGGCCCTTCTACACCCTTGACGACGGGCGCTACCACCGCACCGCTCACCTCGATCCCGATGGGTTCGTGGCCGGCCTTCCGGAGTTCGTCACGATCGACGAGGTCCAGCGGGCGCCGGACCTGCTGCGGGCGATCAAACTCTCGGTGGACCGGGACCGCCGGTCTGGACGTTTCCTGCTTACCGGCTCGGCCAACATCCTCACCGTCCCGACGGTCAGCGAATCGCTGGCCGGCCGAATGGAGACCGTGGTCCTTCACCCCCTGGCCGAGGCGGAGAAAGAGCGGCGACCGGGAAGGTTCCTGGCGACACTGCTCGCCGGCGGCCTTGGCGCCCGGAACCAGGCCGCGCCAACAGATTCCGTTCCGCTCGTGGAACGCCTCCTCCAGGGCGGGTATCCGGAACCACTCGCCCGCTCTCCGGAGCGCACCCGGCAGTGGCACCGCCACTATCTGGACCAGCTTCTGCAGCGCGACGTCCGCGAAGTGAGCCGGGTTCGCCGTGCCGGCGACCTGGCTCGGCTGCTCGAGCTGCTGGCTGCCCGAACCGCCACGCTCCTCAACGTGAACGGCCTGGCGAACGCTCTCGCCATGAGCCGGCCAACCGTGTCGCACTACCTGGAAGTACTGGAGCGCATGTTCCTCGTCCGGCGCCTGCCCTCCTGGGGCCGGACCGCCAGCAAGCGTTTCGTCCGGGCTCCGAAGGTCCATCTCACGGATAGCGGACTCGCCGCCACGCTTGCCGGCCGGACGAGTGCCGACTGGCTTGGCGACCGGGCCGCCATGGGCGGCCTGCTCGAGTCCTTCGTCGTCCAACAGCTCATCGCCCAGGCCGCCTGGACGGATCCCGACCTTCGGTTCTGGCACTACCGCGATCGCGACGGCCACGAAGTGGATCTCGTCATGACTCGCGGCCGGGAAACGTGGGGGGTGGAGGTCAAGGCTGCTACCGGGGTCGAGCCGCGCGACACGCGCGGTCTCCTGCACCTGGCCGCGGCATGCGGCAGGGATTTCCGTGGCGGGGTCGTGATCTGTACCGGCGAAGGAGTCTGGCGGCTCGGGGACCCGCGCATCCACTCGGTGGGAGTGAACGAACTCTGGGAGCGTTAACGGGATCAGGTCGAACGCCGCTCAGGATGAGAACATCGTCTGCCGTCAGCGCGGCCACACCGCCGCGGCGATCGATTTGCTGTTCATCGACCACTCTTGCGCACCGCATTCCGGCCACATGCCCGGCGTCCCCCCGGCTATGCCGGCCGAGTGCCGGACAGGAAGTGGTAGGTGAAGAGGCCCTCCTTCAGACCCCGGTCGTAGGCGGAGGTCGCCTCCATGAACTCCCGGGACGCCTGGTTCGGCAGACTATCGGGGTCGATCACGAACGTGAGCGTCAGCCACCTCTTCCGGAGGGTGTCCGTGTGCGGCGCCACTTCGGTGGAGATGTCGCGGCCCGTCACCGCTTCGAATCCCGCTTCCTCAAGAGTCGCGAGCACTTCGCGCCACGGTTCCAGGGGGGGCATACGCCAGCCGCGCCGCGCAATCGCGTGAACCGCTTCCCGGGATTCGGAGACCGGCGCACCGCTCCGGAGTCCTTCGAGGGCCTGCCATTTTCCCCCCGGCTTCAGCACCCGGTAGATGCCCTGGAGGTAGGCGAGCTTGTCCGGCGCGTAGCAGAACGACTCATGATTCAACACCGCGTCGAAGCTCTCGTCGGGGAACGGCAGATCCATGAAGTCGCCGTAGCGGAAATCGACCAGGTGGCCGACCCCGCGCTCCTCGGCGTGTCTCGTGGCCACTTCGATGTGGGGCTCGCAGATCGTCAGCCCGGTGACGCGGACGCAGTGCGCCTCCGCCAGCGTGATGGCCGTCCCGCCGACCCCGCAGCCGGCATCCAGCACCCGCCGCCCCGGGCCGAGGTCGCAACCGTCCACGAGCGTGCGATTGGCGCGCACCAGCGCCTCGCGATCATTCGTCGTCTCCGGTCCCCAGAGGCCGAAGTGGGTCGCCAACAGGTCTCCGCCGAAGTCCTCCATCTGTTTCGTCAACGCGGCATAGTGCTCGGAAACCGAGGTCTCCCATTCCGGATTGCGCTGCGGCGGGCGCTGCTCGCGGTCCCTCACCCCGGCTACCTCAGCGACGAATACGGCATTCGCTATCGGGAGCGGAGGGTTGGAGAGGCAGACGGACCGGGAATTGCCTGGCTTTCCCGGCCGCCGCGACCCGCGGGAAGGGCGGGTTCCAGCCTGGGAGTAGGGGATAATCAGCCGGTATCCGTGGAAGTCACATAGGGTGGTACGACCAGGCAGCGAATCTCTCCGGAAGATCGCGGTCGTCGGGCGAGGAACCGCAGGGTCTTTGGCGGCCGCAACCGTAACGCGTCTCCACCCCGACAAAGACCACGAGCTACACCACATCCATGACTCGCGCATCCCGGTCATCGGAGTGGGTGAAGGCAGTTGGCCGAGCCTCGTTCAGCATCTGCAGCAATTGACGGATCTGTCCCAGGAGACCGTCCAGATACGCCTGAAAGGTACTCGCAAGTACGGTGTTGCATTCGAGGGATGGGGTCGGCGCGGTCGGGATTTCATCCACCACTTCACCCCGCAACAGGTGTCCTACGCCTACCATCTATCCGCCGACGTCATGTCGGAGCTGCTGCAGGAAAGCACGCGCGCACGCCACATCGACGCGCAAGTGCTCAACATCTCCAGCGTTGACGGCGGGGCGCACGTGGAATTCGAGGACCGGGCGCCCGAACGTTACGACCTGGTCTTCGATGCCCGCGGGTTTCCCGGGGAACTCGATCCCGACCGGCACATCCACATTCCTTTCATCCCCACCGATACCGCCGTTATCCGCCGCGGTCCGGCAGTTGTCAAGGCCGAGCAGGATGTGCCCGTTCTGGAGCACACCTATACCCGTGCGGTTGCGCGTCCACACGGTTGGATCTTCGTTATTCCGCTTACCGTACACACATCCTACGGGTACATCTTCAACCGCGAGGTATCCGGCCTCGCTGACGTCGAGTCGGATTTCGACGCGTTCCTCCAGACCGACGGCGTAACGGAGTTCGAGCAGCGCGCCGTCATTCCGTTTCCCAATTTTGTCCACCGCCAGATGTACGATGGCGCGGTGGCCCGGATAGGCAACGCAGCGGCGTTCATGGAGCCGCTCGAAGCAACGGCGATCGTATCCGCCCAGTTTCAAATCGGGATGGTGCTCCAGATTCGTCTCAACCGCCCGGTAGAGAACCTTGAGCACGATGCGCTTGTCGTCAATCGGTTTCTTGTCAGCAACATGCTCTGCTATGGCCTGTTCGTCGGTTGGCACTATTCCTGTGGCTCCGGGTACGACAGCGCGTTCTGGCGCCACGCCCGCGACGCCGCGTGGCCGCAATACCGCAAGGCAGCGGACCCCGACGTGACTGGTTGCGGCGCACTCCACAAGTTCGACGCAATGATCGAACTACTGAACCAGCCCGTCATCAAACAGGCAGACTGGAGTCGGATGTGCGCGGTCCCGCTCACCAGTTACGCCCAGATGTCCGAGGGCCTTGGGTGTTAGCGCCGGTCCTGGAACATTTCAACGGAGGCTATGCACGGTCGTGTTCAACAATCCATTTGGCTCATTTCACAACACTGTTGCGGAGGCAAAGGAAGAACGCGAACAACTCGACCGGTTGTTGACGATTTCGACACCCCGGGAGCGGCTGCTCGTGGCCGCGATTGGTCTCTTGTTGTTCGCCCTCACCGGGTGGCTCTTGTTTGGTGACGTGGCCCACAGCCGGGCGGTACACGGAGTACTGGCCGACCCTGGCGGAATCCTGACCGAGGGCAGCACGTCCGTCCAGGCGCTCGTCCAGGTCGAGCGCGACCTCGCGCCGCAGGTCAGGTCCGGGATGCCGGCGGTCCTGGTGCTGACCACCGAAGATGGGGAAGATACGCTGGACGGAAAGGTGACGGCGATTTCCGCCGTACCCCTTTCCGGGGGACTGGCGGCGTTCGGATCCGCAGTCGCGGTGTATCGCGTCGATATCGCGCTCGACGAAAGCGTTGACCTTGCTTCCCTGACGGATCGGGAGTGCCGGATTGTCATCGAACTGGGCAGGCAGTCTCCCGTCCAACTCTTGCGGATGAGGCGATCCTAGGATGGCGCCACGCGCTTCCGGAAGGACTCGCGGCAGGGCCGCATCGGAGTCCTCGAAGCGAAGGATCACCACGCCCATTGTGTTGCAGATGCACGCGTCGGAATGTGGCGCCGCATGCCTCGGCAGCATCCTGGCCTACTTCGGGCGCTTTGTGCCACTCACCGAACTGCGCGAAAGATGCGAGGTGAGCCGGGACGGGAGTAGTGCCGCCAGCATCCTGCGCGCCTCCAGACACTACGGTCTCGAGTGCAAGGGACTCAGCGTACGCGCCGATCAACTGAGACACCTGGAACTACCGCTGATTCTGTTCTGGCAATTCAGCCATTTCGTGGTCCTCGAAGGATTCGATGGCGCCAGTTACTACCTCAACGACCCCTCCACGGGGCGACGCAAGCTTTCCGTCGAGGAGTTTTGCGAGGGCTTCAGTGGAATCGCCCTGCGATTCAAACGTGGCGCCGACTTCAGCACGGGAGGCGAACAGCGCAGCCTCTTCGCGGAGTTGGGCTCGTTGCTCGCCGGATCATGGAGCGTGCTTACCGGAGTAACCGCCTGCGCGCTCATGTTGACCTTGCTGGCGCTCATCGTGCCGGCGACGATCGGTGTTTTCGTGGACGACGTCCTGGAGAACCATGGGCCGTGGATCGGTGTGGTGGTGGCCCTGTTGGGCGGCGGCGTCCTGGTCTACATTCTGTCGTTGCTCAAGCACCGATTCCTGAAACGGCTCGCAGTCCGGATCTCGGTGACCGGATACAACCGGGGCGTGACACGCCTGCTGCGGTTGCCGGTCGAGTTCTTCACGCACCGGCTGGTGGGCGACCTGACCGATCGGGTCTCGTCTATCGACAGGATTGCGAAGAACCTGACCGACCAGTTCCTCGTGCTCATCATCGACATGGCGATGAGCGTGGTGTTGCTCGTCGCCATGGTGGCCTACGATGCCCTGCTTGCCCTGGTCGTGGTGCTCCTGGCGGTTCTCCACGGAGCGGTGGCCCACCTACTCAACGGACCCCAGGCCGTTCGCAGCCGGGCGATGCGGCGCGAACAGGGACTGCTGATCGGCGTCGGCATGCAGATGTTGAGTCATGCGGAAAACCTGCGCATGACGGGATCGGATGACCGGTTCTTTTCGCGCTGGAGCGGCCAGCAGGCGCGCGAACTCCATGCGCGTCAGCTCTATTCCGAACTGGGCTCCATGAATTCCGCGCTTCCGGGCCTCATCGCCGCACTCCGCAGTGCGGCGGTCCTGGGTATCGGAGGGAGCCTGGTCCTGAATGGCGAAATGACCCTGGGAACGCTGGTGGGGTTCTTCGTCCTAGCGGAAATGTTCCTGGCGCCGGTGGACCGTTTCCTGGAGTTCGCCGACAAACGCCAGGCGCTCGAAACGGATCTGCAACGCCTGGACGACATCTCCGCCGCCACCGAAGATCCCGTTTTCAGCCGGCGGAGCCCGGAATCAGAATCCATTCCCACGTTCAATGGCCGGCTCCAGCTTACCGGCCGCCTCGAACTGCGGAACATCACCTTCGGGTTCAACAAGGGTCGGGCGCCGCTGATCGAGAACTTCAACCTGGTACTCAAACCCGGCCAGCGGGTTGCCGTGGTCGGTCCCAGCGGTTCCGGCAAGTCGACGCTGGCTCGGCTCGTTTCCGGTGTCTATCAGCCCTGGTCGGGCGAGATCCTGTTCGATGGCCACTTGCGGGACGAGATACCCGAGGAAGTTCTCCAGCAGTCCATCTCCATGGTGGATCAGGATGTCGTGCTGTTTTCCGCATCCCTACGCGACAACATCACCCTTTGGAACCCGGCGATTCCGGATGAAGCCATCTTCGCCGCCACCCGGGATGCATGGATCCATGACGAAATCCTGGTGAGACCGGACGGGTACTCGACCATCGTCGAAGAAGGCGGGGCGAACTTCAGCGGCGGCCAGCGCCAAAGGCTCGAAATCGCCCGCGCGCTGGTGGGCCATCCGACAGTGCTCGTTCTGGACGAGGCAACGAGCGCCCTCGATGCAGCAACCGAGGAATACGTGGACGACGCCTTGCGGCGACGCGGCGTCACCTGCCTGATCGTGGCGCACCGGCTCAGCACCGTGCGGGACTGCGACGAGATCATCCTGCTCAACAAGGGCGCGGAAGCGCAACGCGGCACGCACGACGAACTGATGGCGGACCGGGATGGGTCGTATTACAAGCTGATCAGGTCAGGCTGATGCACGACACGAGACCGCGATACACCTCGTTGGCCGAACTCGCGGCCCGCTCGGGGACGTCTGTGCCCTGCGCCAGCAACCTGCCGGTGGCACTCGATGACCCGGACACTGTCTGGTTCATTGATCGGGGTTCGGTCAATCTGTTTCTGGTCGAACTCAAGGACCGGGTGGAACGAGCGGCGCCGCAGCACCTGTTGCGCCGCGAATCGGGCTGCCTGCTTCCGGGTGTCGCACCGGACGAACGGGAGAGCGACGAAGGCGCGACGCTCAGCCTGATTGCCAAGGGATTGCCCGGCACCATTCTGAAGCGCCTGCCGGCGTCATTGCTGTCAGAGGTCGATCCGTCGGAACTGGGGGAACAGACGGATACCTGGTTGAGCGCCATAACGGACACGCTTTCGCGTTTTGCAAGCCGCCTTCCGCGTGCGACCGCCCTGGCCGAACCCGGTGTCACCCAGACCCTGGCCCCTTGTACGCTGTCCGTGCGGCGCGGGGTGGTCTGGGTATCCGAACCGCCGCGCGGCGCAAGCCTGTTCATGGGGATCGTGGACCCGGCGGAACTCGCCGGGACGAGCGGCGCCAGTCGGACTCCGGTACCGCTGACGCGAACGAGCTGGCTCAGCCTGTTCGACAAGGTCACCCTTTCCGGCGAATCAACAAAGACCCTGGCGGAGCGCGGCATGCTGCCGCGGGCGCTCGCCTCCTTCCACACGGCCGCGTTCGCCCTCGAGCGTCACAACCGCCGACTCGCCACGGTTGACGATGCCAATCTCGAACGCGCACGGACCACCAGCCGCCGCCGGGCCGCGAAGGCGGCGCGGCAGCGGCTCTTCAATATCTACGACCTTCCGACCGATCGAGGTGCGAGAGTCGATGACGCGGCTCTGGCGGACGCCCTCCGGATCATCGGCCGCCGTGAAGGAATCGATTTCAGGATTCCGGCGCGTTCGGGTGCATCTGATGCTCGAGTCGGCCTGGTTGACGTGCTCGATGCGTCCGGCGTACGCGCCCGGCGGGTGCGGTTCAAGGCCGAGGGCGACTGGTGGCACGGCGACAGCAATGCGCTGCTGGCATTCCGCGCGGAGGACGGCCGGCCCGTAGCGCTCCTGCCGGGAATCTTCGGGCGCTACCGGGAGGTGGACCCGGTCAGCAAGCGCGGTGTCCGGATCACGCCGGATCGCGCCCGCACGCTGGGCGAGGAAGCCTGGATGTTCTATCGGCCCTTGCCGCCCGGCAACGTGAAACCGGCAGAGCTCCTCGGAACGGCCCTCCATGGATCGGGCCGGGACCTGGCGCGGCTGGTGGTTGCCGGGCTTCCGGGCGGCCTGGTCAAGCTGGCGCCGGCCCTCGCGCTCGGATTCGTTGCCCACCACCTGACGGAAGGCGGAAGCACCTCAGCGCTTTATGCCGTGGCCGTGACGGTGGCCGCGTTCGGCCTGCTCGGCGCACTGCTGCACCTGCTGCAGAGCACCGCGATGATGCGGCTCGAGGGACGCTCGGCGTCGCGGGTCGAAGCCGCCTTCTGGGACCGCCTCATGCGGCTTCCGCCCAGCGTTCTCCGCCGCCGTCCGGCCGGCGATCTGGCCATGTCGGGAATGACGTTCCAGAGTCTTCGCGACGGCTTGCAGGGAGTCGTCGCCGACAGCCTGCTGTCGGTCGTTTTCCTGCTTCCGGTCTTGGCCGTCATCTTCTTCTATGACACCGGCCTTGGGGCCGTCGCCCTGATCTTCAGCCTGGCTTCGGTCCTGATCACCGTGGCGCTCGGCCTACGCCAGGTATCCCCTCATGGGCAGATGATCGGCGCGGCCCGTCGCGTAGCCGGCCGGCTGTTCCAGATCGTGGGCGGAATCACCAAGCTGCGGGTGGAAAACGCCGAAGGATCGGCTTTCGCCATCTGGGCGCGGGACTATCGCGAACAGAAACGCGCGGAACTCGAACTGGGCGCACTCGAGGGGCACTCGCGGGCCTTCGGCGCCGCACTTCCCTTCCTTGCCGGTGGGGTACTGCTCCTGGCCGTGGCAGTGGGCGACCGGAACGTCCCGGTTGGCGATTTTCTCGTCGTTTACACCGTCTTCATCGCCTTCCAGTCCGCAGTCGCCCGGCTCGGCGAGTCCTTCGGCGCCGTTGCCTCCATGGTCCCGGCGTTCGATCAGATGCGCCCCCTGCTCGCCGCGGTTCCCGAGACCGAACTCGAAGGAGAGCCGGTCGACTCGCTGGGCGGCGAGCTTCTCTTCGACCGTGTTTCCTTCCGTTACGACCCCGACGGCCCCTTGATTCTGGACGATGTCACCCTTCGCGCCCGTCCTGGCGAATTCGTGGCGATCGCCGGGGAGTCCGGCGCCGGCAAGAGCACCCTGTTCCGGCTCGCACTCGGAGTCGACCGGCCGAGTGCCGGCGCCGTGTACTACGACGGACGCGACCTGAGGCACCTGAACCTGAAGCAGGTGCGCCGGCAGGTCGGCGCGGTGCCGCAGTCCGTCCGGCTTCATCCCCTGGATCTGTGGGACAACCTGGTCAGCCACCACGACGGAGTGACGAGCAAGGAGGTCTGGACGGCCGTCCGCACCGCCGAGGTCGAAAGCGAAATCAAGGGAATGCCCATGGGCCTGATGACCATGGTGGGCACCAGCGGGGCTGTCCTGTCGGGCGGCGAAAGTCAGCGGGTGACGATCGCCCGCTCGGTGATCGGCAGTCCGCGGATCATGCTGTTCGATGAGGCAACCAACTGGCTGGACAACGAAAACCAGGCCAGGGTAATGAAGAACCTCGCCGCCCTGACCTCCACCCGCCTCGTCATCGCCCACCGCCTGTCCACGCTGGAACAGGCGGACCGCATCTATGTCCTGCAGGCCGGCAAAGTGGTACAGAGCGGATCCTTCAGCGAACTCATGGAAACCGACGGCGTGTTCAAGGAATTGATCAGGAGGCAGATCGCTTGACATCAAGGAAGGGACTCAATGCCGTCGCCGACTCCCTCATATCGCGAGCCGGCGAGGACAACGACTTTCGCGAACGCCTGCTCGCGAAACCCAAAGCCACGATCGAAGAGGAACTCGGCGTGAAGCTGGCCGAAGGCCACCAGATTCACGTGCACGAAGAGACATGTTCCGCGACCCACGTGGTGCTTCCGCCGCGTGCCACACTCAGCCAGTCCGAACGAAAGGAGGCGCAGACCGGCGCCGCATCACTCGCGTTTCTCAAGAAGACGCTCTACGACCCCGCACCGCCCCTTCGACCGCCGACCCCCGAGCGCCCGCGCGCCGGGAGGAGCGGCGCCACTTCCGCAACCCTCGCCCGATCGGCTCGGAAGAGCATCCGCCGCGGTCTCGCGTTTCTGGAATCCACCCTCGACGAAAATGGCGCCTGGCACTGCATCCGGTTCAACGTCGCCGACCCCAACATTCCACGGCACTTCGAAAGGCCGCCGTTCATTTCGGCTCTTTGCGTACTGGCTCTGGAGAGTTGCCACGAAGCGCGGGCCAGGGCCATGTGCGACGCTACCAGGGCGCACCTTGCGAACACCATCGAGTATCCCGGTTTGTGGCGGTATTACCGCCACCTTCCCCAGGATCTCGACAGCACCACCCTCTGCTCACAGGTCTTGGGGACGCATCCCTGGATCCTCTTGGGGAGGAACATTCCGGCGCTGCTGGCGAATCGCGACGAGCGGGGCCGTTTCCTGACCTGGGTCCTGGCCGAGGACGAACCCGAAGTCGTTTCGCCGTTCCGGATAGAAGCGGATCCCGTAGTCAATGCGAACGTCATCGCCTATCTTGGCGCCTGCCCCGAAACCGAGGACGCCCAAAGGTGGCTGGAGGCTCTGATCACCGAAGGCAAGGTCGAGGGCTCATCCAAGTGGTATCCCGACACGGTCGCGATCTACCATGCGACCGCCCGCGCCATGGTTCGCGCGCGGCCTGCCCTGGCTCGACTACGGCCGATACTCGCGGACCGCATTCTGGCGTTGCGCGACGAGAACGGGGAATTCGGCAACATCCTTCAGACCGCTCAGGCAGTGTCGGCGCTCGATGGCGCCTCAAGCCTCCAGCGCATCGACGTGAAACACCAGGTGGAGCGATTCCTGAGTTCACAACGCGAGGACGGCAGTTGGCCGGAGTTTCCGGCGTTCGGCGACCAGACGCTGAAATGGGGCGCCGTCGGGCAGATCGGACACGGCTCCGAAGCCGTGACCTCCGCGTTTTGTGTGGAAGCTCTGGAGCGCCTTGTCGGAGTCCTGACCGCCTGAGAATGCCGGCTGATTCGGCGCGGAAGTCCCCGCTGGCAAGGCATACGGACACGAATTCCCGGCCCGGAATCCTGCCGCGAACAACCTCCGCGGACCGGGGACTGGTCAAGCTTCCTGCTCTCGCACCGCACCTCCGGTTTCACCAGATTGGCGACCAGCAGACGCTGCTGGTTTCCGAAACCTTCAACACCCTGCTGCACGGCAAGGTGAATTGCAACCTGATACCGCTCCTCGATGGCCGGCACCCGCTGGATGCGATCGTCGCCGCCGTGGAGGGCGTCCATGGCGCCTCCGAGGTCTTCTCGGCCCTTGGGTCGCTTTCGGCCAAGGGTTATGTCGTTTCTGCCGATCACGGCATGGACCGCCCCCGGGCCGCCTATTGGTCGTCGCTCGGCGCATCCCCGCGCTGGGTCGAAAGGCGGCTGGCGGAATCGCGCATCGCGGTCAACGGTGACGAGAGCCAGTTCATTCGGCATCTCGAGGAGGGCGGCGCGGTCGTGGGGACTGCCGATCCCACGCTCACCGTCATCGTTTGCGAGGACTATCTCGAGACGCACCTTGCAGCGGTGAATCGGCGCCAGCTCGAGGCGAAAGCGCCGTGGACGCTGGTGCGGCCGCGTGGCATGGAGGCGCTGTTCGGCCCCGTCTTTCACGCGGGCGAACAAGGACCCTGCTGGGACTGTCTGGCGTACCGGCTGGGAAGCCATCAGGAGGTCCACGGTCTTCTGCGCAACATTGCCGGCGACCAGGCGGCCTTCAAGCCGTTCGCGGGCCAGCCCGCGGTTCTGGAGGCGCTCTACCGGCTGATCGCGGCCGAAATCGTCAAGTGGCTCGTGCTCGAGGACGCGGCCCCGATTCACGAACACGCGATTGCCATGAACGTCGGCACCTTCACGAGTTCGCAACACCCCGTAGTGCGCCGGCCGCAGTGCCCGGCCTGTGGCGACGAAGCGCTCCATCGGCCGGACCGGCTTCCGGTGCCGCTGTCTCTCAAAGCGAGTCCCAAGGCTCACCGCAACAGCGGCGGCGCACGCATCGTGTCGCCGGAAGTCACGCTGGCGAAATACCGCCACCTGGTGAGCCCGATCAGTGGGGTCGTGACCTGGCTGTCGCGCACCACCGATGAGAACGATTCGTGGCTGCACGTCTATTGGGCCGGCAGCAATCTCGGCGTGAGAAGCCGAACCCTGAGTTCGCTCCGGCGCAGCCTCCGGAGCAAGAGCGCCGGCAAGGGCGCCACTCGGGAGCAATCCCGGGTCAGCGCGCTCTGCGAAGCGGTCGAACGCCATTCGGGCGCGTGCGGTGGAGACGAGATCCGCCTGCGGAGGCGGTTCAGGGAGTTCGCGGGCGGCGAGGCCATCCATCCCAACGACGCGCAATTGTTCAGCGACCATCAGTTCGAAAATGCCGCAAGCATCAACGCGAAGGGTCATCCGTACAACATCGTCCCGCGGCGTCTCGATCCCGACGCCGAAATCGACTGGACACCGGCGTGGTCGCTGACGCAGCAGCGGCATCGCTATCTGCCGACGTCCATGCTCTACAGCATGCCCGCCGAACGGCGCGGCCCCGCGGACCTGATCGCCGATTCGAACGGCTGCGCTGCCGGCAATACCCTGGAAGAAGCCGTCCTGCAGGGCTTTTATGAACTGGTAGAGCGCGATGCGTTCGCAATCTGGTGGTACAACCGGCTGCGGGCCCCGGCGGTCGATCTCGCCGCCTTCGACGACGATTACCTCGCATCGGCCCCGGAGCACTACGCCCGCTACGAGCGGGACGTGTGGATGCTCGACGTCACGTCCGATATAGGCATTCCCACCTTCGTCGCGCTCTCGCGCAGGCCGGAGGGCCAGACCGAGGACATCATCTACGGCGCCGGCGCGAACGCCGACCCGCGCATCGCGGCGCTGCGGGCGATTTGCGAACTGAACCAGTGCCTTACCTGGCTGCCACGGCCCGGGAGCAGAGACGGCCGGCCCGCGATTGATGACCCTCTGGCGCTTTGGTGGTGGAAGACCGCTCGTCTCGCCGATTGTTCCTGGCTGGCGCCGGCTGACGCGCCGCAGTGCAAGGCTTCGCGGTATGCGGCGATCGAAACGGCGGACACGCGCGACGATGTGGAGAACTGCCGTGCGCTCGTCGAAGCGAAGGGCATGGAGTTGCTGGTGCTGGATCAGACCCGGCCCGACATCGGTATGCCCGTGGCGCGGGTCATCGTGCCCGGAATGCGGCACTTCTGGGCACGATTCGCCCCCGGCCGTCTCTACGACGTGCCCGTCAGCATGGGCCATCGCAACCACCCTCTCGCCGAAGCCGGTCTGAATCCCGCACCCGTGATCGCGTGAGGACGCAACTTGAAACTTGACCAGGCAGTCACCCTCACCGAGGATCGTCTCGCCGAGGAAGGCGGCACCATGCGCGAACTGCTCGGGCATTTCCGAAACAGGATCTCGCCGGTTCTTATCGGCCATCCGGAATGGGGCCTCGTGCTCGAGCGCGCCCGGGAACTTCCGATCACGATGGGCGCCTTGCCGTTCGGCTTTGAGCTGCCGCTGCATGCGCCGGAGCCAAGAGCGGATCTCGGCGTCTCCCTCGCGAGCGGAACCAGGACGGCGGCGTTTTTCCGGGAGCGCGAACGGACCGATCCTGCCGATGAGACCGCAAGAGTGATCGGGCGATTGTTCCGCCGGATGGATGCGGAAGACTCCCCCCTGCGTGCGATCGTGGGCCGCAAGCTGATGCTGGAACATGACATCGGCTCCGCTCGGGACGGTCAGGGCTCGCTTCCGGGAATATTCCTGCGGCCCGGCGAACGACCCATCATGGGCGCCCGCGGTCAGGGACACGACGCCGTTACCGTGGTTGGCGCGCTCGTCTCCGGCGTCGGCTGGGAGCTGCGTGACGCCGAACGGGCGAACGTCGAACGCGTTTACCTGGCGCAGCCGGAAGACACGCGCATGGACTCGTTCGGCGTATTCCCGTCTCGCTCACGGGCGATCCGCCTGGCGGTCATGGGCTTCCAATCGCAGCGGGAAGTAGGGTCGTACCTCGAAAGCACGGGCTGGCCAGGCCAGCTCGCGGCCGTCGAAGCGGTGATTCAGCGCTTCGAGGAACGCGCGAACGTGGTCCGAACCGGGGTGAACATTGACGTGCAGGAAGAGGGCGTCGGTCCGACACTCGGCCTGACGCTCATCGTCAAGCAGCGATACACCAGGAGTTCACGCTATTGGCTCGACGGCCTCACCGATTGGGAACCGTTCCTGAAAGCCCTGAGCCACGAGGATCTCGTAGTCTCGGAGAAGCTGACAGCGCTGGCCGACTGGGTTTCGAAACCGACAACCCTCTTTGCGAAGTCCGGCCGCTACGTGCTGCTACGCGGCATTCACCACATCAAGCTGGTCATTTCCGGCAACCAACTCCGGCAGGCGAAGGGCTATGTGTTCCTGGTGCTGTCCGGAGCCGTCTGATATCAACCGCCCGCTCGCTGAGCACGCCCGAACGAGGCTGCCGACACGCCCGGCGCGCCGTTACCCACCGGCACTCGGGCAGAAGAGGCCCGCAAGAAAAGCGACCCCAAGACCCCCGGTCAGAAACCGGGGTCGGTTCAAGCGATGTGAGTGCGGTTCGGATCGCTCCGCATCTTCCCCGGCCAGTCGCCAGCTACTGAGGTTTACCAGCAGCAGCAAAGGCCAGCCGAGATCGCTTCGAGTTGCTCCTCGGTGATGTTCGGGTCCGGCGGCAACGCGAGGTGCACCGTCTGCATGTCGCTCTCGTGGACCTTGATGGTCATCGAATCGGGAATCGAAATCCCCAATTCCTCACTGATCGTGGCCTTTGGGTCAGCGATCAGTTGACGCCTGAAATCCGCGTCCACCGCCGACTTCCCAACGATCTGCTGCAACATCTCATCGCCGTTTCTCATCGCAATTCCTCCTTGGTGTTGGCTGGCCACCCGGCCAGTAGTGTCACAAGACTGTAACGTGGACCTTGAGCAGGGTCAAGTCATTGGCGCGCCGAGATGTTGCGGTGTTGCGGTACTGGGAACTGGACCTTCCTCGGCTCCGGGCCAGCGGTGGCGCGCCCCGGAAATCGCGCGATGGCCGCTATTCGCCGGCGGCGCGCCGGGCGGCGATGGCCTCGAGCGACTCCGCGATGTCCCCGGCGCCGAGGTAGCGGCCACCGGCGATCACTCCGGCGATCTCCCGGGTGGCTTCGATGTTCTCGAGGGGATTCGCTTCGAGAAGCACCAGGTCGGCCCGGTTGCCCGGCGCGATGACCCCGAAGTCGGCGGCGATCCGCCCGTCCCGGGCCAGGTGTTCGGCAACGAGCCGGGTGCCGGACTCCAGAACCTCGTAGGGGGTCATCCCCGCCTCGACATACGACACGACCTCCCGGTGGATCGAGAAACCGGGGACGCTGAAGATCTGCGGCGAATCGGTACCGAGCAGGATGAGCGCGCCGGCCTCGTTCAGCAGACCCAGGATCTGGCGGCGGAGCGCCGCGATCCGGGCGGTGTTCTCGGCGCCGTAGCGCTCCAGCCCGGAATCCACCGCCTCGGTCCAGCGGGCCACCGTTTCCGCCGGCAGGTAGCGGATCTCCGGCCGCTCGGACTTCAGATCGCCGGAAGGCCGGGTCGGGAGGATGCCCGACTCCCAGAGGACGATGGTGGGCACCACGCCGGTCCCGCTCGCCTCGATCGCCTCGATGACCCCGGGCAACCGTTCGAGATCCACGAGTTCCGAAAGGCCGGCGATGCCGCGGAGCGCCTCCATGTCCTCCCGCGCTTCCTCCGGGATCAGCGCCTCCACGAAGTTGTCGAGGTGGTCCACCGTGTCATGGCCGCCCTCGAGCGCAGCCATCAGGCCGACTTCGTCCGAGACGTGTCCCGCGAAGGGGATTCCGAGCTCGCGGGCGGTTTCGGCCAGCGCCGCGTAGGTCTCGGGGGAGAGTCCCTCGTGGACCTTGAGGAGATCGAAGCCCGCCTCCGCGTACTCGCGGACCAGCCCGACCGCTTCCTCCGGCGTTTCGATCCGGCCGCTCATGGAGGGGCTGCCCACGATCAGCCGGGGACCGGCCAGCTCGCCCGCCGCGATGCGGTCGCGCAGCGTGAGCTGGCTCTCGTGCCCCTGCATCCCGCGCACGGTGGTGACCCCGTTCGCGACGTAGAGCATCAACACGTCCTCGGTGAGCGCCGGGGGGCTGTTCGCCCCCGGCAGATGGCCGTGCATTTCGGCGAGGCCGGGAATGACAAAGCGCCCCTCGCCAGCCACGACCATGGTGCCCGCTCCGAGAGTGACCTCGGCCGCGGGCAACACCGCCGCGATGCGGCCGTCCTTCACCACCACCGTGTGATCGGGCAGCGCCCTTTCCCTGTCCATCGGCAGGACGGTCGCCGCGATGATCGCGAGGTCCGCGTCCGGCACCGTGGGCTCCGGAGCGCAGGCCAGCCCCACCGGCAGCGACAGCGCCGGCAACAACGCCACGGCCGCACCCAGGACGGTCCGGATTCCGGAATCGAGTCGGTCTTGTTTCATGCGCATCGCTCCCTTCCGAACGTTGGCACGGATTATGGAGGCCGGACGGATGGGAAACTAGAAGGACTCCCGATACGTCATGGCGCTGAAGATCGAGATCTGGGGACCGCCCCTCGCTCCGCTCACCGGGGGGAACCTCTACGACCGGATCCTGGCGGAGACCCTGCGGGAGCGGGGGCACGAGGTAACGATCCGGGAGTTCGCCGGGGACGGCGCCGCAGCGCAGCCGGAGGGCTTGCCGCCGCACGCCGTCCTGCAGGACGAACTCCTGCACCGGGAGTTCCTGCGCGAAAACCTCGCCCGGAGAGGACTCCGGCCACGCATCGTCGCGCTCGTGCACCACCCCCAGAGCTCGGAGCCCGAACGCGGCGAAGCGCAGCGCCGGCGGCTCCGTGAGGAGGAAGGCGCCTATCTCCGGACCGTGGACGGAGTTCTTTCCCCCAGCCGCGCGAGCGTGGAAGCGGCCCGGCAACTGGCCGGATGCAAGCTTCCGGCGGCCGTGGCGCCGCCGGGACGGGACCGGCTCGCGGGGGGCGCCCTCCCCGCCCTGCCCGGCTCCGGGGAAATCCGGGCGAAGGCCGGCGGTCGGCTGCGGGCGGCGTTCGTGGGCAACCTGATTCCCCGGAAACGGCTGCTGGAACTCCTCGAGGGCCTGGCCGCCGTTCCCGAATGGAGTCTCTCGGTCGCGGGACGCGAAGACCTCGACGCCGACTACGCCGCCCGCGCGCATCGACGAACCTCGCGTTCCGACCTGGCGGGGCGCGTCCGGTTCCTCGGGGCTCTCGGGCCCGAACCGCTCGCCGCACTGCTCCGGGAGAGCACGCTGCTGGCCGTCCCCTCCACCCACGAAGGCTTCGGGATCGTCTATCTCGAAGGGTTCGCGTTCGGACTGCCCGCCCTCGCCGCCGCCTCCGGGGGCGCGGCGGAAATCGTGAGCGAAGACGAAACCGGCTGGTCGATCCGCGCCGCGGAACCCCGGGACGCGGCTGCCCGGATCGCCGAATGCCTCCGGATCCTCGCCGCGGATCGCGGCCTCCTCGCCACGATGGGGCTCCGCGCCGCCGAGCGGCACCGTTCCCACCCCACCTGGCGGGAGAGCGCCGCCGCCGCGGAGGGCCTCCTCGCGGACCGGTAACGGGGGCGCGCACCCGGTGGGATCGCCCGCCGGGTCAGTGACGGGTGTCGGACGAGGCCGTCTTCGCGTCCCCGCCGGGCGCACCGGCGGCAAACGCCAGCGGCGGCGTCATGCCCTCGATGGCTCCGATGTCGGCCGCGGCGCGCGCCGCGACTTCGGGAATCCGGGCAATCAGCGCGTCGAAGTCATCCGACTTCCCGGCGGCCGCGATCGCGGCCTTGACCCCGCCCGGCGCCTCATCCGGAGTGGAGCCGTCCTCCACGACCAGTTGCAGGATGCCCCGGAGATTCCGCCAGTGCTTCGCGGCGGCGGCCAGCCGCTGCCCCGCAGCCCCCGGAACCAGCCCGCGATCGGCGGCGGCCTCGAGGACCGACCCCGCGTCGCGGGCGAAGAGATCCGTCTCCGGTCCGGCGTGCTTCAGTTGGAGGTACCGGGCCGCGCGTTCGACGTCCCGGAAACCGCCCGGCATGTCGTCGAGGGACCCGAGCCCGGGGTCGGCCACACCGAAAGGCCCGTCCGCCAACTGGGATAGCAGCGTGCGGCGGGCCGGGCTCTCGGCGAGGACTTCGCGGCGCAGCGCCTCGAACCGCGCCGCGAGGTCCGAACGGCCGGTCGCGAAGACGCACCGCGCGCGAGTCAACTGCAGGAGTTCCTTCTCGGGGCCCACGTGGCGGTGGTACTCGCGAAAGTCCGAGAAGTCGCGTACCCGGTGCAGGGGCGCGGCGCGGGGAACCGGCGCCAGCAGCAGGTTGTCACGGGAGAAGCTCCGGAGGGCCTTGTGGAAGCGGCCGCAGAGGGCGTCGTAGTACTCCGGCGGTCCGCCCTCGTAGAGGAACAGGATGTCGAGTTCCGCTTCCAGAAGCCGGTCGCCGCTGGCCAGGTCGCCGAAGACGACCGCACAGATCCCGCTCCCGGGGTCCGGGGAACTCCGCTCGGCGAAGTCCTCGCAGACCGCCGACAGCACCGCGGCGATCGAGGCCTCGGCCACCCGGGGCGTCACCGTACCGGCCTCCACCGGCGCCAGGTTGCCCCGCATCAGGTGCACGCCGATCTGGAAGAGCTTCCCGTTGGACCACTCCCGCGCCACCCCTACCGCCTCGCCGGCATTCTGGGTGTGGGTGGCCGCCAGTTGTTCCGTCATCTCCTCCGTGCCGAGTTCGTGCGTCCAGTAGAGCCGGACCAACCCGCGGCGCGCGATCTTTTCGAACTCCGCGTCCGGACCGAAGCCGTCGGGCAGGTCCAGGTCGGTGAACTCCCTGGTCTGGAGGCTGTCGAGCAACTCCGGCGTCCGGTTCATCGAGGCGGCGAGCCGGGGCGCGGCGGCGATGATCTCGGCGATGACGTCGAACGCCGCGGGACGGGCGGCGAACGCGGCGCTGTCGTAGGCGCGCCAGTCCTCGATCTCCGGATAGAAGCAGGCCCGCTGCCGATCGAGCAGGGGGTCCATCATCTTGAACCAGCGGCTCGGGAAGAGCGCCAGACCGTTCATCCGGGAATACCGGTCCGGGAGCTGCGGTGATTGGTCCTTGCCGTAGTGCTGCAGCAGCGGGTAGCGCCGGTTGGAGGCGGCGTGGTGGTCGGCGTGCCGCTGCATGTTGTAGTAGAGCCAGTTGGTGAACTTGTAGTCCGCGCTCCAGGCGTGCCGGGGCAGGACGCGCTCGAACCGGCCGCCGGGCAGCCGGACGCGCCGGAGCCCGTAGTGCTGGACGTAGTTGCTGACCTTCATCGAGAAGACCACGCTGGAGCACAACACCGCGTAGATCAGGACGGCCCACCCGCCCCCCAGCGTGTAGATCAGCGCGTACCAGGCGCCCGCGAACAGCATGTAGCGCCAGAAGGGATTGGAGTAGTGCCAGACCGGCAACCGGCTGCGCGCCAGACGTTTCTTCTCGAAGCTCCAGGCCCCGGTCAGGTTGCTCGCGATCTCCCGGGGCAGATACCGCCAGAAGCTCATCCCCTTCGGAGCCGATCCCGGGTCCGCCGGGGTGCAGACCATCGGGTGATGGATGTAGACGTGCTCCGTCGCGTAGTGCGGGTAAGAAGCGGACGCCAGCAGGAATTCCCCGAGGTGTCGCTCCCAGGAGGCGCGGCGGTGCACGAGTTCGTGGCCGACCACGAAGACCGTCTGGCCCACCAGGACCAGGACGACCGCCATCACGGCGATTTCCCAGGCCGCGAGGTGTCCGGCCACCAGCATCTGCCAGAGCCCGAAGACGAAGGTCACGGGCCACGCCAGGGCCCACGACCAGGCGGACACCTTGTAGACGAACAGGCGGCGCTCCGGAGTCTTGTCCGGGTCCATGTTCCGCTCCTGCAAGCCGAACATCTGGTCGAACCTGTCCGCGAGCGCGAGAAAGATGAAAGGGCCGGTGAACCACCAGCCGCCGTTCAGCGCGGCGAGAACGACGAGCGGGAAAATCAGCAGGGGCGCGAAGTAGGGGATGGCGTTCCCCAGCGAGGGCTCCACTACCACTGCGCGAGCCGCCGGGGCCCCGGCGGTTCCTGCTGAGTCCATGGCCACCTCCCGTGTTCGGACGCCCCGACCCACCCGGGGCCCGGGCTTCACCGATCGTACCGCACGGCCCGCCCGCGCGCGGCCGGCAGCCTCCAGGGAACCGGCGGTGCGATCGGCGGCCCGGAATCGTCGCTATTACGGGCGTATGGAATACTGTTGTGACAGGGTGCGGTTGGGACCCGTACTCGCAAACTGATGGGGATGATTCGCTCGACTTTCGTAGCCGTGGGCCTGCTGCTGGCCCCTTCGCTGGCCGCCGCACAGGATGGCGGCATTTCCGGAACGGTGTCCGACTTCGCCGGCGGGGTACTGCCCGGGGTGACCGTCGAACTTTCCGGAGGGGCGCTGGATGCCCCCCAGGTCGCGGTCACCGGCACCCGCGGCGGATTCGCGTTCACGGGGTTGTCCGCCGGCGATTACCAGGTCACGTTCGCCCTCGCCGGCTTCGAGCGGCTCGAGCGCGAGGTGGCGCTGGCCGCGGGGGCCACCGCGACGGTTGACGCCGAGTTGCAGCTCGGCGGGCTCTTCGAGGAGGTCACCGTTTCGGTGACCGGCACCGCCATCGAGGCGCCGGCCATCAACATGCCCCACGCGGTCACCGTGGTCAACCGCGAGACCCTGGAGCAGCAGGGAAGCACGCAGCTCGTGGATCTCTTCCGGAACCTGACGGTCAGCCACGGCGTGGTCGGCGAACGGAACAGTTGGTACAACTCGAACCAGCCGGCGACCCTCACCGAGAACGTGGCCAACGTCAACCTGCGGGGCCTGGGCGCGTCGCGGACCCTCGTGCTCATCAACGGCCGGCGCCAGGTGCCGGTCCCGGCCCGCCTGATCGGGGGGCGCTTCGTGGATGTGAACACGATCCCCTCGATCGCCGTAGGCCGGCTCGAGGTGCTGAAAGAGGGCGCGTCGGCGACTTACGGGTCGGACGCGGTGGGCGGGGTCGCCAACTTCGTGACCCGCAGCGACTTCCGGGGCTTCGAAATCAACGTCGCGCACGACTACTTCGACGGCGGGGGCGACACCTCCGTCGCCGGCATCTGGGGCTTCGACATGGGTTCCTCCAGCGCCGTCTTCTCCATGGAGCGGGTCGGCCGCCAGGAGCTGCAGATGTCGGAGCGGCCCTGGACGCTCGAACGCCTCAGCGAGTACCCCCCGGGGACCCGTGGGGGCTGGTCGAGCCTCGGCAACCCGGGAACCTTCTCGATCGGAGAGCCGGTCCCCTGGACCGCCGATGTCTTCGACCCCCGCTGCACCGATTTCGGCGGTATCGACGAAGGCTGGACCTGCCGGTTCCGCTACGCCCCGTACGACAACCTGATTGACGAACAGCAGCAGACGCGCGCCTTCGCCGAAATCAACGGGCCCCTGGGCGAAGGGATCGAGTACCACATCGAGGGACTGTGGGCCGACGCCGTCATCCCGAACTGGTACACGACGCCGTCCTATCCGCCGTTCCCGCTCACGAGCACGACGGTCATGGAGGTCGGGGCCGACCACCCGGGCCGCCAGGCGTTCTGCGCGGTCTACGCCGGCGACCCGAAGGCCGATCCGAACGGCGCCTGCCTGGAAAGCTCCCCCTGGTACCTCAACGGCCGCCCGTTCGGGAATTCGGGTCCCGGGCGCCGGCTGCGCCGCGAGTCGCGCACCCAGCGCGTTGCGGGTTCGCTGCACGGCGAATTCATGGCGGGCGAACGGGATCTCCACTGGGACGCCGGCGTCAGCTACTCGCGGGCGCAGGGCAACCTGAACCTGCCGGCGGTCTATACGGACCGGATGTTCCGCGCCTTCCGCGGCTTCGGCGGCCCCAACTGCGGTGTGGGGGTGCAGGCGGACCACACCTCACCGGCGGGCATGACGCTCGGGCCGCTGGGCGGCGCGGTGGCCGGCCAGGGTCCCTGCATGTACTACAACCCCTTCAGCAACGCGGTCCAGTTCTCCGATCAGCCGGGATCGGTCCTCGAGAACACCGCCAACCCGGATTACGTCGCCGCCCTGGCCAACTCCGAGGACCTGCGGCTGTGGCTCAACGAGGAAGTGGACCTGTTCAGCACCTCGGACATGTTCGTGGCCGATCTCACGCTGAGCGGCAGCCTCGTCGAGGATGTGGCCGACTTCGCCATCGGGTACCAGTACCGCCGGATGGAGGCCAATGGCAACCCGAACGACCCCGGAGACGTCACGGTCAACCCGTGTCAGGTGGCGGGAGACACCACTTGCGCGCCGGGGAGGCGGTTCGGGCCCTACCTGTTCACGAACGTCCACCGCCCCTACGACGCGAGCCAGCAGGTGCAGCGGATGTTCGGGGAGCTGGCGGTGAAGCTCGGAGCCCGTCTCGACACCCAGCTCGCCGCCAACTACGAGTTCTACAACGTCGCCGGCAGCCGGGTGGACAGCTTCGATCCGAAGATCGGCTGGCGCTTCCAGGCGGCCGAGAACCAGGACTTCTCGCTGTCGTTCCGCGGCTCCGCGCAGACGACCTTCAGGACGCCCTCGCTCGACGACCTGAACACCAGCCCGCTGACGACCCTCGAGTGGATTTCGGAGACGGGCGCCTACCAGGCGGTGGACCGCTTCGGGCGCACCGACCTGCTCCCGGAGCGGGCATTCACCTATAACGCCGGCGTGGTCCTGTTCCTCGCCGGGGGCGTCGAAGCAACGGTGGACTACTGGACCTACGACTTCGAGAACGTGATCGGGTCCATGCCCTACGACTCGATCTCGAGCCTCTACGCGAGCGGCGATGAGGCCACCCGGAACGCGGTGGCGCCGTTCATCATCTGTGCCGGCGGCCGGGCCTCGGAGCTCGCGGTAGCGGACCGCTGCGACGCGCAGAACCTCCAGCGCATCCAGATCGACCTGGTGAACTGGCCCGGACTCACCACCTCGGGGATCGACACCCACCTGGCGGCCCGCACCGACGCGGGGCCGGGGCAGCTCTCGCTCAGTTGGGACTCCACCTACACCCTCCGCTACGACACCAGGGAGCTGCTGCTCGAAGGCTCCGATCTGGTCCTGAGGGAGGAAGAGGAGGCCGCCGGTTTCCTGAACTTCGCGCACCCGATCGCGGTGCCCCTGCCCCGCTGGAAGAGCCGCTGGTCGGGCGCCTACGCCTGGGATCAATTCCGGCTGGCGAGCTACGTGAACTACATCTCGTCCTACGAGGATCAGGGGGACGACGAGATCGTGCCCCTCATCGAGCCGTTTCTCACCTGGGACGTGAGCCTCCTGTGGCGCGGTCCCGGCGGGGTGAACCTCACCGTCTACGGCATGAACCTGACCGGGCGCGTTCCCCCGTGGGTCAACATCGAACAGGCCTTCGACGGCTTCACCCACGACGCGAAGGGACGCCGGATCAAGGCGGCGCTGAGCTGGCGGTTCGGCGCGTAGCCAGCCGGGCAACCGTACCCCGTCAACCGGCGTGGGGCCCAGACCCACGCCGGGCGCCGGGCCGGGGCGGCCGCATCAACCAGGCGAAGAAGAAGGCGGCGAGGAACCACGAACCGGTCGGGAGGCCGGCCAGCTTCGCCGCTCCCAGCGCGGCGGCCAGGACCGCGGCGGCCCCGCTCGCGGGCGAGCGGAGCCTCGCGAGACGGGAGAGGAAGCGGCGGGAAGCAGCGCTGTCGGGATCGAGGCGCCCCGAAGCGATGAGGTAGTCGCGGCCGAAACCGGCCAGGAACGGCACGCCCAGCGCCAGCGTCGCCGGCGGCGCCCACTCCGGCTCGATGAACGGGGCCAGGCAGACCGTCACCAGGCCCATCTGGAAGCCGGCGAGGCGGCGCCGGAACGGGCTCGGGGGAAGCTCCCGGAGCCGGCGGCCGAGGCGCGTTTCCAAGAAGAGCGCCGCGCCAAAGAGGTAGCGGCCGAAGCCGGCCAACAGGTACCACGGCGGGAGAACGCCGCTCCAGAGCACCGCGATCCCGGTCCCCGCCGCCATCCCCAGCGCGTCGGATTCGGCGTCGAGCCGCGCGCCGAAGGCGCTCGCCGACCCGGTGCGCCGGGCGACGGCGCCGTCGGCGAAGTCGCCGAGGGCGGCCGCCCCGTAGGCGAGACACGGAATCCAGCCGCCGAGGGCGAGACGGGCGTCCACGGAAACCGGCGCCCAGAGCGCGGTCCCCGCGAGCGCCGCGAGGACCGCAAGGCGGGTGAGGGTCAACCGGTTCGCGATTCCGAGGGGCGCCGGCGCCGGGTCCCGGGCCGCGAACGTGACGACCCCGAAGAGAAGCGCGAAGCCGGCCAGTCCTCCCCCCAGCGGGAGCCCGGCGAACACGATGCCCAGGATCGCCACCAGGCCTCCGGCGGCCGTGGCGAAGCGCCAGAGTTCGCTCGCGTCCCCGCTGCGGCCGCCGGACTTTCGCGGCAAATCGCGGCCGATCGCCAGGTCGATCAGCGGCGGAGCGGGTTCGATCCGGGGGTCGAAGTCGCCGGAGCCCCCAACTGGGCCGGGGGCTCCACCCCGTCCGTGGAGCGGACCGCCTCGAGCGTGGGGCTTTGGTCCAGCGCGTCGTCCTCGATGGGGTCCGCCCGCAGTTTCAGGTGGGCGAAGAGCGACCGGGTGGGAACGAGATGTCCGCCCCGGGAAACGGCCGGCAGCAGTTTCAGACTGACGGTGCCGCGCACGTTGCCGCCGATGGCCAGAATGCGGTCCCGCCCGGGTTCCACCTTGACCACGATGTCGCAGTGCATCCGGGCGCCGACGCCGAGATGCCGGCGCCGCTGGGCGATCGAGGTGTAGCTGCGCCGCCGGCTGCTGCAGAGCAGATCGCCCGGCTCCACCTCGGTGGCGCCCACGTCGTAGGCGGTGAACGCCGCCGGCGGAGAGTCCGCATCGCGGGCGCGGATCGCCTGATCGACATAGACGTGGTGGGCGATGGAGCGCTGAAACCGGTCCCCGCTGCCGAGTCCGCCCTCGCACATCACCCAGGACACGAACGCCGCCGACCACGGATCGCGCCAGCGCGCGGCGATTCCGTCCGAGCCGTTCCACCGTCCGTTCTGGCGATCGATCATCCAGGTTCCGCGCGGGGTCGCCGCCCAGTAGCCCGCGATCGTCGAGGCCGTGCGAGCTCCCTCGCGGGGATCGACCCGACGCCTCCACCACCGGTACCGCCGGGCGCCGCGAGGCGCGTCGACGGTGTAGTCGACGATCGAAAAGCCGAAAAAGCCCCATTCCTGAGCCGCGACATCCACGATGCGCCGCCGCGTCCGGGCCGCCGGCAGGTTCCGGCAAGCGGTGGAACGGACTCTCATCCGCCCGGGCCGGCCTTCGACCAGCGCGGAGGGCGACCTCGCGTCAAGCCGCTCGGGAGGCAGCCGCTCGAACGGTTGCGCTTGTCCCGCCCCGGTGGCCGGAAAGGCCATCGTCGCGGCGACGCCGGCGAGGATCAACAGGATCGTTTTCATCGAGGTTCTTCCGACTCAGGTTGCACCACGCGCGTCCAGTGTGGTGTCCCGGAAACGGTGCGAGTCATCGAGAGCGGTGAGGCATCCATCTCCGGGAGGCCGCACGGGGCGGCAGAAGATATCAAGGCGCGCCGCCAGGTCCCCGACCGGAAAACAACCGCCCGAGGTCGTGAGGGAAATCGCTCATGCGCCAGGAAGTGCCCGCTTCGGGAATCAGCGTCCGGGTGAAGCCGCGTTCCGTCCAGGGCTCCAGCAGCCCCGGGTCCCGGGCAAAGAGGTGGATCGGCGTCGCCCAGGTGTCGGAGTCGTGGAGCGAGAGCTTCGGCGGCTGGTGGTCGCCGATCACCGCCACCAGCGCGGGACGCGGCGCGAGTTCCCTGAGGAACCCGCCCACGATGCGGAACTGGTACTCGAGGCTCGTCAGGTAGCGCTCGGAGAGTTCCGCGAGGTCCCGGTAGTCGTCGTGGGCGACCGACCTCAGGGGTCCCTCGTAGGCGGTCCCCGCATCGAACCGGCTCCAGGGGGTGACGTAGGGCGGGACCGGCCAGTAGGGGATGTGGCTCGTGATCAGGGAGACCTTGGCGAACAGCGGGCGGGTCGCCGTCTGGATTTCCCGCTGGTGGAGCGCGTAGAGGGTGAACTGGTCGGGAACCTCCCACCACCCCATCGCCGGTCCCCGGTAGTCGATTCCCGCGCGGTCATAGATCTGGTCGAAGCCGTACCAGGCGCCCTCCGGCCACGCTCCCTGGATTCCCGGCTCGAAGGCCACGGTCCGGTAGCCCGCCGCTCCAAGGAGCCGCACGAGACTCACCCGGCCGGACTCGATCAACGTCCGGTAGAGCGCTTCGCGTTCCACCCAGACGCCCGAGAGCAGCGAGGCGTGGGCGCGCCAGGACCCCCCTCCGAAGGTTGGGCTCTGGATCTGCGCCGACAGGTAGTCGAAACCGCCGGCTCTCGCGTCTTCCGCCCAGCGTTCGGCCGCCGCCTCCAGCGCGGGCCGGCGATCCGGGTCTTCGAACGCCGCCACCCCGTAGGACTCGAGGAAGATGACGTAGAAGTCGGCGCCGCCGAGGTCGGGAACGCCGGGCAACGGAGGGTCGGTGATGACGGCCGCCGGCTCGGCCAGCGGGGCGGCCGCGAGGCGCCACCCGGCCAGCAGCGCGGAACCACCGGGCGGGGAGAGTCCCGGGAGCAGGAGAAGAACGAGAGCCGCAACGCCGAATCCGACGCGGCGCCGGGGGCCGAAGCCGTTCGCCGCGTCGGTGAGGACCCCGAGCGCGCGGACCAGGAGCAGGAGGAGGCCGCCCAGGAGGAGTGCGGCGAGCGGTAGCAGGACCCCGAGGGTCAGGGCCGGGGTGACCGTCCCCAGCATTTCGGCCACCGCCCCCAGGTGCGGCAGGTCCCCCGCCGGATCGAGCGGCCGTCCGAGCAGTTCAAGGGCGATGAGGCCCGCGATCCGGGCGGACGCCGCGGCGAGAAGCAGGAGCGCCAGCAGAGTCCGGCCCCCCCGCGGCGCGGACAGCCCGCCGAGCAACGCGGCTGCCGCCACCAGCAGAAGCAGGTCCGGAGAGACCGTGGCGGTCGGCCGGACCCACGGGAGGTTCGCCGAGAAGGAGATCGTGAGCAGCAGGTTCAGTCCGATCAGCGCAAGCGCCACCCGCGGCCAGCCGCGACGCTCCGGATGGGCGGCCCGGCGGCTCATCGGAAAGCGGGGAGGGGCCGCTCCAGGCCGAAGTAGCCGTCGAGGGCCTCGAGGCCGAGCAGCAGGTGGGCGCCGACGTAGAGGAAGGCGTCCCCGGGGATCCGGCCGGAAGCGGCGTTCGAGACCAGGAACGGGGCGAAGGCCCGGATGCCGGTTTCGTCCCCGCGCCGGACGCTCATCTCGGTGAGGGTGCCCCATATCTCGATTCCCGGACGCTTCTGCCGCGCCGGTTCTCCCGTGCGGCCGTAGTAGGCAAGTTTCAGCCCCGGCATCCGGTCCCGGCAGAAGCCGAGCACCCGCGAGGCCACTTCGGGGGCGCCCTCGAGCGCGGTACCCGCGATCGCCGCGGCGTTCGAGGTCTGGACGATGTCGTTCGGCGAGTACAGGAGGGTGCGGCGGTCGTCGAACAGGGTGGCCATCTCGGGCTGGAAGACGTCGTAGATCAGCCCGGCGGGGGAGCGCGCGGCGCGGACGACCTCGTAGCTCCGGGCCGCCAGTTCCGCGAGATCCTGCCGCCCGGTGTCCCGGGCTACCTGCGCGAGGTAGTCCGGGGCGTAGTCCACCAGGAAGGAGTTCGTGGCGAAGTCCCGGCTGCCGAAGTTGAAGTAGTTGCGGATGAGGAGCAGTCCGGCGGCGTCGCTCGCATGCCGCTGATAGCCGTCCAGGATGCGGAGCGCCAGTTCCCGGTCCGGATTGGCGCCGAAGGCGAGAGCGCCCTCCCAGAGGCCCTGGGACACCCGGAGCGCCTCGGTGGTCCCGGAGGCATCCGGCGCATCCTCTTCGTCCACGGGCGCCGGCGTCCGCCGCCAGAGCACGAAACCGCGGGTGTAGGGATCGTCGGGCTCGTCCACGACGAGGCGGCGGACGGCGAAGTCGCGCAGCGCGGCGTAGAGCTCCCGGTCGCCGAGCCGGGAGGCCACCCGGAGCAGTTCGCCCACGTCCACCGCGTAGGCGAAACCGTCGGCCCGCGCGAGGTCGCCGGCGAGCACCCGGCCCCGCACCTCGCCGTGCAGCGCGAGCAGCGCCGCCCGCGTCGCCTCGGGTCCCGGCCAGACGGAGCTCCGGCAGGACGACGCCGGGACAGCCGCCGCAAGGCACATCGCCACCAGGACCGCTCGCCGCCGCACAAACCCGAGAATAAGGGAACGCCGCGGCGAAAGGCCCACACCCGCGGCCCGAGAGCGCCGCGGAACCGCACCACGCCACCCATCTTCACCGCCCACCCGGTACGGGAACGCCGGCCTCCGGCCGGCATCGACCGCCGACAGGCGGTCGAAACGGGACTGCCCCACTCACCCCCACGGTCGAAACAGAAGGGACCGCCAGCCTTCCGGCCGGCACCGACGGCCGACAGGCGGTCGAAACGGGACTGCCCCATTCACCCCCACGGTCGAAACAGAAGGGACCGCCGGCCTTCTGGCCCGCACCCGCGGCCGCAGGCCGCGGAACAGCACCACCCCATCCACCTCCACGGCAGAACCGGCTCGGACGCGCTGCCCCGGCTCAGCCGGAAGGTGGCCCAGCTCTATCTGTCGCCCAGTGGCCCAGCCTTCGCGCAGGCGAAACCGTCGGCCCGCGCGAGATCGCCGGCGAGCACCCTGCCCCGCACCTCGCCGCGCAGCGCGAGCAGCGCCTCCCGCGTCGCCTCGGCTCCCGGCCAGGCGGAACTCCGGCAGGACGACGCCGGGACAGCCGCCGCAAGGCACATCGCCACCAGGACCGCTCGCCGCCGCACCAACCCGAGAATAAGGGAGGAGGCTCTCATCGGAACCTACTCGAAGAACGTGACCTGAATCAGTGGATAGCCGCCTGGGTGGATGAGTTCAGACCCGTAGCAACGATCCGGGGTTTCGCGCTGCCGCCGTGGGCGCCGACCCGTGTCGGATCCGACCACCGGTCAGCCCTCCGACCGCTCACGCCGGCGCCCGTCGCGCTTCTCGCCGTGCCTGTCCCCTTTCGAGGAGTTCCTGGCGGCGGCGGACCCTCCGATTCACGATGATGTCGACTTCCGGTCGAGTTGCTCTTCGATGCGTGCCAGGTGGGCCTCGATTCGGTCCAGCCGGGCTTCCGAATCCGACTCGATGAAATATGCCGCCACCGCCCCTCCCAGAGTGGCGAATACTCCGATTCCCACGAGCATGAGAATCGCGCCGACGGCCCTGCCCAGAAGAGTCACAGGCGCTATGTCTCCGTACCCGACGGTCGTGGTTGTCACGATAGCCCACCACATGCCGTTCCAGACATTGCCGACCGTCTCGGGCTCAGCGACGTAGAACGAAGCCCCGCCCAACAAGACAGCCACCAGGGAGGCGCCCGCGACAAACCGTACCCCGGTCCTGCCAACGACACGTTGTACCGCCGACACCGCCTTTCCGGCGCCCAACGCGATCCGGAACAGAGGGGAAAGCCGCGCCAATCGCACGAGCCCGGAAAGCTCAAGGAGGTCGGGCAGCATGGGAAAACTGAGGACCACGATCGTCAGACTCAGGAACTTCCGACCCAAGCTGGCCTTTCTGCCGAAGTCCGCGATCAGGTCGGAGAGAAAAACCAGCCAAATGGCCCAGTTGACCGCCGCCGTCCACGGCGTCCTGATTCCCCGGATCTCAACAATGACCAGAGGAACGATTGCTACCGCAGCGAGAATTACCGCGGCGTCAAGCCATCTCAGCGCTTTTTCTCGACTCACGGGATTACCTCCCCGCCCCTGGGTTTCAGGAGCATCCTCGATGCGTCACTCTTGACAGCCTGTGGCAAAAGTATTCGATTACCGGGTCGGGGGCGGAATTCAAGGAATTGGATCTGTACTTTTTCGCGGGATCTGTCATTAAGGGTCGTGCGCGGAGGGGCTGCGGCGGGGACTGGTCGGAAGCAGGAGTAGCGCGAGTGTGCGAAGGAGCAGGGGCGGGAGTTGGAACGGTCGGAACAGGGGGGCGCGGAGCTGCGGCGGGAGAATGCGCGCTTGCGGAAGCGGAATGAGCGTCTGGAGCGGGAGAACGCGCGCCTGAGACAGGAGTTGGCGGCGGCTCGGCGGGCGGGCTGCCGGCAGGCGGCGCCATTCGCGAAGCCCCTCAGGCGCGATCCGAAGCGTCCGGGCTGGCGTGCGGGGGCGCAGTATGGCGTCCCGTTTCGGCGGGGGCGCCCCGCACGGATC
>MPMW01000179.1 GCA_002238705.1 Acidobacteria bacterium bin61 | reverse complement strand
GCCAGCGGAGGGCGTCGAACCGCCCTTCGGCGGCGAAGGCCGCGGCGCTGAGGAGAATGGCGACGCCGAGAGACAGGGCGCTTCCCGCGGCCAGGCGGGGGAGGGGAACGGTGCGCATCCGGGAAGTGTCCCCCAACTCCGCTCGCGCGATCATCCGAACAACCGCTGCGCCGGCACGGCCCAGATGGCCCCGCCGAGGTCCACGATGTCCTCGCCCCGGTGGACCACCAGGCCGCCCACCCACTGATCGCCGAGCGCGTCTCCAAGCGCCCGGAGAGCCGAAGCGTCGCGGCGCACGACCCTGGCCCGGTTCTTTATCTCGATCCCGATCGGTCCGCGCGGCGTGGTCACCAGCAGGTCCACTTCCCTGCCGTTCCGGGTGCGGTAGAAAGAGAGCGGCGTGTCGCGCCCCAGCGTGTCCACCCATTTCCGCGCCTCCGCAACCACCAGCGACTCGAACAGCGTCCCGGTCAGCTCCCCGGCATAGCCGGTTTCCTGACGCAGCAGCCCCAGATCCATCCAATGGATCTTCGGCGTCTTGATCGTCGCGCTGGTGAGGTTTGCGCTGTACGGCGGGAGCAGGATGACCTGGTAGGAAAGCCGCAGGTACTCCAGGTAGCGCCGCACCGTGGCCGTGCCGAGTCCCGCGTCGCGGGCGAGCTCGGCGTAGTGGAGCAGTTCGGAAGTCCGAAGCATGGCGAGACGCTGGAGCTTGCGGAATGGAAGGAGGTCGGAGACCCGTCCGAGATCGGCCAGGTCGCGCTCCACAAAGGTCTGCTGGTAGGAACGCAGCCAATCCCGGCGCTCCTTGTCATCGAGCGACAGGAGCTCCGGCATCCCGCCCCAGGCGGCAAGGTGGTCGAACGCTTCCGCTTGTGCGGCCCCCTCCTCCCCGAGTAGGCGCGGCGGCTCGGCGCTCAGCACATGGGCGAAATCCTCCGGAGCGGTGATGAGGCGGTCGAACAGCGGCTGGGGAGGCATCGTTCCCGCCGGTGAGCTGACCTCCGAGAGCGTGAGGGGCCACAGCTCGTAGACGAAGGCGCGCCCCGCCAGCGACTCGCGGACCTGGCGGAGCAGCAACACGCGGGAGGAACCGAGCAGCACCGAAAAGCGCACGGCGCCGTCGTCATAGGCGTACTTGACCTTGTCGAAAACGCCCGGCTCCTTCTGCGCCTCGTCAATCAGCGCCGGCCCGACCGTCTTGCCCCACGCGGCGGTGCGGAGGCTCCGCACGGTCTCCCGCTCCTCGATGGCGTCGAGGTTCAGGTAGCGGAGGTCCGGATACAGCTCGCGCGCGAGGGTCGTCTTCCCGGTCTGCCGCGCCCCGGTGATGACCACCAGCCGCCGCCGGTCGCTCGGGGGCGTCCTGGTGCCCAACCACCGAAAACGACGTAAATCCGTCTGCATGCCGACCGATTTTACAGGTAAATCAGACTCTACAACAGCGCTTGGTACCCCATGCGGTTATCTTCGGGCCGGCGAACCGCGGTCTCTACGCGTGCCCGCGGTCTACTTGCGCGGTTTGGCGAGCACCGAAGCGGGGGAATGCCCGCACGCACTCAGGAGACGTCTGAACCGTTCCAGGAGCATGGGCGCATTCCCATGAGATGAGAGAACGAAAGGAGTGTCTCGCGCAGGCTTCGGCAAGTACACGCTTGCGGCCTCAGACTGCAAGTGCACGACGGGCCGTTTGCCCGCCTGGTCCATGAGTGGCACGCGTGTCTCGGTGAGCGCCCCACGCTGGTAGAGCCACACGATGGCTCCCTCGACAATTGACCACCAGTGTGCGGTCCTCCATTCGAAACTGTCTTCGAAACGGATCGCGACCGGGAGATGTTCTTTGTCTTGCTGAATCGTGTCGAGTGAAACCCAATCGGTGTCGCCACGCGGAGGTGGCGGTTCCTCTCCTCCTGGCTTCGGCCCGGTGCCCAACTTGGCTGAGCAAATGCGGGGTCGCCATAGCGTCAGAAGTTCCAGCGCGACCGCCTGCGGTTCTTCATTAGAAACGGCTGCGCTGAAAAGGCGGCGATTCTCGATCTTCGCTTGCCAACATCGCTGGCTGCCGCGGAGTCCGCCGCCCCTGGCTCTGGCGACATCCGGTCCGAGGTCGCCATCGGGTGCCGCGTACCCCGGCTAGTTTGACTTTGAGCGCCCTCTATCGAGAGTCGCGAAGGCCTTGTCGAAATCCCGGCGGATGCGAAATCCGTCCAGGATCAGGGCGATGCGGCCCGTGTTGGGGCGGTGGATCGTCTGGTGCTCCGGGGGAGTGAACACGTCGGCGAACGCGTCAAGGAAGGAGTAGCCCCCCAGGTCGGCGCGGATATCGAAGTCCACGACTTCCGCGACATCCTCACCGAGGAGAGCGCGTTCGGCCAGCGAACGATCATCAGTCATGACTGGGACCTTCTTGGGAGGCGGTCGCGGTTGGGGCGGACCGCATCGTGACCGGTCTCGTGAAGGTTACCCGATACATCAGCCGGGCCTCGCGCTCGTCGAACGGGGATCCCGCGTGCATTGCCGACCGGTTGTCCCAGACGGCGACGTCTCCCGGTTGCCACTGCCAGCAGACGGCGAAATCCGGACCGGTGGCGTGGGCCAGGAGCTCGGCGAGCAGGGACCGGGTTTCCGCCTCTTCCAGGCCGGTGATGGACTCGATGTGGCATTCCGGGATCAGGAGCGCCTGGCGGCCGGTTTCCGGATGCCGCACCACCAGGGGCCGGATCACCGGTGGGTGCGCGCGCCGGACCTCCAGCGGCATTTGCCGCCGGTGGGGGTTGTCCCGGCGGAGGCGGTCGTCCAGAAAGGCGTAGGAGTGGACGGCGAACCGCCCTGCGATCCGCCCGCGCAGCCGGGACGGCAGGGCGTCCCAGGCGTCGGCCATCCCCGCGTACCAGGTGCCGCCGCCGGTTTCCGGATGGGTTCGGCAATGGAAGATGGAACCTGCGGGCTGGGGATAGCGGAAGCTGTCGTCGGTGTGCCAGAGGACCTCTCCGGGTTCCGCCCGCACGAAGAGCGCCCGGTACCTGCCGTCCCGAACGAGGTTTCCGAGGCGCAGGATTTCCGGATATCCGGGCAGCAGGAAGTCCGGGTCGTACTTCTCGTTCTGCTCGAGCGGCCCGAAGGCCCGGCAAAAGCGGAGGAAGTCCTTCGGACAAAGCGCCTCCCCGGTGCGCAGCACCAGCAGTCCGCCGGACTGGAGCCACAGGTCGCGGAGGCCGGCAAGGTGGTCTTCGGTGGCCTCCGCCAACGAGAAGCCCTCGACGACGCGCCCGAACCCGGACGGGGTGATCGCCTCGGACCGCACCACGCGGTCCGGCGTCGCCGCCGTCGAACTCAGGCTCAGCCTCCGTGCGGCAAACGGTCCGGCATATCGGCCAGGACGAACCCGAGAACGGCGAGCATGCCGACGGCGCGGCGGAAGTGGTCCGGGTCCACCTTGTCGAGGGTGTCCGACGCGGTGTGGTGC
>MPMW01000178.1 GCA_002238705.1 Acidobacteria bacterium bin61 | reverse complement strand
GTCGATGAAACCGGGAAGGAGCGCGTGGTCACCGAGATCCACCACGCGCGTGGAAGGCCCTTCGAGCGCCATCACCCCGTCCATCGGTCCGGCGGCCACGATGGTCTCGCCCCGCACGGCAACCGCTTCCACGGCGGGCTGCTGCGGGTCCATGGTGACGATGTGGTCACCGTGGAAGATCGTGTCCGCCGGGTCCGCTTCCTCAGCACAACCCGCGAGAACCACGCAAACGGTGAACGCGAGAACGACGAGGGCCAAATTCGACCTGCGCATAGCTCTCCCCATTACTGTCAGCGACTGATGCGGGCAGCGTACGGCTGCGCGTCGCGTCCGGTCAAGCCGCCGCGGTCCCCGGGGTCCATGCCCCTGAAGGAACAGCGAAGCCACCCCGGGACGCGGAGGGGTGTCTACCGACTCAAATCACTAACCCCTTGAGTCAGGGACATTTTATTTGGCGCGGCGTTTCGGCCGGCCCCACGCAGCGGCCCCCCCTTTGGGGAGGATCGCGAGAGATCATCTGGCGGTAGGAGATCCTAAGCGATGCTTATGTCCCCAGCACCGGCGGCCTGTCCCCCTGATTCAGGAACGGAGAGCCTTACAGGCGCATACGTCGCGCCGCCCGGATCTGCTTGACCATCCCTTTACTGGGTACACTCATCAGTGGGGTGACCGCCGCGTTGGCGTCGTCTGCGAGACACGCGGCGCGGTGGTTTCTTTGTGGGATCGAGGGTCGGATCGCGTTTGATTGCCGCTGCCGCGAACAGGGCGGCATCAATGACTTTACGTGTCGCCTCGACTTTCACCGCTCCACCAACATTAGGTCTTGGGTGATTCTCGGAAGCTCTCTATCTTGGTCGCACCCTATATTCGGAGGACAGAATGACCAGTTCGACTTACCTACTTGACGACACTCCCGCTCTGGAGGATCAGCTCACACCCGTTGGCGAGGGTGGGCACGAGCGTATCGCTCGGGCGATGGCAGAACTCATCCGATCAGAGGAACACGGCGGACGCTTGATCGGCTTGGAAGGCCGCTGGGGTTCAGGTAAGAGCACTGTTATCAATCTCATGCGCAAACGCTTGGAGCGTAACGAGCATACGACAACCTTCGTCTTTGACGCCTGGGCGCACGAACGTGATCCATTGCGACGTAGCTTCCTCGAGTCGCTCATTCGGCATTTTCGTGACAAGCGGTGGGTCGAACCGACGCACTGGAACGACGTACTCGAACGGTTTGCAAAACGGCAGACGACCACGAAAACGACCACAGTCTCCGACACTACACGGTTTGGCAAGGTATTGGCGCTGTTTGCGCTACCTGTACCGCTAGGCGCCGCGCTCCTAGCTGGATCGATTCAGCAAGGAGTGACCTTTCGCCTGTCACCTGAGCCGAACGTTTTGTTTATATTGGGAGTACTGCTGTCCGGCGCGCCACTCTGGGTCGTCCTCGCCAGACTCGCTCGCAAGCACTGGCGGCGCTTCAGAGGAAAGGATGTGGACCTGTGGTCAGGATGGGAAGTGCTCACCGGAAACGTCAAGCGCGAGAGCACGCAGAATACCTGGGAAACTCCAGAGCCGACGTCAGTAGAGTTTGGGGACGAATTCAAATGCCTTATGCACGACGCGCTGTCGAACTCGAACTCCAAGAGAACTGTCATCGTATTGGACAATCTGGACCGTGTGGCCGCTGACGATGCCCTGAAGATCTGGTCGACGCTCCAGACGTTTCTGCACAACAGCAGTTTTCGAAATACAGCGTGGTTCAAGAGAGTGTGGATCGTTGTTCCATACGATAAGACTAGTTTGGGACGCCTTTGGACCTCTGAACGCACGGCCAAGACTGCGGACATAGAACCGGTCCTCGATGACGTTAGCGAATCGTTTGTCGATAAGACCTTCCAGATCCGGTTCGAAGTCCCTCCGCCGGTGCTCTCTAACTGGAAGGACTACCTTTCGCAGTTGGTTTGCAAAGCACTTCCAGCGAATGACAAGGATGCACGCGACGTCTGTCGCATCTATAACGACCAGATAGTTAAACAAAGCGGAGCGCCGACTGAGGTGGACCCCAATTTCTGGACAGGGGTACTAACGATAGTTTTGAGCGGCTGGGCTGGCCCTGGAAGGATGCGATCCGGGGTGTCGAGGGCAAGGGTTGTGCCGTAGCGGGGTGGTTTTCCTGCTTCCGGCGAGAGGGGGGAATCGTGCCCGTCCCCGGCGCCGAAGGCAAGGCGCTTCGCGCCTCCTCCGCTCCGCTCCGGCCCTCCGGGTGCCTTCGTCGCCGCGGCCGGGCAGGGAGCAGGTTCATGGCCGGAAGCAGGAAAAATGGGCGTGGCCCCGGGGTGCGGGCGCCAACCGACGCGGGGAGGTTCGGCGAGCGGGGAACCTTCGGCACCATCGTCATCATCAGGCAGCCTCCCGGCTCCTGACCGCGCCGCAATACGCCTCGGCCGGCGTCTGTCGTCCGGGCAGCGAAGCATGCCGCCGCCGGCCGTTGTAGAACCCGAAGTAGTTCCGCAGCCCCTCGTGAAGCGCCAGCGGGGTGTCGTAGGCCCGCAGGTAGATGTCTTCGTACTTCACGCTCCGCCACAGCCGCTCGATGAAGATGTTGTCCAGGAACCGGCCCCGGCCATCCATGCTGATCGCCACCTGGTGCGACTCCAAAACCCCGGTGAACGCCTCCGAGGTGTACTGCGAGCCCTGGTCCGTGTTGAAGATCTCCGGCGCGCCGAAGCACCCCAGCGCTGCTTCGAGCGCCACAATGCAAAAAGCCACGTCCATGGTGTTCGACAGTTCCCAGGACAGCACCCGGCGGGAGAACCAGTCGAGCACCGCCACCAGGTACATAAACCCATGAGCCATGGGGATATAGGTGATGTCGGAGGCCCAGACCTGATTCGGACGGGTGACCTTCACGTCGCGCAGCAGGTAGGGGTAGATCCGGTGGCCGAGGGCGGGCGCGCTGGTGCGTGGCTTCGGATACAGCGCCGCGATCCCCATCGTCCGCATCAGCCGCTGGATCTTCTTCCGGTTCACCCGCCGCCCGACCCGCTCCAACTCGTCTTGAACCCGCCGACTGCCCAGGAACGGGTAGTCGAGGTGGATCGCATCGATCCGACGCATCAGTTCGAGGTCATCCCCCGAAACCGGCGCCGGGCGGTAGTAGAAGGAGGAACGGGGCACGTCGAGCAGGCGGCACTGCTGCACCACCGGCAGCGGGTGATCGGGCAGCACCAGGGCGCGTCGCTCGGTCAGTGGGCGCGACCGAGCGCCTTCGCTAAAAAATCCTTCTCCATGGTGAGCTCGCCGATCTTCTCCCGCAACCGTGCAGGGTCGTCCTGAGGCGCCGGAGCGGGGGGCCGCTGCGACCCCGAAAAGCCCGCCATCCCCGCTTCCAGAAACCGCTTCTTCCAGTCCTGAATCTGCGCGGGATGGACGTCGAACCGCTGCGCCAGTTCGGCGATGGTCCCCTCGTGCCGCAGCGCGGCCATCGCTACCTTCGCCT
>MPMW01000177.1 GCA_002238705.1 Acidobacteria bacterium bin61 | reverse complement strand
TGCCGAGATGGCGTATCGCCTCGGCGTCGTCTCCCCGGCCCGCGAGGATCAAGCCGAGGTTGCGGTGCGCTTCCGGCAGGCCGGGGTCCACGGCGAGCGCCTGCCGCAGGACCGGCTCCGCACCGGTGGCATTGTCGGCGGCCAGCCGCCACCGGGCGCGGGCCCGCCGGGGCGCGCGCCGCTGCGGTGGCATTGCGGGCGGCCAGCAGCATCGGGGCGAGCCCCAGCCGGGGCTCGACCAGGGTGGGATCGAGTTCGATGGCGCGCCGGTAGTGGCGTTCGGCTTCGAGGCGCACCCCGACCCGTTCCTGAATGAACCCGAGGTTGTGGTGGGCGGCGGCATATTCGTCGTCGAGCCGGAGCGCGCGCCGGAGCGCGCCTTCGGCCTCCTCCCATTCCCCCTGCGAAAGCAGCGCGATCCCCAGGTTGGCGTGGGCGCGCGGGTACTCGGGGTCGATCTCGATGGCGCGCCGATAGCGGGACTCCGCGGCTTCGAGGTCGCCGCTTTCGCGGTAGGCGAAGCCGAGGTTGTGCTGGAACTCGGCGCTCTCCGGGACGAGGGTCGTGAGGTTTTCGTAGCGCTCCTGGAGGGGGGCGGCGGCCGCGCGGCGTTCGAGGCCGAAGAGCACCGCCAGCGGCAGGAAAAAGAGACCGGCCCACTTGATCGCGTGGGGGGTGAGCCACGGGCTTCCCGCGGGCTCGACGGGCCTCGCCCCCGGCGTTCGCCGGATCCCGAGCGTCGCGCTCGTCCCGCTCTCGCGGATCTTCCAGATGAAGCCGTCGAAGTAGAAGTGGAGCATGGTCGAGGCGGCTACGAGTGCGAGCACGCCGCGCTGTACCGCGGGGTTCGTCACCGCCTCGGGAATGAACCGGAACAGGCCGTAGCCGAGTACCAGGCCGATGTAGACGAAGAGCATCGCGCGCCCGCCGCCGAAAAGGACGCGCGTGAAGAATCCCGCGTCCTCGTCCCGCGCGCGCCTGCGGTTGAAGACCCACACGATCGAGAGGTACTGCACGTCGTGGAATACCTCGAAAAGGGCAACCCCGAGGACCGCGTAGGGCACGTGGACCGAGCACCACCACCAGAAGCCGAAGGACATGGCCGCGGCCAGGAGCTTGATCGGGTGCTGCCCTTTCCCCGCCAGCAGGTCGCGGCCGGCCCGGAACACGAATGCCGCGGTGAGCGCGAAGAGGGCGAGATCGAAGACGCCGCGGAAGCCGAAGAACAGCTCCGCTGAAAAGAGCGGCGCCCCAAGCGCGTACCAGAGTTCGAGGAGCTCCCCGAGCCGGCCGGGCGAATGGAGTACGCCGAAGGCGAACCACCCGATGCACAGGAACCAGTCGAGCCGCGCCGTCAGCCGCTCGGTCGCTCCTGCCCGCGCGTCGTAGATCCGGAGGAAACCGTAAACCTGGAGCGCTCCGTGCCAAACCCCCCAGAGGAGCACGATCAGGGAGACGCCGTTCAGGCCGCCCGCCGCGAAGCCGAGGGCCGCCGCTGCGAAGACGATCGGGGACACGACGAACCGCGTGCGGAAACGCCGGAAGAGGGCGCGGTCTCCGTACGCGCGCATCATCCCGGGGAGGTGATGGCCGAGGGCGCCGAATCCCGCGACCAGCAGCCCCACGGTGTAGGCCGTCTCCCGGCCCTCGAACGCGAGAGCGAGGGGCAGGATCAGGATCGGCGTGGCGACCAGCAGAACGAGGTCCTGGACCGGGCCGAATACCCAGAGCTTGCCGCGCGCGCCCGCCGCCGTCTCGCTCGCCAAGGTGCTTCCTGCCGAACGGGAATCTACCAACTACCCGGTCGGGGACCGGGTTTCCCAGTCGCCGCGCGCGTTTTCTCTTCGGCTCAGTTCCAAGCGGGTGAAAACTGATGGCAGCGAACCTCCGGTTCGCTGCCGGCGTGTTCGGGGGAAAGTGTGAAAGGGGGTAACCCCGGGGTTACCCCCGGAGCCTTCCGGATCAAGGCCCCGTCCGGAAGCCGCTGGACGGGGCACGGGTCACCCCCCGAGTAGCGCCTCCCCGGCGCCGATCATGTCGGCGCTGGCCACGATGAGGGGGTCCGGACGTCCGACGGCGTGGACATCCTTGTTCGTATAGGGCAACGCGGCCAGGAAATGCCGCATGCAGTTCAGGCGGGCGCGCTTCTTGTCGTCGGACTTGACAATGGTCCACGGCGCGTCGGCCGTGTCCGTGTAGAAGAACATCGCCTCCTTCGCCGCCGTGTAGTCGTCCCACTTGTCGAGCGACTGGCGATCCACCGGCGACAGCTTCCACTGCCTCAGAACGTCCTTCTCGCGGGACTCGAAGCGGCGCCTCTGCTCCTCTCGAGTAACGGAGAACCAGTACTTGAACAGCAAAACCCCGCTGCGGACGAACATGCGCTCCAGCTCGGGTGCCTGACGCATGAACTCCAGGTACTCCTTGGCGTTGCAGAACCCCATGACTCGCTCGACGCCGCCGCGGTTGTACCACGAGCGGTCGAACAGCACGATCTCGCCTCCCTGCGGCAGATGGCGAATGTAACGCTGGAAGAACCACTCGGTCCGCTCGCCCTCGGTCGGCTTGTTGAGCGCGACGACCCGCGCCCCGCGCGGATTGAGATGCTCGGTAAACCGCTTGATGGTGCCGCCCTTGCCGGCCGCGTCCCTGCCCTCGAACAGGATGACGATCTTCCGGTTCGTCGCCTTCACCCAGTCCTGCACCTTCAGCAGTTCCACCTGAAGGGTGGCTTTGGTCCGCTCGTAGTGCTTGCGGGCGAGCTTCCGCTCGTAGGGGTATTCGCCCGTCTCGAACAACCGCCGGATGACATCGCGGTCGCGGTTGCGCGAGCCGGAGCCGGAAAGGCTACCGTCGTCCGCGACAGCGCTGGCCATTCCGCGCGGATCGTCCACGATCGAACCTCCGCCGTCCACCTGAGTCCCGTCCCGTTCGTTAGCAGCCTGTTGTGGAACTGGCGTGAGCACCGACAACGGTGAGGCGCCCGGCTGACAAGGCGCGTGAGTGAGGAATACCCAGTGTATTCCGACCGAAACGCAACGATGAGGGCCGCATAGCGGGCCGTTTCAGCCGGGATGCATCGCCGTTCGCTTCCGGAGCGGGGCGCGAGCCCCGCGTAGACCCCGCTAGCACGAGGAATGGAAGACGGCGTAGCCGGCCGCCATTCCTCGTAGCTCGGGCATGCTGCGTGAGTTTCACAATAGGCTGTTCAACACGCTATCACGGCTCGTGACAGCCAGCGTTACACAGGGCTTCTGCGGTGAAAGAAAGTGAGGTGGTGTGGTTCCGCGGCCCTCTCGGTCCCCCACCGGGAGAAACACCCATGCGCGTGTCCTCCTGCGCACCCCGCCGGCATGAAAAGCGGCATCCGCGTTTGAAGCCCTTGAAGCCGACGAGCGTGATTCCTTTCGCGCCCTGCGGCCGCGGTGCCGGCTGAAGCCGGCGTTCCAAGCCGCTTCTGCTGTGGGGGTCGGAGGACGTGTTCCATCGGCTGCGCTATCTGAACGAGCGAAAAACAAAATAGCAGCGAACCTCAGGTTC
>MPMW01000176.1 GCA_002238705.1 Acidobacteria bacterium bin61 | reverse complement strand
AGGTGGCCCGCTACCAGGTACCGGAGGCCGGGACCCACAACCTGTGGGTCGAGGACGACATCCTCTACATCGCCTACTACAACGGTGGTCTACGCGTGGTCGACATCTCCGGCGAGCTGCGGGGCGATCTCTACCGGCAGGGCCGCGAGATCGCGATGTTCCGCCCGTTCGACCCCGAGAGCCGGGTCCCGAACGCTCCGATGGTCTGGGGACCGCAGCCCTACAAGGGCCACATCTACCTCAGCGACATGAACTCGGGCCTCTGGGCCGTGAAGCTCGTGGACGCCGAGCCGATCAACATGGGAGAGCCCGAGTAGGGCAGGGAGCGGAAGCGCCGCTGTTGACACCGGCGCCGCCCGCCGCTGCGCCCCCGGGCCCCCCCCGCCGCGGGCGCCCGAACCCCGCCCCGATCGCGGCGCGCCGCTGTCACCATCCTGATGGCAGCGGCCGGCAATCTCCCGGAAGCCGGAGCCCGCGGACGTGTCCGGTATGCAGCGGGAGGTTGAAGCCGCCACGTTTCCGGCGCCCGGGTTCTTTGCCGAAACCTGCGGTAGGCTCGGCGCATGACGGGAACCGGCGGTCCGGTGAACCCCTTCCAGCCGGGGGCTGGCGCGCGGCCGCCACTCCTCGCTGGGCGGGCGGCGGAACTCGCGCTTGCCGGAGAACTGTTGGGATCGCTCGAGAAGGGGCAGAGGCCCCCACAGGGGCTCCTGCTCTACGGTCCTCGCGGCAACGGCAAGACCGCGTTGTTGTCCCAGATCGCGGAGGAGGCTCGCGGGCTGGGGTTGCGGGTCGAGGAACTGTCAGGCGCGGCATACCGGGACCCGGATGCACTCCGCCGGGAACTGAGGGAACGGGCGGGCCTCGCCGGAACGCGGGTCACGGGTGTGCAGGCTGCGGGATTCGGGGTCTCGGCCCAGCCCGGCGAGCCGGAGCGGAACACCACCAAGCTGTTCGCGCACTGGATCGGCCAGGCGCCCGCACCGCTCGTGATCTTGCTCGATGAGGCCCACGCCATCGAAGCGGACGCCGGCCGCCTTTTCTTCGACGCCGTCCAATCCGCCACGCGCGCGGACCTGCCCTTCCTGCTCGTCGCCGCCGGGACCCCCGACGCGCCGCGGCGGTTGCGGCTGGCGGGTACCTTCACCGAGCGCGCGCTCGCGCGGGTGCCGGTTGGCCGGATCGAACCGTCGGAGGCGGTTCGCGCGCTCGGTGAACCCGCCCGCGCGGCCGGGCTGCCGATGGACAGCGAGGCAGTCACTCTCCTCGCGCGGGAGTCGCAGCAGTATCCGTACTTCCTCCAGTTGCTCGGGAGCGCCGCCTGGCGGGCGGCCGACAACGCGTCCTTTCCGGGGATCGGAATCGAGTCCGCGCAGCACGGAATTGACGCTGCACAGCCCGCAATCCAGCGGTTCTACGCGGAACGCTTCGCCGAGGCGCGCGAACGGTCGGTGCACCGGGCGCTGGGGCCGCTTGCCCTGCTGGTCCGCGGGCGCGGCGGGCGGCTCGACGACGATGATCTCGACGAGTTCGTCGCCATGGCGCCCGTCCCGGTCAGCGAAACCGAACTGCTGAACACCCTCAGCGATCTGGGTGTGTTGTGGGAGGCCGAGCCATCGGTCTGGGAAATGGGGATTCCGAGCTTCGCCGATCACGTTCTCGGGCGTTCCTCGCGGTTGTCGCCATCCGCCGCCGGATAACGATCCTCGAGGGGCCGCAGCCGCTGATCGATCTCCTTCATCCGCCGGTCCGTCTGCGCCTGGCGCTCGCTACCTGGCGCGACGGCTTGCAGACTTTCCCGAGTTGGGCCGGAAGGCGGTGCGGCTCATCCGCTACCGTGGCTCCGGGCGCACCGGCGAAGCTCGGGAGTGGGAGTTCGGGGACGGCTACGCACGGTGCTTCGACCGGCTGAATCAGCAGTTGGACGGCCAGTTGCCGGCGCGGGAAGTCATCGGCCGGGTCCGACGGGAGGTCGAATGGGCGTTTCCCCCGGTCGCGGTTCGGGAACTGGTGGCCAACGCGCTGATCCATCAGGACCTCGCGGTGCGCGGGGCGGGGCCGATGGTCGAGATCTTCGACGGTCGCATCGAGATCACGAATCCTGGCGAGCCGTTGGTCGAGACGGAGCGCCTGGTGGACGCGCCGCCGCAATCCCGCAACGACAGGCTCGCCTCGCTCATGCGCCGGTTCGGTTACAGCGAGGAACGGGGTATGGGAATAGACCGGGTCGTCGAGGAAATCGAGGCGCACGAACTTCCGCCGCCCCGGTTCTACAAGCCGCGGGGCTACACCCGCGTGATCCTTCATGCCCGAAAGAAACTGGGGGAGTTGGGGGCGGACGACCGGAACTGGGCCTGCTATCTCCATGCGTGCCTCCGGTACGTGAACGGTGACGCTCTCACGAACTTGTCGCTACGGCGGCGGTTCGGCATCTCCGACCGGAACCGGGCGATGGCCTCCCGGCTCATCCGGAACGCCGTGAAGAGCGGCGCGATCACCCCCGAGAACGCGACAGCCTCACGCAAGGCAATGCGGTACATCCCATGGTGGGCGGCGCAGGAAAACGGAAACGGCGGTCCGTCGTCCTGACGGTTGGCCCGCTGTCAGCCCTCGTATTTGATCGGAAGACGATATAAGAAGGATGGGTCCGTACAAAGTCATTGATAAAACGCGTGTTTTTCATTTGATCCGGAGTTGACCGGCTTGTTGTTGACGGGTCGCAGAACGGGAACGTTGCGCCGCGAGTTCCAACGCGTCGCCGGAAGGGACTGCTCGGACTGGCCCGCCAAGATGGTCCGGCCCACCGTCCGTTGCCTGAACGGAAGCTACCGGAAGGCTGCGGCGGGGTCGCGATCGCGACCGGCGGCTTCGCACACCACGCCGTCGCCGTCCCGGTCGTTCATGAACGCATACGCCGGATGGCCACGCCGGACCGGTGCGATGCCGTGTCGGCGAGCTTCAGCGCAGGAGACGCGGCCGTTGTCGTTGTCGTCCCACGCCGCACCGTCCGCTGGCGCGTCGGCGGGCGCCGCCGGAGCGGAGTCCTCCGCGCCCCACAGGCCGTGGTCGGCGAGGCGCGCCTCCCGTTCGAGTTTCCGGAACTCTTCGAGGTAACGAAAGGGGAATCGCGTGTAGACGTGGCCGAAACCGCGCCGGATGATCTCCGCATTCGCCATGGGTCCATCGGGCAGCCAGACGTAGGCGAGCGTCCTGCCATAGCGGTCCGTGCGGCGCTGGTCGTATTCAAGCCGTACGAGCTTGCCCTCGAGCAGTTGCGTGGCGAAGGCGCTCGCTTCCCGGCCGAAGAACTGAACCGGCCGGCGCGGATCCACCGTTTCCGGCGTGTCCACGCCGATCAGCCGCACGCGCCCGACGCCCGCCACGATGATCGTGTCGCCGTCCACCACTCGCTCGACGACCTGGGCGCCCGCCGGGGCCTGACCGGCGACCAGCGCCAGTCCGGCGAGTCCGAGCGCGACGACTCCGCGCGGGAATCGGCCCCGGAATTCCGGACGCTGGGCGGCTCGCCGCCCGGTCAAGGTCTGCAAGGTGTGCCGACGGCGCGTAAAACCGCGCCGCCCTCAAGGTCGGGTTGGATGCTACCAGCCGGTGGTGAAACTCACGCGGCCGAGTTCCTGTGAAAATACAGTCTCGCCGGTCGCCGACCGCCGCAATGCTGCCGCAGGCCGGCGGCGGGAACGACCTCACGCGCCGGGATGGCGCACGGGCCGGAACCGTCGGCGGCCAG
>MPMW01000175.1 GCA_002238705.1 Acidobacteria bacterium bin61 | reverse complement strand
AAAAAATGGGCTTGCCCCCCGAGAAGGTCGCCACCACGCCATGGGAGGTTCGCCAGCTCGGAACCTGCGCCCCCTTCCTCCTCTTTGGCGCCGCCTCCAGGCTACCTGCCGCGCCCCAACGCACCCCGGCCGCCGCCCGTCGTGCGCAAGGTGTCTGCCACATGAAAAAGTGATGCCCGGAAAGGTATAGACCTCCGGTCGGCACCCGCTGCGCAGAGCGAAGCGAAACGCACGTTGCCACCAAAGAAGGAGGGCATGCCGAGTGCAGGCGCCATCCGGGAGGACCAGCGATATGCGGTTTCGCTCCGCTGGCGCGGAGCGATGCCGGCCAGAGGCCGGCGCTCCGAGGCGACACCTCGTCCAGTCGCTCGGGGTCCCCGCTGCTCGCGGTACCCGCGCTGAATCAACGGGTTGCAAGATCCTCGATCGGCCGCCCGACGGGAGTATGAGAAATCCGGGTCAGGCGGCTTGATAGCAAGGACGGCCAGCTCCTGCGTTGCCTGCTGAACCGGTGCTGGAGCCGATACGCCGGAAACGCCAGGAAACTCCGTGCCAGAGACGCAACCGCTCCGTCAGGACGTCGAGCGGCGTGCCCTCCTCCCCGCCCGGGAGGAGGTTCATGCGAGGCGCCGGGCGGTTCGCGTCCTGGTAGTCATGCGTGCGGGGACTCGCTGCCCGCGTAGCCCGACTGGTCCGGTCCGGCAGCGAAGATGGTGAGTACGAGTTCCGAGTCGCCGAGCAGCCGGAATTCGGGGCGTTTGCCCGAATGGGCTTCGCTCCGTTCCAGGATGATCGGGACCCCCTCGCCGCGCTTGTCCATGAAGGTCTGACGGGCCGTTTCGATTCCTGCCTGATCCCTCGGCACCGAGATCAAGCGCAGCAGGTTCACGAGCGTTTCGTTGCGCGTCGCTTGGCGGTCGGCGAGCAGTCCGAGTTCCATGGAGTTCACGAGGCCGCCGGGAGAATAGATCTCCATCCGGTTCGAGAACATGCGCAGCCGGATGTGGGAACCGGGGAGCGAGTAGTCCCGGTGCGCCACGGCGTTGACGAGCGCCTCGAAGACGGACGGCATGTCGTATTGCGGGATGTCCCTCCGGCCCAGGTACTTGCTCGCGGCGACCGTCTGGTTGCGGAGGACGAACCGGCACGCCTTCGCCACCTGCTCGTCCACCGGCCCGCAGATGTCTTCGGCGTCGAGTTGGTAGTGCGTGAGGTCCCAGGATTCGTTGATCTCCCGCCCCCGGTAGCGGACGGCCTGAAGGAACGCGTTCCGCAGCCACCGCTCCGGACGCGACGCCCCGGCGAGGAGCCCTGCGACCGTCGGCCGCATCGCTCCGTCATCCGCCCGCTCCAGCATTCCCAGTTTGCGCGCGAGGGTGAGAGGGTCGTCGCTGGTCCGCGCCGACCGAAACCGCTGGATGAGCGAGGTGTCGAGATCGTCCGCGGACGCCCGCGCGAGCACCTGTTCGTCGAAGCGGATCAGACGGCTCTGGCTGCGCTGCTGGAGAAGCCGGGCGAGTTCCTCGGTCTTCATCAGCCGCTTGGAACTGCCGACCCGGCGCAGGAAACCGGAAGGGCTCCGGTGCACGAACAGGCTTCGCGGTACGCCGACCCGAATCACCGGCCTCGGTTCGCCGTCAGCGTCGGGCAACTGAATGCGGTGGATGGCGGCGTCGAGCGGCGGATCCACGGAATCCACGGCGATCTCCGACACGTAGCGCTCGAACCGGTCCAGTTGTGCCAGCGGAACACCGGTGACCTGGCGCGTGCGGTCGCTGACCTCGAGGACCAGAGTGCCGCCGCGGGTGTTGGCGAAGGCCGCCATCTCATCGGCGCGCGGGTGTGGGGGCGGGGGCTGCGGCCGAAGCCCGCCATCTCATCGGCGAGCGCGTCGCGGGCCGGTCCCTTGATGGACTTGCCGGAGAAGACGGCCTCCTTGAGCTCCAGGGACTCGTCTTCTCCGACGCGGATGCGAGCCAGCAGGTCGTCCGGGGACTCAAGCATCGTCGGATTGTGACCCGCGGGGGTTCTCTTTCGCAGCGCGGGTGTAGTGGAGGTCGTTCCAGCGGGCGCCGTCGAAGACGTTTTCCTCGAGGATCGCCCGCACGTAGTCTGCGGTGTCTGCTCCGGGCGGGACCGCGGCGAAGAGCGCTGTCAGGTCCGACAGCATGATGGTGCGGCTGCCGTGAACCCCGCGGGGGCCAAACCGCAGACCGCCGTCGACCGCTCTCGCGGAGGGTTCCGCGGAATCGTCCCAGAGGGCACTCGCCGATTGCGTGGTCGGGGGTTCGGCGTCGGCCGGCATCGGCGCCCGAGCGTAACAGGGGCGTATGGAAAACGGCCCCTTGCGGAAGGGAGGGCGCCTGAAACTCGCGGCGCCGACCTGGAGGTCGACCCTCCCGTGCGGTTGTGCCGCCCGCGCTCCCCGGGCGTGGCGCCGCGGGCTGGCGGTGGACACGACACGTCCGGGTGTTTGGGTAGGGTTCGTCCCATGAGCTTCCCACTCCCGCGTCATTCCGTCCTCCACAGCCGGTGGGCCGCGGCGCTCGCCGCCGGTTGGTTGGCTGCCGCGCCCTCGCCCGCGCAGGAAGAGGTCCGGCCCGTTCTCCAGCTCGAGGATGTGTTCGGCTTCGAACTGGCCACCGATCCGCAGATATCCCCCGACGGCTCCCGGGTGGCGTACGTCCGGAATTCCATGGACATCCTGGTGGACCGCCAGCGATCCCGCCTGTGGATCGTGAACGCGGACGGCTCCGATCATCGGGCCCTGACCGCCGGAGAGAGCGGGGGCGACGAGCGTTCGCCGCGGTGGTCTCCGGACGGAGACCGACTTGCCTACGTGTCCTCGGGGACATTGCCTGAGGACCGCTCGGCGCAAATCCACGTCCGCTGGATGGATACCGGGCAGACCGCGCGGCTCACCCAGCTTCCCCGTTCGCCGTCGAACCTCACCTGGTCCCCCGACGGACGCTGGCTGGCGTTCTCCATGCTCGTGCCCGAGCCGTCGGCCCCCTACGTGGAACTCCCCGCCAAGCCCGCGGATGCGAACTGGGCGCCGGCGGCGAAGGTCATCCGCAAGATGATCTACCGCGCCGACGGCGTGGGATATCTCGAGGACGGCTACAGCCAGATCTTCGTGGTCCCCGCCGAGGGGGGCTCGCCGCGGCAGCTCACCACCGGCCCCTTCCACCACCGCAGCCGGCTCTCGTGGACCCCGGACGGGGCGCACATCGTGTTCTCGGCCAATCGGCGACCCGACGCCCGGAAGGAACCGGCGGACAGCGAGATCCACGAGGTGGCCGTCGCCGATGGAGCGATCCGCACCCTGACCGCGCGGCTCGGCCCCGACGAGAGCCCCGCGGTCTCGCCCGACGGGGAACGCATCGCCTATCTGGGGTACGACGACCGCTATCAGGGGTACCAGGTCACCAAGCTCTACGTCATGAACCGCGACGGGTCGGCCCCGGCGGTGGTGACCGGTTCGCTCGATCGCGATGCGGCGCTTCCGCAGTGGAATGCGGACAGCGACGGTCTCTTCTTCCAGTACGACGACGAGGGGGACACCAAGGTGGCGTTCGTGCCGCTCGACGGTGAAGTGGCGGTGCGGGCTTCCGGTCTGGGCGGCACTTCTCTCGGCCGGCCCTATGCGGGGGGTTCCTTTTCGGTGGCCCGGGACGGGTCGTTCGCCTTCACCTCCGGGACCACCACCCGTCCCGCCGATGTTTCGGTCGGGCCGGAGGGCGCCCAGGTAACCGCGCTCAACGAGGATCTGCTCGGC
>MPMW01000174.1 GCA_002238705.1 Acidobacteria bacterium bin61 | reverse complement strand
GTGCTCGGCTTCATCGAGAAGGAACTCCTCACCTCGACCGAGATCCGCGACGAAGAACTGGACTGGTGGATGCGCTCCCGGCGCCGGCAACTCCGGGACGGCGAACTCTCCTACGCCGCCCGGCAGCAGGACCTCGTCGCCCGGCGCGACGGGTAACGGCTGAGCGGCCCCTCAGTTCGCGGGCGCGCGGTCCGCGATGAGGCGGTCCACCTCATTCGTCGGAGTCGTCGGATGAACCGCCAGAGCCCTCTTCAAGGCTTGGATCAAGTTCGTTGACAAATGGATCGAAGACGCGCTTCACTTCGGCTGCGGCACGGTTGAGTTCGCGCAGACTCTCGGCGCTGAATTCGTCTTCATAGCCAACTTCGACCGCATACCGGATCGCCCAACGGCCTGCGCTGACCTGCTCAGGCCATTCAAGTGTCCCCGGCAAACCCGCGGTGGCGAAGGTGCGGTCCAAATCGGATCGCTGCGACGCCAGCTCGGAAAACGCCCCCTCCCACTTGCCCTTCACATTGGTTAGTACGACACGAGACTCTTTCTTGTTGACCGCAACTCGGTAGAAAAGCCCCTGCCCTCGGGCAGGAGTGTGAAGCATTCCGTGGACGCTGGGCGTCCGCCCCTGGAACGGCGAAGCGATGTCTACTTCGCCCGCATGCTCGACCAGCGCGGCAATGAAATCGCGTTTCTTGATCTCACCCGGCGACAGTTCTTTACCCGTGGATTCCTTGGCCAACTCACTCTCAGACGGAGCAACAACTGTTGTGAAGAGCGGCGCTGCTGCTGATGTGCCGATTCGGATCGCTCGCACGGCCACCATCCAAATCCGACCGACACCGCGCTCGTTTAGCACTTCTACCGCCTTTACATGCTCCGGCCTTCCTTCTTCGACGATCCAGATGGCCAAGTGGACATCCCGGTCGGCCAAATAGGTCACGAGCTGTCCTAGGTGGCGGTGGTCGCTCCGGTCATACTGGTTTTCGATGACGACATCCCCGAAATCGGTTTCCGCCACCAGATCGATCCGGAAGTCGCCTGCGCCGACCTCGCTCCGAGGGTTCTTCAGACCGAGCCCGAGAGTCTTGTCCAGCTCCCCGAGATGAGACCCGAGCCCCGGGGGGAAGGCAGGGCCTTCCTTTGGCCAGGCCCCCGAGATGAGACCTGAGCCACGGGGTGAAGTCCGCATCTTCCTTGGACCAGACCTCGCGGATAGGCACGCTCTCTATCGTGCCGATTTCCGATGTCAACTCAGCGGCCGCTCAGTTTGCGGGCGCGCGGTGCGCGATGAGCCGGTCCACCTCGGTCTTCAGCCGGGCGAGGATCCGGTCGTAGGGGTAGGCGCCGAGCGACTCCGGCCCCTTCTTCAGGTTCACGAACGCCGGGCCGCACCAGAGCCCGAGATCGGCGTCGTCGGTCTCGCCGGGGCCGTTCACCCGGCAGCCCATGACCGCGATGGTGATCGCGTGCCTTTCCGCGTAGCGGGTCATCTCCCGGACGTCCTCGGCCAGCTCGATGAACTTCTCGTTCTCGACCCGTGAGCAGGAGGGGCAGGAGATGATGTTCAGCTTGTCCTTCGGGAACTCGGGGACCGAGCGGAAGCGGCCGTTCGCGATGTCGGTGAGGATCTGATGGCCGGCCGTCACCTCTTCGGGTTTCTTGGGGTTCGGCAGGGTGAGCGAGACCCGGACGGTGTCGCCGATGCCCCGGCTGACGAGCTGTTCGAAGGCGATCCGGGTCTTGATGATCCCCTCGGGCGGCATTCCGGCCTCGGTGACCCCGAGGTGGAGCGGCACGTCGGGCCGCTCGTCGGCGAAGCGCCGGTTCCCTTCGATCACGTTCGCGGGGTCCGAGTCCTTGAGGGACACCACGTAGCGGGTGAACCCCAGCCGGTCGAGCATCTCGCAGTGCTCGGCGGCGGACTGGACCATCGCGCCGACCGGGTCGCCCTCGAAGCGGTCCTGGTGCGCGGGGTCGATCGAGCCGCAGTTCACCCCGATGCGGATGGCGCAGTCGTGCTCCCCGGCGACATCGGCGAGGTACTTGACCTTGTCGGCCACCGGCCGCGAGGTCTCGTGGTGCCAGAGATGGCCCGGGTTGTAGCGGATCTTGTCCACATGCGGGGAGCCGGTAGCTCTCCTGGAGGTCCACGGCGAGGTTGGCGGTCGTGCGCCGGCGGACCTCGGCGAGCGCTTCCACGTCCTTCCTGCTGTCCACCGCGATGCGGACGATGCCGGCGCCGGCCTCGCGGAGTGCCTCGGCCTGCTGCGAGGTCGCCTCCACGTTCTGGGTGTGGGTGGCGCACATGCTCTGCACCACGATCGGTTGGTGGTCGCCGACATGGACGTTCCCGACCCGGACCCGGCGGGTGGGATTTCGCTCCGTCATGCGTGGAATGTTAGGCGGGTGGGCGTAGGATTGCCGGCCTGTACCGCCGGAGGAGCCGGCGGCCGTCTGCCGCGAGGAGCCGCACGCCATGAAGTTCGAACCGTTCGTGATGGAACGATGCCTTTGCCGGTGGGAGAACACCGTCCGGCTGAACATCTCGGAGAGCGGGGTCCACCCGATGACGTTCGCCGAGCTGACGGGAGGCGCCGATCTGGGGGACACCCTGCTCGGCTACACCCAGAGCAACGGCACGATTCCGCTCCGGGAGCGGATCGCGGCGCTCTATCCCGAATCGACTCCGGACCAGATCCTGGTGACCACCGGCACCGCCGAGGCCAACTTCCTCTCGGCCCTGACCACCCTGTCACCCGGCGACGAGGTGGTGGCGATGATCCCGAACTACATGCAGATCATCGGGGCGTGCCGCTCGCTCGGCGCCCGGGTCATCCCCTTCCCGCTGGTCGAGGAAAACGGCTGGCGGCCCGACCTGGACGCCCTCGACGCCGCGGTCAGCGACCGGACGAAGATGATCCTCGTCTGCAACCCGAACAACCCGAGCGGCGCGGTGCTCACCGAGCCCGAGATGGACCGGATCGTGGCGGCCGCGGAGCGGTGCGGCGCCTGGCTGCTCGCGGACGAGGTCTACCGGGGGGCGGAGCTCAGCGGCGAGGAGTGCCCGACCTTCTGGGGCCGGACGGACCGGATCCTGCTGAACGCCGGGCTCTCGAAGGCGTTCGGGCTGCCGGGGCTCCGGGTCGGCTGGACCGTGACCACCGAGGAGAAGGCGACCGAGCTGTGGAGCCACCGCGACTACAGCAGCCTGGCCCTGAGCGCGATGTCCGACCGGCTGGCGCAGATCGCCCTCGACAAGCGTCCGCAGATCCTGGAACGCACCCGCGGCATCATCCGGCGCCAGTTGCCGATGGTGGTGGACTGGATCGCGTCCCACGAGGACCATCCGGTGCGGCTGAGCTGGACGCGGCCGGAGGCCGGCGCGATCGCCGCGGTCCGCTACGACCACCCGATCTCGTCCGAGGACCTCATCGAACGCCTGCGGATCGAACGCAGCCTGCTCGTGGTCCCCGCCCAGCACTTCGAGCTCGACGGCTTCCTCCGCATCGGCTTCGGCGCCGAGCCCGAGGTCCTCACCGAGAGCCTCGCCATCATCAGCGACGTCCTAGCCGAGGTCGCCGAGGAGACCCTCGTCCCGGCGTAGGCAGCGTCAGGGACCGCTAGGGACCGTAGGCCTTTAGACCGGCACGCGGACCGCAGGCCCGCAACGGGCCCCCGCCGCCGCGCGGTACGGCGGAAACGGCTTGGAACGCCGGCTTCAGCCGGCACCCGCTGCGCGAGAGCGCAGCGGAACGCGCAATCTCACTCTCTTTCGCAGCCAAAACGGCTCGGAGCGCCGGCCTCCGGCCGGCATCGCTGCGCGAGA
>MPMW01000173.1 GCA_002238705.1 Acidobacteria bacterium bin61 | reverse complement strand
CCGCGCCGCGCGAACGCTTCGAGCCCGGCCCGCGGGCAGGTGCTCCGCTCGATGTAGTCGAGAAGGTTCCCCGCCAGCTTGCGGGTCCGCTTCTCGACGGCCTCGTCGAGGCATCGCCCCTCCGCGTCGAACACCCGGCCTACCCCCGCGACCGACACCGGGCCGGGAAGGACGATCGCGCCGACGTGGGACAGCACGCTCCGCAGGTGCTCCAGCGCCTTGACCGCCCCGATCGCGCCCGACGCCGCGCCGATCAGCGCCGCCGGCTTACCCGCGAGCACCGAGGGGAACCCGAGATTCTCGATCACCAGCTTCATCGCGGCGGCGTAGCTGCCGTGGTACTCGGGGGTAGCGAACAGCACCCCGTCGGCCTCCCGAACGGCGTCCTTCAGACGCTCCCGTCCGGGGGACTCACCGGGCTGGCCGGGAAACGGCAGGTCCAGTTCCGCGGGGTCGATCCGGCTCACCCGGACACCGGGGCGCTTCAGGAGCTCGTCCACGGCGAGAGCCAGGACCCGGGAAGTGAGGTTGCCGGGACGGGTGGTGCCCAGGATGGCCGCGATGTGAACCGTTCCGCCTTCCTCAAACATGGTTTACGCCCTCCGGGATGGCCACTACGAGACGGTGGGGCGGAGGTTCCGCTCTGGTCCGCTAGCCCGCGTCCGGGCCGCCCCCGTCGGCGAGATACTGCGCAACGTACTCCGCCGGGTGGATTGCGTGGCGCTTCGTCGCATCGAGCACCTGGTGCCGGCAGGAGGTTCCGGCCGCCACCAGCGCGTCCTCGGTGGCGAGTCCCCGCACCGCCGGGAAGAGCCGGCGCTCGCCGATGGCGAGCGAGATCTCGTAGTGATCGGAGGTGTAACCGAAGCTGCCGGCCATTCCGCAGCACCCTGAATCCGCCACCGTGACCTCGGCGCCGGTGGTGGTGAGGAGGCCCGCGAGCGGCCCGGTCCCGCAGAAGGTCTTCTGGTGGCAGTGGCCGTGGGCGAGAACGTGGGAACCCTCGCCGCGGCCGCCGGTGAGTCGCGACAGCTCCTCGCGGTGATCGGCGAGGAACTCGTCGAAGAGCACCGCCTTCCCGGCGACCGCTTCGGCCGCCGGCCGATCGTCCTCCGGAACCAGGTCCGGGATCTCGTCGCGAAAGCTGAAGAGGCACGAGGGCTCGAGCCCCACGATCGGGGTGCCCCCGGCCGCGATCCCGCCGAGCGCCCGGACGCTCTCCCGGGCGAGCCGCCGGGCCCGGTCGAGCATGCCCCGGGAGATCGCCGGCCGGCCGCAGCAGACCGCCGGCGCCAGAACCACCCGGTAGCCGAGCGCCCACAGCACCCGCGAGGCGGCCATCCCGATCTGCGGCTCGAAGTAGTTCGTGAAGGTGTCGGGGAAGAGCGCCACATCGCCCCGCGGCGCCGCCGGCTGGGCGGCCGCCTCCACCTTGCGGAACCAGCGCGTGAAGGGCTGGTTCGCCAGGCTCGGGAGACTCCGGCGCCGGTCGAAACCGATCATCCGGGAGAGCAATGCGGCGGCCCACCCCCGCTTGTCGGCAAGGCGGGCGAGCGGGCCGAACCGGCTCCCCCAGCGGGCGAGCACATCGGGCGCCCCGAAGATCCGGTCGGCGAACGGACGCTTCCGGTCCCGGTAGTAGCGGTGCTGGAAATCGGACTTCAGCCGGGCCATGTCCACCCCGGACGGGCACTCGGCCTTGCAGGCCTTGCAACCGAGGCAGAGGTCGAGCGCCTCGAGCACCCGGTCCTCCGACTCCTTTTCCGGCGGCAGCCGTCCGTCGAGCAAGGCCCGCAGCAGGTTCGCCCGGCCCCGGGTGGAGTGCTCCTCCTCCTTCGTCGCCATGAACGACGGGCACATCGTCCCCACGAGTTCCTTGCGGCAGACCCCGCGCCCCTTACAGAGATCGACCGCCCCCGCGAAGCCGCCGTGACGCTGGTACGGATAGACGACCGGCAGTTCCTCCGCCCGGTAACCCTCGCCGTAGCGCAGGTTGTCGGTCATGGCCGGCGCGTCCACCACCTTCCCCGGATTCATGATGCCGGCGGGGTCGAACGCCGCCTTCAGGCGCTTGAACGCCGCGTAGACCCGCGGCCCGAAGACCTTCTCGTTGAAGTGGCTGCGCGCGAGGCCGTCCCCGTGCTCGCCGCTCATCGCGCCCCCGAAGTCGAGCACCAGCTCGCAGATCTCCTGGGCCAGCGCATCCATCTTCCGGATTTCGGCGGGGTCCTTCAGGTTGATGAGCGGCCGGATGTGGAGGCAGCCGGCCCCGGCGTGCGCGTAGAAGCTCCCCTCGGTGTCCCGGCCGGAGAGGATGTCCTCGAAACCGCGGATGAACTCGGGCAGCCGGGAGGGCTCGACCGCGGTGTCCTCGACGAAGGCGATGGGTTTCTTGTCGCCGGGCAGGCTCAGGAGGAGCGGGAGCGCGGATTTCCGGACTGCCCAGACGTTCTTCTGCTCCGCGGGATCGAGGATGCGGAGATGGGGACGGCCCTGCTTGCCGAGGCGGCGTTCGAGGTCGGCCAGCTTCGAAGCCACTTCGGCGCGGCTTCCGCCCGCGAATTCGACCAGGATGAGCGCCCCCGGCTCACCCTCGACGAAGTGGAGCCGCCGCGAGTATTCGAGCGACTCGCGGGCGAGTTCAAGAACCATCCGGTCCACGAGTTCGACCGCGGTCGGCCGGAGGTCGAGCGCCACCACCCCCGCCTCGAGCGCCGGGAGCAGCCCCTCGAAGTGGAGGACCGCGAGCCCCACCGCGGGCGGCAACTGGTAAAGCTTCACCCGCGCCTCCACGACGGTCCCGAGCGTTCCCTCGGACCCGACCACGAGGTGCGCCAGGTTGACCCCGGAGGGATCGAGCAGGACGTCCAGGTTGTAGCCGGACACCCGGCGGGGGATGCGCGGGAACCGCTCGTTGATGTCCTCCGAGTACTCGTCGCGAATCGCGAGGAGTTCGCGAAGTAGCGGGGCCAGCACCCAGTTCCCGCGCGCCCGGCGCCGGATGTCCTCCCAGCTCAGCCAGCCGAGCCGCTCGCAGCTCCCGTCGGGCAGCACCACGGTGGCGTCGAGGACGTTCTCAACCGTCTTGCCGTAGACGAGCGAACGGGCGCCGGCCGAGTTGTTGCCGATCATCCCCCCGAGGTTCGCGCGGTTCGAGGTGGAGGTTTCGGGACCGAAGCGGAGCCCGTGGGGGGCGAGCGCCGCGCCGAAGGCGTCCTGCACGACCCCCGGCTGCACCCGCGCCCACATCTCCTCCCCGTTGATCTCGAGGACATTGCGGAAGTGCACCGAGAGGTCGAGCACCACGGCCTCGCCGACCGCCTGCCCGGCGAGCGAGGTGCCGCCGCCGCGGGGGAGGACCGGCGCCCCGGCCTCCCCGGCCACCCGGATGGCCTCCGCCACGTCCGCGGTGTGGCGGGGGATCACCACCCCGAGGGGCTCGACCTGGTAGATGCTGGCGTCGTTCGAGTAGAGGATCCGGCTCGCGCGGTCGAACCGCACGCTCCCCTCGATGCGATTCGCGAGTTCGCGCGCCAGCTCTCCCATGGGGCGTGGAGGGTACCGGGGTCCGTCTCAGGGGCGAAAGAAAGGAGCGCCCGGCCTCACTGGCCGCCATCGCGGCGTAATGGCTTGGAACGCCGACTTCAGTCGGCACCCGTGGCGCGAGAGCGCCGCGGAACCCCACCAAGCCACGCATCTGCACAGCCGACGCGGCCAGGAACGCCGGCTTCAGCCGGCACCCGTGGCGCGAGAGCGCCGCGGAACTGACTGCCTCACTCTCTGGCACCGCGGCAACGCCTTGCAGCCCCGCCTCCTAATCCCCCAAACCCCGCAGGGTCATCTCCGAGATCGCGAGGTCCTGAACGCCCATCCCGGTGAGATCCACCACCGAAATCCCGTCCTGCGCCATCCTGGGGTCCGGCTCGGCGAGCGCGAGCA
>MPMW01000172.1 GCA_002238705.1 Acidobacteria bacterium bin61 | reverse complement strand
CTTTCCTATCCGGACCTTCAGCGTTGTGCGGTGCTGTGAATCAATCTCTGAAGAGCCCCGTGCGGGAAATCCGCACGCGGGGTTCTGTGGGAGCCGGGGGCGGGTGACCGCCTCCGGCGACCCGGTGGGACTGGAAACGTAGCCACGGGAGCCGGACTGAGGCCCGGAGCAAAAGCGACGGACAAGCCACCGGACCCTAAAGCCGACGCGCCAGTCCTCGACTCTACGTGCGCCGTGCAAGGCGCCATCCCTCAGCGGGTTGCGAGACCCGCCCGGCAACTGTCGCTCCAGCCGGTAGCAATCGGAGCGGATGATAGAGGTAACGATATCGTCTGAAGCACTCCGATGACACGGGTCGCCTTGGGCGACTCAGCGAACATGCGGGCCGCAACGCGAGTGAACGCTGAGCAGGCCCCGAAACGTCCGATGCGGAAGCCGACCCGCCATGAGAACGGGGAAGGCTGTTATCGACCGGGAAGCGAGCGACACACGCACCGGTTGGTTCCGCCGGGGTATTGGCGGCGGCACGCATGGAAGAGGGGGATGGACGCAACACGGGAAGCCCCAGCGGTGGCGTGGCACGCGCCAACCGACAACCCGCGAGGGATGGGTCGGGCCGTTCGGGGTGGCGGAGAGGCCCGTACTACCGTTGAAGCCGGGTAATGCCGGTGGAGGGAAGGGGCCTTGGTTCGAGAGCAGCGTTTGGAAGGAGAAAGGGACATGGGGACTGGCGAGAGCCTATCCGACCCTGAAAAGGTCCGGAGACTCCAGACGGCGCTACATGCGAAAGCGAAGGAAGCTCCGGGCTTCCGGTTCTACTCGCTCAGCGACAAGGTGTGGCGCGCCGACGTGATGGCCGTCGCCTGGCAGGACGTACGCCGCAATGGCGGGGCTGCCGGAGTGGACGGTCAGACGGTAGCGGACATCGAGGCGTACGGCGTGGACCGGTGGCTTGGGGAACTGGCGCGGGACCTGAAAGCGGGAACCTACCAGCCCGACGCGGTTCGGCAGGTGCTCATTCCAAAGAAGCAGCGTGGGAAGTTCCGGCCCTTGGGCATCCCTTGTATACGGGACCGGGTGGCACAGACGGCGGCGATGCTTGTGCTGTCGCCGATTTTCGAGGCCGACCTGCAACCGGAGCAATATGCCTACAGGCCGGGCCGGAGCGCGAACGATGCCGTCAGGCATGCGCACCGGCTGCTGACCACGGGCCACCGCGAGGTGGTTGACGCAGATCTGGCCGACTACTTTGGCCAGATCCCCCACGCCGAACTGCTCAAGTCCGTCGCCCGGCGCGTGAGCGACGGGCGGATACTGGGGTGGATCAAGGCGTGGCTGGAAATGCCGGTGGAAGAGGATGACGGCAAGGGCGGCAAACGCCGCACGAACCGGGCACGGCGGGAACGCAAAGGAACCCCTCAGGGGTCACCGGTGAGCCCGCTTTTGTCCAACATCTACATGCGTCGCTTCATATTGGGCTGGAAGGTGCTGGGCTACGCCCGGCGCTTTGAAGCTGAGGTCGTCAACTATGCCGACGATATCGTGGTGCTCGGCAAAGCGCCGCCAGCCGACATGCTGGCGGCGGTCGAAAGCCTGATGAAACGGCTGAAACTGGCGGTCAATGCCGAAAAGACCCGGTGCTGCCGGGTGCCGGAGGAGTCGTTCGACTTCCTCGGCTACCGAATAGGACGCAACTACCGCCCGAAAGGAAAGGGAAGCTACATCGGCACCCGGCCCAGCAAGGCAAGCGTCCGCAGCATCTGCCGCAAGATTAGCGAGCTGACGGAGCCCCGGTTCGGGCTTCTAGAACAGGAGGTCGTGGTCAAACGGCTCAATCGACTGATGCTCGGATGGTCGAACTACTTCATCCTGGGACAGGTCAGACCGGCCTACGCCGCGATTGACAGGCACGCACTCAAGCGGCTGCTCCAGTGGCGGTGTCGCAAGCACAAGGCGGAAACCCGAAATCCAGTGCGCCTTGGGTACGAGCGGCTATGGACAAAACATGGCCTTATCCGCCTTGGACCGCAAACGACCCGCTTTCCGTGGGCGAAGGCATGATCTCGTCCGAGAGCCGTGTGCGGGAAATCCGCATGCACGGTTCGATGAGCGTTGCGCCTTGAAAGCGCATGATGTTCCGCGACCTGAGATGGTCGTCGCGGTAAAGCTTAGCCAGCAACTGCGTACCGAGTCTTGCGTGGCGTACGGCAACGTGCGCTGCGAAGCGTAGACAAGGAGAGCATAGGCCGAAACGAAAGTGAACGGAGTGTTAGCCCCGAAATCGAACGTGGTCGGAGTAGCCGACCCTGTCGCTCTCAGGGGAAGGCGGAACTGCGAGGGCTGTAATGGCGAGGCTCTCGAAGTGCTTCCGGGGTTCGTACCGTCGGCATGTGCTCGAAGGACATGATGCGAACAAGGGAGATCCGGCAGGTTCAGGCGGAGCCTGTAAGGTCTGACAAGCTAACAATGCGAGGATGACCTGATGACCGGCCGGAAGTCAGACTGGTTGATACTACTCTGAGGTCGGGAGAGCCGGCTACATGGGGAAGCGGCCAGCAGGGATTGAATCGTTCATGGGAACATGGGCTCCATTCAAAGGGAGAGTACGACCCTCCATGCAAAGGGAGGACAAGTCAGTCATGACAACGGAACTTGAACGGATAGCAGTGAAAGCTCGGGGGGAACCAAAGCTCCGATTCACGTCACTGGCTCACCACGTTACCGAAGACCGGGTGTGGCGCAGTTTGTGTCATATCCCCAGAGATTCGTCGCCGGGATGTGATGGCAAGACGGTCGATGAGGAGAAGGAAGCGTTCAGCGAGTGGATAGAACCGATGCTTCAATCAGTCCATCGAAAGTGTTACCGACCACCGCCGATTCGGCGGGTCTATATCCCGAAACCTGGTAAGCGCACGAAACGCCCACTGGGCGTTCCGTGCGTTGCGGACCGGGCACTCCAGCGGAGCGTTTGCGAGGTTCTGTCGGCCATCTACGAGCAGGATTTTCTGCCGTGTTCGTTCGGTGGTCGCAAGGGTCTCGGTGCGCATAACGCGCTGGGCACGCTCACCGAGGTGATTTCCGGGAAGAAGGTGGGCTGGGTTCTGGAAGCCGATCTGAAGAACTTCTTTGGCAGTTTAGATCATGGATGGCTACTGCGCTTTGTGGAACATCGAGTCGGAGACCCACGCATTATCAGCTTGGTAAGGCGATGGCTCAAGGCTGGCGTACTGGAGGATGGCGAGCTGCACTCGAACGAAGAGGGGACCCCGCAAGGTGGGTCGATTAGCGTGATGCTGAGCAACGTGTACCTGCACTACGTGCTGGACCTTTGGTTTGACCGAGTCGTCAAGCCGAGGCTGCGAGGCGAAGCGTACTTGATTCGCTACATCGATGACTTTGTGGTGTGTTTCCAATATCGGGCGGACGCTGTTCGTGTCCACGACGCGGTGAAGAAGCGCGTGGCCAAGTTTGGGCTGGCACTGGAGCCGGACAAGACGAAGCTCGTCGAGTTCGGTCGGTTTGCTCAGAAACATGCGCCGAAGCGAGGAAGAACACGTCCTGAGACGATCTACTTCCTCGGCTTCACGCTCTACTGCACGCGAAACCGTCAAGGCAACTTCCGGGTGGGATTGCGAACGGAGAAGGCACGTCTTCGCCGTAGCATCGTACACCTGACGGAGCTGATGGGGCGGATGCGCCACCTTCCGGTGGGGGAGCAGGCGACAAATCTGGGCCGAGTGCTACGTGGCCACTACGCGTACTACGGCATTGCCGGCAATTTCCGTGCATTGCAGAGAGTACACCGATACGTGGAGCACACCTGGCGCAAGATGCTGAGTAGCCGGAGCCGGGCCACCTACATCACGTGGGAGGCATTCGAACGTATCAAACAAGGGAATCCGTTGCCGCACCCGAAGCTGAGGCTTTCCTATCCGGACCTTCAGCGTTGTGCGGTGCTGTGAATCAATCTCTGAAGAGCCCCGTGCGGGAAATCCGCACGCGGGGTTCTGTGGGAGCCGGGGGCGGGTGACCGCCTCCGGCGACCCGGTG
>MPMW01000171.1 GCA_002238705.1 Acidobacteria bacterium bin61 | reverse complement strand
GACCTCGAGGCGCGGGAGTGGCGCATTCCGGCGGAGCGGATGAAGACGGGCCGGGAGCACCGGGTTCCGCTGTCCACGGGTGCGCTCGCAGTGCTCCACGAGGCACGAGGACTCGCGGACGGCTCCGGGCTGGTGTTCCCTTCGGCGCGGGGCGGGCTGCTCTCTGAGGCGACGATCGGGAAGATGCTCCGGGACCTCAAGATCGGGGCGGTACCGCACGGGTTCCGGTCGAGCTTCCGGGACTGGGCGGCGGAGTGCACCGAGGTGCCGCGCGAGGTGTGTGAGCTGGCGCTGGCCCACGTGAACCGGGACCGGGTCGAGGCCGCCTATCGGCGCTCGGACCTGTTCGAGCGGCGGCGGGCGCTCATGGAGGCGTGGAGCGCGTTCCTGGCGGAATAGCGCGGACCTCAGTCCCGTCGTTTTGGTCTTCTTCCGGTGCGGAGCACCGGCGTTGTGGAGCCCGGGGCCGCATAGCGCCCCGAGCCCCGGGTAATGGCGTCAGGCAGCGGATTCAGACTGACCCGGCGTCCAGCGTGATCGCCACGTGGGTATCGAAACCGTCCATCCACCCGCCAACTTTGGCGGCGGCTTCGGTAGCGGGACGGGTCGGGCCCAATGGGCTTTCGTCCTGCCGTGACCCGGTTGGCGCGGCCCGCATAGAATCCGTGTCGCCGCGTCGCCGGTAGCGGGTCCGCTGCCACCCATCATTCAACGGGCCTGCCGTGACTCGGTCGGCGCGGCCCGCATAGAATCCACGGCAACCGGCCCGATTCCAAGTTCCTCCTTGCTTCGGGGCCGGCCAGACCCTCGCGCCGGCTTTCATGGTCCGGCCGGGGGTCGCAAATCGTGGCGATCCGGGCGCTGCGGCCGGAAGTGAGCGCGGAGCGCGCGGACGCCTGTATGTTCGCGGCCTATACCGGGTTCGGCCTCGCCGCGTTCCTGGTCGCGCTGTATCTGGCGATGGACTAGGTAGAATCCAAGGCATGCGCAGCGTTCCGCGAATCGGCAGCCCGCGATCCTCCGAAGACCTAGCCGAAGAGATCCGGTCGGAAGTGGCGGATCTCCACGCCGACACGCGGGAGGGTTTGGGCCACGTGGTGGAGCGCCTAGACACCATGAGCGGCGAGCTAGAGACCATCAGCCGCCAGCTCCAATGCCTAGAGACCATCGACGCGACCCTCCGCGAAATCGCCGGGACGCTAAAGGCGATCAACGAGCGCGAGAGCTGGAAGCGGGGAGACCCCGACCGCCGGGACTAGACCGACCGCGAAGTTATCGGAACCACGGACCCCCGGCGCTTGACAGCCCACCATCTGTCGGCAAAAATCCGCCGACATGAAGCCGGACCCGCTCACCCTCTCCCCGCGCGACTGGAACGACGTGGCCATAATCGGAAGCGCGGCCCATAACCTCGCCCAACTGGCCTCCCGCGCCGAACACGCCGCCAGCGAATCGCGGCGGCCGGTCGCCATCAACCTCGACGAATGGCAGGACCAGGCCAAGACCGCGAGCGCCGCGATTGCGCGCCTTCGCCGCCGCCACCAGGACCGCGCCGCGCGCCGGCGCGAGCGCCGTAGCCAACTCGAAGGCTAGGACCCGCCAGAACGGGCCGGATTGCGGCCTCTCTCGCCGTCTCCGGCGCCCGCGCCGTCTGGGGCGCTCTCAGCGCGCCTCCGGTGCGCCCCGGCGACCCTTTTCCGTCGTCGCAAGCCGTCCGGGGGGGTACACCGGAGCGGAGGGACCCAAGGAACGGCCGGGGCGCGTGCGCTGGTGTTTCGGGTCCGGCGCAAGCCTAACAGCGCGCGAGCGCGACCAGGACCGCGACCAGAAACCGCCAGGGCGACGGCCGGCGCGGGGGCGGGCGCTTCCGAATCTTCCGATACCGCGGCGGACCCCACCGGAGCGGCGAAAGGTCTCCCGTCATGGCGCTATCGCTTGCCGCAGTGGCGGCAGGTCCGCCGCCGCCGCAAGCGCGACGATGTCAATGGGCGCCGAAAATGGCCCACTTTTTTGAGTGCGCCCCTTGCGGTGGACAGTTTCAGACCGCGATCTTGACAGGGAGACCATGATGATTCGCCTCGAACTGAGCCGCGCTCGAATCCGCAGCGGAGCGCCGACTTCCGAGATACTAGTGGACGGGAACTGCTTCGACGGGCCGCTGTCGATTGGGACGCGAGCCACGAGGATCCACGGTTGACCGGCGGCTCTCGGACGGGCGGGCGCGAACCGACAGCGCCCAAGAGTGAGCCGAAGCGCTCGGTATTCGTCTTGGCCCGTCAGCTCGTGGCCCATCTCGGGTTCGAAACGGTCGCCAAGTGGCATCGCAGTTGCGTCAAGAGCATGATCGGAAAATGGCCGCGGCAGGCGGTTCTGCCCGCGAGGGCGCGCCGGCAGCGCAGCTCCCTCCAGCGACGACGATCTTCAACCGGCTCCTGGAGTTGGGGCTCATCACAGCATCTGAGGGTCGAGATCGGAGGCAAGCCAGCGCTAAAGTGGACGATCCCGAACGGCATCGAACCGCTCGGCGATACGGTCACGGAGATCACGGCCGACGGCCGTGTCGTCCCTCGGGCGACGCCGCCTGTAGTGCCCAGCAACGAGCCAGAAACTACGTTGTTCATCATGGCCTCGACCGCGCGGAGAAGAACGGGGTCGATGTCGCTCGGTTGTGGTATCGCGAGATCGTCCTTGCGATGACCGGCACGTGGCCGGATACGGATGCCGGAGCCAGGGGCGGCCCGAGCCCCGGGTAATGGCGTCAGGCAGCGGATTCAGACGGACCCGGCGTCCAGCGTGATCGCCACGTGGGTATCGAAACCGTCCATCCACCCCCCACCTTTAGCGGCGGCTTCCTGACGCCTCCTGAGGCGCTCGCCAGACCGACCGGCTTCGAGCCAACCAGCCCACCGATCCAGCGGTTTCAAGTCCCCGGTTTCGTGCGCGAGGGCGAGAGCGTCGAGGAGCGCGCGTTCGTGGACATTCAACTCGGCGCCCTCGGCAACAGGCCCGACCCGCCGGGCGAGCAGAGCCTCGTGCTGCCGCGCGGCCATCCCGTTGCGAGTAACGGCGACAACATGGACGGCAACGCCCGTCTTCCGCAGCGCGGTCCACAGTCGGACATGGGCTCGCGCCCAGTAGCGGAGCGGCCGGTCGGTGGCGAACCCGGGGTCCGGGTAGACGAACGTCATCCGGCCCGCGTCGGCCGCGATCGGGTATCCCATCGGGAACTCCCGCTCGGTCGGCTCGAGCGCGCCCCGGTACAGCCGCCGCGGCAGCACTTCCGGGTCGAGATCAAGGCTCCGGAAGTACGTCCCCTGCTCCAACGTCGGAATCCATCCCTGCTCCGGATGCGCGGCTGCGTAGTCGAGTCCCAGCAGCAACCGCCACAACTGCTCACCCGCAGGCACCCGCGCCCGCGGTGGCTCCAGCCCGAGAGCCCGATAGACGCGCGCCGCCCGGACATGGCAGAACCGCCCGTTCGTCGGGGCTCCTGGCCGCGGGTACTCGCGCGCGAGGCCCGCGGCGGTGAGCCGTACCGCCAACCGCTGGGCCGCGTTTCGGCGGCAGCCGTAGCGCGCGCAGTACTGCCCCCGAGTGAAGACTCCGCCCGCGACGCCGCACACGAGGGCCAGCCATTCGGCCTCCCGGTCGCTCCAACCGTCGGCCTTCAGGGGGCGCGCCCTGGCCAGCAGATCCACGCGGCCAGCCTAACGGTTCCGGGGGGGAGTCCCGAAACGGAGCGTCGCGCTCTTCTCCCATCTCCTCTCTGGAACACTTTCACACCCCTTAGTGTTCCGCTCGGTGTACCAACCTGTAGATCAATACTTGCCAACGGCTGCATGTGGTTTGGACGCATCACATCCAAACGGGGCCACGGGTTAGGAAAGTCGGGAGCGACCCCCTCTTTTCGTGTTGAAAAGCGTCACGATCGGGGGCTACACATGCTGCGCTGTGTTCCACCCCCCTCCCGTGTCCGGGTCGCTCCCGACGCCGCCTTCTGGCGGCCAGTTATCCCTGCGGGAAGGCTACTCCGGGCTGATGGTGCCATCCGCGCT
>MPMW01000170.1 GCA_002238705.1 Acidobacteria bacterium bin61 | reverse complement strand
ATGGTGGGATGACTCCCGTGGAACTCGTTCGGGAAGGCCACGCTGACTGGGTCCACAACTACCTCAGCGAGATGATGGACGGCGGGTACGCCTGATATCTCGCCACGTTGAGGTCTTGCCCGATGCGATTCCGGGGCGTGGTGTACCGGGCCCACCTCCCCGAGCGGGCTCTTGCGGATCCACTGTCCGGAAAGGGGGCAGCCCTCTATGGCGGAAGGTTCAACCGAAAGGGGGTCCCGGCGTTCTACACGTCCTTGTCGCTGGCGGGTGCGGTCCGGGAAGTCAGTCGAGCCGGGTTTCCGATCCAGCCGGTACTGCTCGCCGCTTACGAAGTCGATTGCAGCCCGATCCTTGATGCCACGCGCCCGGAACCGATGGCCCGGGAGGGCGTCCTGGCCGAGGACCTTGATCCGCCCGACTGGAGACGTGATCGGGACCGAGGCAGAATCCCCGCCTGCTGGGCGGTAGCCGACCGCCTGATTGCCCGGGGCTACGCCGGAATGCTGGTCCCGGCCTTCTTCCGCGGAGCAGGCCCCGACGACCGCAACCTCGTCCTGTGGACGTGGGGTGATTCGCTTCCGAGCAGGATCCAGCTCATAGACGCTGAAGGACGCCTCACGCCGAAATGACCACTGAAGCGAGCGCCCCGCTCGTTCGCCGTATCCGCCGGCCGGACTGGCCGGAGGAACGCGAGGTGGTGCTGGTCGGGACCGCCCACATCTCCCCGGATTCGCTCCGGCTCGTGCGCGAGACCATCGAGCGCGAGCAACCGGACGGGGTGTGCATCGAGCTGGATGACGCCCGCTACGAAGCGCTCATGGATCCGGCAGCCATCGAGCGGCTCGATCTCAAGCAGGTCGTCCGGGACCGGAAGCTCCTGCCGCTGCTCGCCAGCGTGGCGCTCGGCGCCTGGCAGGCGCGGATGGGGCTCCGGCTCGGGGTGGAGCCGGGCGCCGAACTCCGGGAAGCGGCGAAGACCGCCGAAGGGGTGGGGGCGGAGGTCCACCTGGTGGACCGCCAGGTGCGGGTCACTCTGCTTCGGGTCTGGCGGCGGGCCAGCTTCTGGCAGAAGGTCAAGCTGCTGGCGGGGGGGCTGGAGTCGGGCGGCGCCGACGAACCCACGAAGGAGGACATCGAGGAGCTGCTCTCCGGGGATGTCGTCTCGCGGCTCGTCAGCGAGCTGGGAGAAGCGTTCCCGACGCTCAAGGAAGTGGTTATTGACGAGCGGGACACCTGGATCGGGGAGGCGGTGAAGGCGGTTCCGGGCGGGCGGCTGGTGGTCGTGATCGGGGCGGGGCATCTCGAAGGCGTGGAGCGGACGCTGCTCCAGCCGGAAGAGGTCTCCACCGCGCCGCTCGCCGAGGTGCCGCCCCCCGGCAGGGTTGGCCGGATCATCGGGCTCGCAATCCCGGTGGTGATCCTTGGAGCCCTCGGCTGGACCTGGGCGGTGCGGGGGGCCGAAGCCGCCTCCGAGGGAGCGATCTTCTGGATTGCGGTGAACTCGATTCCGGCGGCGTTTGGTGCGGTACTCGCGCTGGCGCATCCGCTGACCGTGCTCGCCGCCTTCCTGTCCGCGCCCTTCACCAGCCTGACGCCGGTGATAGGGACGGGTTACGTCACCGCGTTCGTGCAGGCCTGGGTGCGGCCGCCGCGGGTGTTCGAACTGCGCGAGTTGAAGGCGGACGCACTGGTCCCCCGGCGTTGGTTCCGCAACCGGGCGCTCAAGATCGCGCTGGCGCTGGTCCTTCCGACGATCGGCAGCATCATCGGGACGTTCGTGGGCGGGTCGAGGCTGATCAGCGGGGCGTTCGGCGGGTAAGAGCGGCTCCTCTTTCGCGCGGGGCGGCACTCCGCGCTGCGCTCTGCAAAGCGGTGCCGACCCGGAGGTCGGCGTTGCAAGCCGTTCTGGTGGAGGAGCGTGGTGTGGTTTCGACCGCCTCTCGGCGGTCGATGCCGGCTGGAAGCCAGCGCTCCGAGCGGTCCAAGTCGTTTCCGCCGTCAACGGTGACTGGCTCTTGGCCTCCCCAATCCTGACTTTGTCGGTAGGTTTGTGGGTAAGCGAGGGGTAGTGCCGGAGTTTCAACGGGTTACGAGAGGCGGCGGCGGGTTTTGGCGATGTAGTATAGTGATGCGGTAGTTGTGGTATGCTGCCCGGCGTCCCCGGGGGCCGTTTCGCATGTATGTCCGTACCATCCCGCAACGGAAGACCGGACACCGGGCGGTGCAGGTGGTCGAGTCCTACCGGAACGCGGAGGGCAAGCCGCGCCAGCGGGTGATCGCTTACCTGGGTTGCGTGCCGCCTGGTCCGGCGCTGGACGAGTTGTTGCGGCTGGCGGAACTGCGGAGGGCGGAGGAGTTGGAGCGGCACCAGCGCCATGCGCTGTTTCCGGCGCGGACGCTGGCGGAGGCGGCGTTCCGGGCGCGGCATGAGGATCGGGAGGGGGAGCCGCTACCTATCGCGGACGCGCGGCGGCTGCGGGAGGAGCAGCGGGTTGTTCTGGGCATTCACGAGGTGTTCGGGGCGCTGTATTCGCGGTTGGGGTTATCGGAGGCTTGGGGGCCGGGGGCCCGGAAGTCGGAGGCGGTGTTCCGCCAGGCGGTGTTGCTGCGGCTGGCGGAGCCGGGGAGGAGCAAGCGGGCGCACGCGCTGCGGCTTTCGCGGGACTACGGGGCGGAGGTGGAGTTGGGGAAGTTCTACCGGATGATGGACCGGCTGGACGCGCGCCGGATCGGGGCCTTGTGCGGGCGGGTTCACAACGAGGTGTCGTTGCTGCTGGACGGTCGGGTGGACGTGGCGTTTTTGGACGTGACCACGCTGGCGTTCGCGGCGGAGCACGACGACGATCTGCGCCGCAAGGGGTATAGCAAGGACGGGAAGCCGCATCGGGTTCAGGTGGTTTTGGCGTTGTTGCAGACCACGGAGGGCCTTCCGCTGGGGTATCGGTTGTTTGCGGGGAACACGGCGGAGGTGAAGACGCTGCGGCCGATGGCGAAGGAGCTGCGGGCGCGGTATCCGGTGCGGCGGCTGGTGGTGGTGACGGACGCGGCGATGGCGAGCCGGGAGAACCTGGCGATGCTGACGAGGGAGGGGTTCGACTGGGTGGTGGCGGCGCGGCTGCGGCGGCTGCCGGAGCGGGAGTTGCAGACGGTGGAGGAGAAGCTCGCGGCGGTGCGGGCGGTCTCGGGGGAGGCGTCGGGTTCCGGGCCTGCCGCCGGGGAGGAGGGCTGGCTAGCGGAGCACACCGTGCCCAGCGGCCCGATGAAGGGGCGGCGGCTGGTGATCCACGCTTCCCCGAAGCGGGCGCGCAAGGATGCTCGAGATCGGGCGCGCGCCCTGGACCGCGCGCGCAAGCGGCTCACCGCCGGCGTCAAGGGCCGCGGGCGCGCCGGCCGCTTCATCAGGGTCAAGGAGGGCGCCTTGTCCATCAACGACGACGCCGTCACCCGCGATGCCCGTTTCGACGGCCTCCACGGGCTCTGGACCAGTCTTGACGACCCCGCCCCCGAAATCCGCGCCCACTACGCCGAACTCTGGCGGATCGAACACGGCTTCCGCGTTCTCAAGCACACCCTCGCGGTCCGGCCGATCTTCCACTGGACCGAACGCCGGGTCCGCGCTCACATCGCCATCTGCTTCCTCGCTTTCGCACTCCTCCGCATCTTCCGCTGGCGCCACGGCCGCAAACATCCCGAAACGCCGCTCCTCAGCGAGGATCGCATCCTCGACGAACTCACCCATGTCGAAGCCTCCGTCGTCCTCGACGCCGGCTCTCACAAACGCTACCTGCTGCCTTCTTCCTCCAACGCCGAGCAGCGCTCACTCTACGCAACCGCCGATCTCAAAATCCCCCGTCAGACTCATCTTGGACAGTTTGAGGTCTGTTTCGGGCGGTTGAGGCGTGAAAAGCGTTGGGGGAGAACGACCGGAGTCTGCGTTTGGGAAAAACGTGGTGCCACGTGCGTGGCACTTTACAAGCCTGATTACTTTGTTTTGCCATTGCATCTGATCCAATAGAGACGCACAATATGCGGTGCCTACAGAGGACACCGTGTTCGTTCGCGAAAAGACCAGCGGCCCCCACACCTACCTCCAGATCGT
>MPMW01000169.1 GCA_002238705.1 Acidobacteria bacterium bin61 | reverse complement strand
CGACGAGGCAACAAAGACGTGTGCGCCGGGGACGAGGCACGGCCGGAGCTTGCGCGCCCACTCGTGAAAGAAGGTGTCGAGCTGCACCAGTTGGTCCGGCTTCAGGGTGGTGAATCGGGGGAGTGGGGAGCGCTGGTGACCGTCGAAGGAGGGAGGAATCCGCCACACCCCGCCGCGTCGTGCCCGGAGCTTTTGTTGCTGTGCCGGGCTGTATTCGTGGAGCCCGTACGGCGGGTCGGTGACGACCGCCTGGATGCTGCGAGCTTCGCGCTCGGCAAGCCACTGGAGTGCCTCGGGGTGGACGAGCGTGGCGCCGCCGTAACGGAAGGGGTCCTGACGCACCTCCTCCGGTGGTTGAAAAAGTGGCAAGGGGGGACTGTTGTTCGTGGTGCTCCGGTACAGCCCTCGTCCGTCCCTCACGAACAGGTCCGGCGTGTTCAGGGACAGGTAGGACTGAACCGAGGAGCGAGCAACGGGTCCGGCAACCGCGCTCACGCGCTCACAGATTTCCCCGACGTTAAGCGGTCCCGATGCGTCTCCCAGCACTTGCAGGATGGCGTCTCGGACCTGCCCGGGGGGGCGGCGGCTTGGCGCCTCGGGCATGGACGGATTGTAGACGTCTAGACGTCTTTTTTCCAGCTACATTCTCTGATCTTCTGCCACGCCAGCTTCACGTAGTCCCAAATCCCCGGTCGTTTGACGAGAGGTGCGAATACCTTGTGCAGTCCGTCCAGATTCCGAACCAGCCACTCGTAGCATTCGCGGCGTTTCTTCGGGTCCTGCCAATCCATCCCTTTCTGCACGAAAACCTTGCATTGCTTGACTCCCACCTCCGAGAACCAGATCAGCCGTTCCTCCGGGAAGTGCCCTTGCGGTGCCGTGACCGGCGCGTTTGTCCCAGGTTGGGTGCCGCCTTACTCTCAATCCACCCCCAGCAAACCCGTGGACAGGAACCAGGCCGCGAAACCGGCCGCCGGAGCGCGCTCCATCCTTGAACTCTCGGACGTCACGCTCCGTTTCGGGGGCGTGACCTCGCTCGCGGATCTCACGATGGACGTGCGGGAGGGCGAGCTGCTCGCCCTCATCGGGCCCAACGGGGCGGGGAAGACCAGCGTCCTGAACTGCGTCTCCGGTCTCTACCGCCCGCAGGAGGGGAACATCACCCTCAACGGCCGCGACGGCGCCCGGCACGCGCTTCACCGGCTCGCCCCGCACCGCATCGCCGCGTTGGGCGTCGCGCGGACCTTCCAGAACATCGAGCTCTTCAAGCACATGACGGTGCTCGAGAACCTGATGCTGGGCCGCCACGTGCACATGAAGGGCGGCGTGCTCGGCGGCGGCCTCTACTGGGGCCGCCAGCGCGGCAGGGAGATCGAGCACCGCGAGTACGTGGAGCAGATCATCGACTTCATGAACCTGGAGCCGCTGCGGAGCGCCGTGGTGGGAAATCTGGCCTACGGAAACCAGCGCCTCGTGGAGATGGCGCGCGCGCTGGCGCTCGGTCCCAACCTCCTCCTCCTGGACGAGCCGACGGCCGGGATGAACGCCGAGGAGAAAGAGTCGATGGCGCGCTTCATCCTCGACGTTCACGAGGAGCAGGGCATTACCGTGGTGGTCGTCGACCACGACATCGACGTGATCATGGACATCGCCGACCGGGTCGTGGTTCTGGATTTCGGGCGCCGGATCGCCGAGGGGAGTCCGCGGGAGGTCCGCAGCGACCCCGCGGTCATCGACGCCTACCTGGGAAGGACCGCGGACGATGCCGGCCGCAACGGGGACCCGCCGTGATCGGGATCCTGCCTGGCCTCCTCGCGGATCACGCCGCGAGGCGTCCCGGCGACATCGCGCTGCGTGAGAAGGAGTTCGGGATCTGGCAGGAGATCACCTGGGCGGACTACCTGGCGCGGGTGCGGCGTTTCTCGCTCGGGCTGACGGAACTGGGGGTTGAAAAAGGCGACCGGGTCGCGATCATCGGGGACAACCGGCCGGAGTGGGTGATCGCGGAGCTGGCCTCCCAGACCGCCGGGATCCTCCCCCTGGGGCTTTATCAGGACGCCATCGCCGACGAACTCGCCGGCATCCTGAAGGCGGCCGAGGCGCGGGTCATCGTGGCCGAGGATCAGGAGCAGGTGGACAAGGTGCTGGAAGTGCGGGACCGGCTGCCCGGGCTCGAGTACATCGTCTACTACGACCGGCGCGGCATGTACGGCTACGAGGCGCCGGGTCTCATGTCCTTCGAGGAGGTCGAAGCGCTCGGCGACGGACTTCATGCGAGGTCGCCCGGGGAGTTCGACCACAGGCTGGCCGCGGTCCGGCCCGACGACGTCGCGCTGCTCTGCACGACCTCCGGCACGACCAGCGTTCCAAAGCTGGCCATGCTCTCGCACGAGAACCTGCTCACCATGGCGTCGCAACTGGAGAGCGTGGATGCGATGCACGCGGACGACGATTTCGTGTCGTTCCTTCCGCTCGCCTGGATCGGTGAGCAGATGGTGGCGGTGGCGAGCGGGCTGCTGGCGGGATTCACGGTGAACTTCCCGGAGGAGACGGCGACCGCGCGCCAGGACACCCGCGAGATCGGGCCGGCGTTCCTGATGTCACCGCCCCGGATCTGGGAAAACATGGTTTCGGACGTGCAGGTCATGGCCGAAGACACCACTCCCCTCAAGCGCTGGATCTACCGCTGGGCGATGAAGCAGGGCGCCGCCCGCGCCGAAGCCCGTTTCCGGGGCCAGAGAGTCGGGTTCGCCGGGAGCGTCGGCCACCGGTTCGCCGACTGGATGGTGTTCGGTCCGGTCCGCGACCAGTTGGGCCTGGCCCGGGTACGCCGGGCCTACACCGGAGGCGCGGCGCTCGGTCCCGATGTCTTTCGCTTCTACCACGCCATCGGAGTGAACCTGAAGCAGCTCTACGGCCAGACCGAGGTGTCCGGGATCTCCGTGGTTCACCGGGACGACGACATCCGCTTCCAGACGGTGGGCGTGCCGCTGCCCCGGACCGAGATCCGCATCTCGGAGGAGGGAGAGATCCTCTGCCGGAGCCCCGCGGTGTTTCAGGGCTATTTCAAAAACCCCGCGGCGACGGCGGAGGCGCTCGAGGACGGCTGGCTGCACTCGGGTGATGCGGGCTACTTCGACGACCACGGCCACCTGGTCGTCATCGATCGCGTGGCCGACGTGATGAAGCTCGCGGACGGGAGCAGCTTCTCCCCGCAGTTCGTCGAGAACAAGCTCAAGTTCAGCCCCTACGTCGGCGAGGCGGTGGTCTTTGGAGGATCGGGAGCCCCGTTCGTCACCGCGATGATCGCCATCGACATGGAGAACGCGGGACAGTGGGCGGAGCGCCGCCGCATTCCCTACACGACCTTCACCGACCTGGCCCGGCGTACCGAGGTGTACGACCTGCTGCGGCAACATGTTGCCGAGGTGAACGGGGATCTGCCGCCCGCGGCGCGGATCCACCGCTTTCTGCTGCTCTACAAGGAGCTTCACGCGGATGATGCGGAGCTGACCCGCACGCGCAAGGTGCGGCGGCGTCACATCGCCGGCCGCTTCCGGGAAATCATCGACGCCCTGCAGGGAGACCACGACTCGGTTGCCGTGGCGTCCGAGATCACTTACCAGGACGGCCGCACCGCGGCGGTGGAGCACGAGCTTCGCATCGAGACGATGGACGGATCCGGTCCATGAGCGATCGCCGCATCACGAGCGCCGAAGGCCGCTGAGCATGGACATATTCCTCCAGCTCACCGTGTCCGGACTCAGCACCGGAATGATCTACGCGCTGGCGGCGGCCGGCTTCGTGGTCATCTACAAGGCGAGCGACGTCATCAACTTCGCCCAGGGAGACCTGCTCCTGCTGGGGACCTACCTGATCTTCTTCTCGGTGGCCCAGACCGGTCTGCCCTGGAGCCTCGGGGTGGCAGTGACGCTGCTCCTCGCGGTCGCGGTGGCGCTGGCGGTCGAGCGGTTGGTGCTGCGCCCCCTGGTGGGTGAGCCCATCATCTCCATGATCATGGTGACGATCGGGCTCTCGTCGGTTCTCCGGGGGGTCATCAATGCCATCTGGGGTCCGAACCCGCGCGCCTTCGAATCGTT
>MPMW01000168.1 GCA_002238705.1 Acidobacteria bacterium bin61 | reverse complement strand
CGGCGCTCATCGTTGCGTTTCGGTCGAAATACACCTGGTATTCCGGCCTCACGCGCCTTGTCAGCCGGGCGCCTCGCCCGTCTCGGCGCTCACGCGGGTTCCACCACAGGCTGTTAGAGTGGCGCGCCGAAAGGCCCGGATCTCTGGCGCAGCGCGTGGCCGGCACCGTGCCGGCGCCCCTGTTTGACTCTCCTCGCCTGCGTTTTCGCCGCCATCGGGTTCGCCGGGCTCGCGTACGGCGCCGACTGGTTCGTGGACGGCGCCTCGGCGCTGGCCCGGCGGTTTCAAATCAGCCCACTTGTCATCGGGCTGACCGTAGTCGCGTACGGCACCTCGGCGCCGGAAATCGGAACCTGCCTGGTCGCCGTGCTCGGGGACAGCCCGGGGCTCGCGGTGGGGAACGTCATCGGCAGCAACGCCGCCAACCTGGGACTGATCCTCGGGCTCACCGCGGTGATGACTCCCTTCGCGGTGCCGCGCGGCCTGTTGCGGCGCGAGTTCTGGTTCATGCTCGGGGCGACCATCCTCCTGTGGCCATTGGCCGCCGCCGGCGTGGTCTCCCGGCCGGTCGGGCTCGGACTCGCGGCGCTGCTCCTCGCCTTCAACGTCCTTTCCATCCGCTGGGGCCGCGGCGCCGTCGATTCCGCCGGCGCGGGAGAGGGAGGAGAGCCCGCGCTGGGACGGAGCCTGACGACCGCCGCGGTGGGGCTGATCGCGCTCCTCATCGGCGCCGAACTCCTGGTCCGGGGCGCCACCGACATCGCCCGGACGCTCGGAGCTTCCGAAACGGTCATCGGGCTCACGCTGGTGGCGATCGGTACCTCCCTGCCCGAACTCGCGACATCGGTGGCCGCCGGGCGGCGCGGTCAGATCCAGATCGTCGCGGGCAACGTGATCGGGAGCAACCTGTTCAACGTGCTCGGCGCGCTCGGAATCTCGGCCGCCGTGGTGCCGGTCGCGATCGAGCCGCGGCTCTCGACCGCCGAGGTGCCCGGGGTGGTACTCCTCACCCTGCTCGCCGGGGTATTCATGCTCACCGGCCGCCGCGTAGCGCGGGTGGAAGGGGTCATCCTTCTCGCCGGCTACGCCGCCTACCTGATCTTCGTGGTGCTCTAGTCAAATGCCGACCGACACAAACTCCCGGCAGAACTTCGCGGTGGCTTTCTGCGAAAGGCCTCCGGATTTCGTCCGCCAGATGGCGACCCAGGCGCTTTCGGGGTTCGAACTCCGGATTCCCGACAGCGACGCACCGTCAGCCGTCGAGTCCGCAATTCGGGACACCGATGTCCTGATCGCGCGGAAACGGCCGGTCCGCGCCCGGGAACTGGACGCCGCGAAGCCGTCGCTCGTGATCTCGCTCGGCCGCAACCCGATCCCCGTGAGCCTGAGAGCGGCCCGGAGCCGCGGCGTCCCCGTGCATGCCGTCCCCCACCCCGGCGCCATCGCCGTCGCCGACCACACGCTCGGACTGTTGCTCGCGGTGGCCCGCCGCATCGTCGAAGGACACGAGGGCGTGAGGGCCGGCGCCTACCGCGAACGCGGGCTCGAACCCGCGGTCACCACCGAACGCCTCTTCGCCTTCAACTGGCTGGGACGAAAGGACGCCTTCATCCTCGACGGCCTGCAACTCGGGCTCGTCGGATTCGGCGCCATCGGCCAGGAGGTCGCCCGCCGGGCGGCCGGCTTCGGAATGCGCATCCGCTACTACCAGCGGCATCCCCTTCCCGCCGCCTGGAACCGCCGGCTGGGGGTCGAACCCGTGGGCTCGGTCGAGGAATTGCTGGCGGACGCCGACGTTCTGAGCCTCCACCTCCCCCACACCCCCGAGACCGAAAACATGCTGGACGGCCCGGCGCTCGACCGGATGAAGCCGGGCGCAATCCTCGTGAACACCGCGCGCGGCGGCCTCGTGGACGAAGCGGCGCTCGCGGAGCGCCTCCGCGACGGAAGGCTCGGCGGCGCCGGGCTCGACGTGTTCCGGGAGGAACCCCTTCCCGCCGGCCATCCTTTCGTGGACACTCCCCGACTCGTGCTTGCCCCGCACACCGGCGGCGCGGGCGCCGGCGGGCAGCGCGAACTCTTCGTCCGCGTTGCCGCCGCCGTCAGAAATCATGCCGTCCAGGCGGCCCCCCAACAGTGAGCGACCCAAACATGACGCATCAGGAACTCTCCGTCGGACCCGTGAGCTGCGCTCCGGGCAACTGCGCCTCGGGCTTCGTACCGGCCGCCCGCCGCGTGGACGGAACTTCCCTCGGCTTCCCGGTGCTCATCGCGAACGGCGCCCGGCCCGGGCCGGTGCTGCTGATCGACGGCGGAATCCACGGCGACGAACAGGAGGGAACGCTCGCGGTCGCCGAGTTCGTGCGCGCACTCGACCCGGGCGCGCTCACCGGGGCGGTGGTCGCGGTCCCGCTGATGAACGTCGGCGCCTTCGAGGCCATGGCCCGCGGAAACCCCCGCGATACCCACAGCCACGACATGAACCGGATCTACCCGGGGAACCCGTCGGGCTACCTGACGGACCGGATCGCCGCCACCCACGCGGAGACCGCCGCGGCCGTCGCCGACATCGAGATCACGTTCCACTCCGGCGGCAACATCTGCTACCTCGGCGAGACGATCTTCACCACTTCCGGGGACCCGCTGGGACTCGAACTCGCCCAGGCCATGGGGCCGGATTGGACCATCGTGCTGGACACCCCGCATTCGGCCGGCTCCCCGATGGCCGCGATGACCCCGCAGGGCAAACCGGCGATCACCGTCGAGCTCGGGGGCAGCGCCGGGACGATGCCGGGGATGTTCCGCGAGAACGTGGACATCCTGAAGCGCGCGATCGGGAATGTCTGCCGGCACTACGGCCTGCTGGAGGGCGAGGCCCGATACGCACCGAAACTCTGGCGGGGACGGCAGAGCGTGGTGCGGGCCAGCGGGAGCGGAATCCTCAGCCCCGCGGCCGGCGAGGCGGGAGACCACCTCAAGAAACCCATCCGCAAGGGGCAGCCGCTCCTCCATATCCGCGATCTGCTCGGCAACCCGGTCGAGGACCTGGACGCTCCCTGCGACGGAGTGCTCTTCGGGTTCCGCACCCATCCTTCGACCACCGCGGGAGACTGGACGCTCTTCTGCGGCGACGCCGAGTTCGTGGCGGTCGAACCACCCAAGCCCCGTGAGGCGGGGAGCGTGCCGTGATCGCCCAGCCGCTGCTGCTGCTCGCCTTCCTGCTGCTGATCATCGCGGCGGCGCGGCAGGCGGAAGAGCGCTTTCCCGTTATCCAGAAGGTCAGCTCGGCGGTCGTCTGCACCCTGTTGGGCATCCTGCTCGCCAACATCGGGCTGATCCCCCGCGGCGGCGAGTTCATGGGTTCGCTCTCGCGCTACGCGATCCCCTACGCGATCGTGCTGTTCGTGCTCTCGACCCGGCTGGCCGAGCTGAAGAACGCCGGGCCTCGCATGGTCCTGGGCTTCGGACTGGCGGGATTCGGCACCTTCGTGGGCGCCTTCACCGCCAGCGTGCTGTTCGCGGGCCTTCTCGGGCCCGAGACCTGGAAGCTCGGCGGCACTTTCGCCGGAGCGTTCTGGGGCGGGGGCCTCAACTTCGCGGCGGTCGGCCAGGGACTCGAGATGACCCCGAGCCTCTTCGCGGGGGCCTTCGTGGTGGACAACCTCTCGACGGTGCCCTGGATGCTCGGCCAGGTCGCGCTGGCGTCGGCGCTCGCCGGGGTCTTTCTGCGGCGGGCGAAAGCGGACGCCGTGCCCGAAGACACCGACGTGGACACCGACGCGATCCGCCGCACCTGGACCGAGGGTTCGGTCTCGATCACCCACCTCGCGATCCTGGGCGCGATCCCGCTGCTCGCGCTGGTCGCCGCCGGGCTCTTCTCCACGGTCCTGCCGGGAGTGCCGGAGGTGCTCTGGCTGACCACCATCGCGCTGATCCTCGGTCAGATCCCCGCGATTCAGCGGCTCCGGGGTTCGGCGATGCTGTCCTACTTCGCCCTCCATCTCTTCTTCATCGTGATCGGCGCCGGTTCCGATGTCCGCGAGGTGGTGGCCGCCGGGCCCTGGCTCTTCTTCTACATGATCCTGATCATCCTGATCCACGCCGCCGTGCTGTACGGAATCGGCTGGC
>MPMW01000167.1 GCA_002238705.1 Acidobacteria bacterium bin61 | reverse complement strand
CCCCGACGACTTCTGGTACGAGCCGCAGCGGATCGGCGACGCCTTCTGGACCGAAGGCTTCAGGATCGTCGAGTGCGGCAGCCGCAAACGGCAGATCGCCGAGATCACCAAGCGGCTCCCGAAGGGACGATCGGCCGGAATTGCGGAAAGTGGCGGACTCTCGGAAACGCTCGGGCTCGCCCACAACCCGCCCGGCCTCCTCACCCGGCTCGACTGGCGCCGCGCCATCAAGACCGGCTACGAGGTGGACTGCCTCAGCGAGGCGAACCGGGTGGGGGCGGAGGGACACCTCGCCGCGGAGGCCGCGTTCCGGGAGGGAGGCAGCGAGCTGGAAGTGCACCGCGCGTTTCTCGCCGCGGTCGGCGGCCTCGAAGCGGATCTGCCGTATCCGACGATCGTGGGGCTGAACGAGAAGGGGGCCGTGCTCCACTACGAGGGGAAGCGGGCGGATGTCTCGAACGGGCGCAGCCTGCTGATCGACGCCGGGGCGCGCGTCCGCGGCTACGCCTCCGACATCACCAGGACCTACGCCGCCTCGCCGGCGGACGAGCGCTTCCGCGCGCTCATCGCCGCGATGGAGGGCGCCCAGCAGGCGCTTTGCGAAGACGTGCGGGCCGGCCGGCCCTGGGCGGATCTCCACCACGAGGCGCATCTCGCGCTCTCGGGCGTCCTCAAGGACGAGGCCATCATCAACCTGTCTCCCGAGGAGGCCGTCGACAGCAGTCTCAGCCGGGTCTTCTTCCCCCACGGGCTCGGACACTTCCTGGGGATCCAGGTTCACGACGTGGGAGGCCATCTCGCCGACCCGGACGGGCGGCGGGCCCCGCCGCCGAAGGCGCATCCCATGTTGAGGAGTACCCGGACCCTGGAGCCCGGCCATGTGCTGACCGTCGAGCCCGGGGTCTACTTCATCGGGATGCTGCTGGAGGGGTGGCGGCACGGGAACCAGATGCGGCGGAAGGCCATCAATTGGGAGGCGGTGGACGCCCTCGCCCCCTACGGGGGGGTCCGCATCGAGGACAACGTCCTCGTCACCGAAACCGGCCCCCGCAACCTGACGCGCGAACACCTCCCGTAGGAACGGAAAAGCCCACCCGGGATTGCGGCGCACTGGCCCGGGATCGCCGGACCTCCGGTCGGCGCAAGTGTTACTGCGTTCCGCGGACGGGAGGACCCGGCGTGAAGCGCCGCGGCCCGAGCTCGCGCCTCAGCGCACGTCGCAGGTGAACTCGTCACAGTGCAGGAGGACCGGCTCGCACCCGGGCGCCTGGATCGTCCAGCGCAGGTCGCCGTCCCACCAGCGGAGCCGGATCTCCTGCTCGAAACCGTCGGACAACTCGCGGAGCGGCAGCCGTTCGGGAAACGCGTGGACGGACACCTCACGAGGTCACTGACGTACGAGGCACTCGCAGCGGCGCACCGGGCCGCCCGCCCTCGTACTACCGAACTGCTTTGCGTCTCCGCCCCGCTGCCCGAACCTCCCCCTTCGTCGCCAGCCGGCGAGCGCGCCGCCGCCGGGCAGCCGCATCCAGGTAGTGCCCCGACGGCAGCGGCGGAATCCGTTCCGCCAACTCGGCCTCGGTCAGGCCGCCCACGCGAATCAGCTTCTTGGGATGCGAGGTTCCGGACAGAATCTCGATTGAATCGCGCGGAACCCCGAGCAGCCCTGCCAGCAAGGCGATCAGGCGGGCGTTCGCCTTGCCGCGCTCCGGGGTAGGGGAGACGTAGGCCCGGATCGTTCCATCCTTGAGCCGGCCGATCCGCTCCGGAGAGGTGCGCGGGGTGACCCACACGCGTACGACCACCCCGGCCAGCGAACTGGAGTTCGGCACGCCCCAAATTGTAGAGGGGACGGCAGTTACTTCGACGCTATGCCGATCATCGGGCCAGGTGGCGCCCGCACTTCAGGGCGACTTTTCCACATTGTCTGACCGAGAGGGTCGACGGTCTGACCGAAAGGATGGACAGGCAGGAGCAAGAGCTGGACACCCTGGCCGCCAAGGTGGACGGGCAGGGGGAGACCTTCGCGGATCACGGCACCAGGCTGGAGGTCCTCGCGGTCAGGATGGACGGGCTGCAGAGATAAATCCGCCTCATGTGGGGCGCGCTCGGGGCTCTGGTCACCGTCCTGGGCCGGGTTTTCACGCTTCTGTTCTCGCGCTGAGGTTCGGGCCGGCCGGAAGTCGCCCCGGTTCCTGTGAAACTGCGGCCTACCCGAAATAGCGCACCTCTGATCGAGCAAGAAGGCCGTAGCGGCTTGGAACGCCGGCTTTAGCCGGCACCGCGGCCGAAGGCCGCGAACGGTGTAACTCCCGTTCTTCTGGAGGACGCGTCGTCCGACATCACCTCTTCACACCCAGCCGGCTGTGCTCTTGCCGGCGCTAGTCACGAAAAGGGAAGAAAGTTCGTGTTCCGGCCAAGCGAACGCGCGCGCCAGAGCAGAATATTTGGCGGGTCTTGCGCCGTCTGCCGCTGATGGCGAACTTGGGATTGGTCTCTACGCTGTTGGTCCCGTTCCAGAGTCCTCTCTGAAGCGTCCAAGACCGTTACGTTGGGCCCCTCTGCTAGGCTAGTTCTCTCATGGCTACGCATTCGGAGACGATCAGATCCAGCACACGGGTGATCTTGGAAAAATCATAGCGCCCGTCTACGCTGGACTTGGAAAGAAATGTCTTTAGTGTGTGTTCCTTATCGACGAGTACACCGTGATATGTCCCCGAGCCTTTGTTGAATGAGGTCCAGCGTACGCGCGCACTTGGCCCGATGTCCAGATAACACTCAATCGCCGCCGCGCGTTCGTTAATGTCTGCCCGATGTTCCCCGGTTGGACCAAGAGTGTGGAAGGTCCTAAACTCTGGGAGACTAGGTAACTTGAGAACCCTCATGTTCTCAGGGAGTTCAAGATCTAGAGTCCGGTTGAAGTTGTACACGCCCTCTGCATCGTTGTCGTAGAGAACCACGATGTTGTTCAGTATGGAAATGCTGACTAGGCCCTTCGTGAAGTTGTAGAGGTTTCCGGTGCCTGTGAACGGATACCCCTTATCCATATCGACGAAATCGAAAAAGTCAGCGATATGGGGCTTTAGAAGACCGAAGGCATGTCGAAGGACATGTGCATCTGAACTCCCCTCGGTAACAATCAGGAAACGATTCTCGCGGTCGACGGGTCGAACAAACTGATCTCTGGTTGCCCATTTTTCGGTCTCTTCGTCGGCGAACTGCCAAGTAAGCGAAAGAGTACAAGCCGATGCGTTTTGCGCGATTAGCTGCAGAATCGTACAGGCGCTCAATTGTTCTAAGCACGCCCCCGTCGAGTACTGAACATAGTCTGGATCGTCAACAATGGTGGCTAGTGCGATCTTGTCAAAGATACAGCGCCTGAAGAATTTGCCGAAATCCTGACCGTCCCCATAGTCAGGAGATATGGAAGCGACGTCAACGGTTGCAAGAGCCTTGGCGAGTTGATCGAAGCTCAACTTCTCGGGATCAATGCCGTGGAGCGATGCGGCAGACTCGTATTCGTGTCTTGCAGCCTCCAGCGTATGGCCGAGCAGGTTTACCCTTTCGAGCACTTGATGAAGCGGTTTTGATAGGCCCTCCTTATGGGTGGTAACGAGGTTGAACGCGCCCTCGTCGTCACGGTATGGTTGACGTGGATCAGCATAGTAGTAGGGAACAGTCGATAGATCAGACGGCTGAAAGAGTTGACTGTGGTCGGAAGAGAAGTTGTTTCGGTTCCAGTCAATCTCCAAGTGCCCCACGGAGAGAAGGATCATCGGTTTCAAACCCGGAACATAAGTCCAGGTGGAGTCTTCAGCCATTACGCGTTGAGAGAATCTCGTGCTTGGGATGTACTCAGGAGATTGTTGGTGTTCGTCGACCTGACGTCAATAGTTCGGCTGCGCGGGTGTCCCAGCGAATACGATCCGAACGTGTGGGTAAACCGAAACGTGGTGCGGAGCGACTCGCTTTCGGAGCGAGTCACGGTGTCGTCGGTCTGCGGCGGAGCCTGAGGTGGACCCCATCGTTTGGACAGATTTTCCGGTCCGGATAACGACAATTCCGGGCTGTAAGGACTCTTACAGGAGGCCGCCATGTCCAGACGACTTCGACGGAACCACTCGCCAGCATTCAAGGC
>MPMW01000166.1 GCA_002238705.1 Acidobacteria bacterium bin61 | reverse complement strand
GCGGGCTAACCCGGGACGCCGGGCCGAGGTCCGGGTCTCTGGTACCGTCCCCGACGGAGTCGGTAGGCGGAATGATGCGTCCGGAGCGTGTTGGCGCGCTGGTGCTGGGAGGACTTGCGCTCGTCCTTTCCGGGTGTGACACCGGTGGGCCGCCCGGACTTGCGATCACGAACGCCCGCATCGTGGACGGGGCCGGTACCCCCGAATTCGTCGGGACGGCCCGGATCGTGGACGGGCGGATCGCCGAGGCTGGCGCCGGCGTCGGCCCCCTCTCGGGAGACACCGTGGTCGATGCCGGAGGCTTGGTGCTCGCGCCGGGATTCATCGACACCCACAGCCATGCCGACTTCGACCTCCTCGAGCGGCTCGACGCCACCGCCGCGGTGAGCCAGGGCATCACTACCCTGGTGGTGGGGCAGGACGGGGGTTCGCATCATCCGCTGGCCGAATTCCGCTCCCGTTTCGAGGCCGCGCCGGCGACCGTCAACGTCGCGAGCTACGCGGGCCACAACACCTTCCGGGAGCTGGTGATGGGCGAGGATTTCCGCCGCGAGGCGACTCCGGAAGAGATCGCCGGGATGGCGCGGCTCCTCGAAGCCGATCTGGCCGCCGGGGCGCTCGGCCTCAGCACCGGTCTCGAGTACGACCCGGGGATCTACTCCGCGGCGGAAGAGGTGGTGGAGCTGGCCCAGGTGGCCGCTGCTGCGGGCGGCCGCTACCTCAGCCACCTGCGGAGCGAGGACCGCTGGTTCTGGGACGCGGTCGAGGAGATCATCCGGATCGGCGAGGAAACCGGGATGCCGGTCCAGATCACCCACGCCAAGTTGGCGCTCCAGAGCCTCTGGGGCGAAGTGCCGCGCCTCCTGGGACGATTGGAGGAGGCGCGCGCCGCCGGGGTGGACATCACCCTCGACGTCTATCCCTACCCGTACTGGCAGTCCACCCTCACCGTGATGTTCCCGGACCGGGACTTCACCGACCTTGAGGAATCCCGCTTCGTGGTTTCCCAGATGGCTCTGCCCGAGGGCATTCTCATTCCGACCTATACGCCGGAGCCCTCCTACGCCGGGCGCACGCTCGCGAGTATCGCGGAGGAGCTTGGGGAGGAGCCCGCCGCGGTTCTGCTCGAGCTGATCCAGCGGGCGGAGGCGATGCGCGCCGCCCCGGACTTCGAACCCGGGACGCGCGTCGAAACGGTGATCGGCACCAGCATGGCCGAGGACGACATCGCCGCCCTGTTTGCCTGGGAGCACGCCAACCTGTCCACCGACGGCGAGCTCTTCGGCGCCCATCCGCGCGGCTTCGGCTCCTTCCCCCGGGCAATCCGGCAGTTCGTTCGGGAACGCGGGATCCTCACGCTCGAAGAAGCGGTGCGCCGCATGACTTCGCTCGCCGCCGATCACATGGGGTTCGCCGAACGGGGCCGGATTGCTCCGGGCATGGTCGCCGACCTGGTCCTGTTCGACCCGCACACGGTCTCCGACCGGGCCACTCCGGAGGCGCCGCACGAGCTTTCGGTCGGGATCCACCGGGTGCTGGTCGGAGGCGAGACCGTGTTCGCTGACGGCGTCGTCACCGACGCGCGTCCCGGCGTCTTTCTTGCGCGCTGAGCCTGACATGGCGCTCACGGCTGACTCGCCCCGCTGGTCCCCCCTGGCGGCCGCAGCGCTTGCGGCCCTGGTGCTCACGAGCAGTTGTGGTGGTGACGGCACCGCGCCGACAGCACCCGAACCGCCCGCGCCACCCGAGCCGCTCGACGTGCCCTTCGGGTTCACCGACGTGGAGGAAGGGGAGGGGGCTCTGGTCGAGAACGGCTGGCTCCTCGCGGCCGCCTACACCGGCTGGCTCTACGATCCGGCGGCCCCTGACAATCGCGGCCTCGAGTTCGGCTCGGCCACGGAAGAGGCGCCGGATTCCTTTCGCCTGGGCGTCGGGCAGGTCATCCCCGGAATCGATCGGGGCGTGGCCGGAATGCGGGTAGGCGGGCTTCGCCGGATCGTGATTCCCCCCGACCTCGGATTCGGGCCCCAGGGCACAAACTTCGGCACAACGGCCGTTCCCGGCAACGCCACGCTGTTGTTCGAACTCGCACTGGTGGCGGGCGCCGAGGTTCCCTTCGAGACCACCGACCTGCGCGAAGGCGACGGAGCGGAAGCAACCAGTGGAGCCTCGCTCTCGATGGCCTACCACGGCTGGGTCTACGACCTGATGGCCGAGGGCAACAAGGGCAATACGTTCGATTCCACGACTGCGGAGGACCCCTTTTCCTTCACCCTCGGGGCCGGGCAGGTGATCGCCGGATGGGACGTGGGCATCCTGGGAATGCGCGTCGGCGGGCGCCGCCGCATCGTGATCCCCCACGAACTCGCGTACGGGACCGCCGGGCGATCGCCGCAAATTCCGCCCTACGCAACCCTGCTCTTCGAGGTCGAGCTGCTCGCCGTCGAATGAAGGCTTCCCGGCCGACGAAGCGGCCGGAGTAGTAGGCTGTAGCGCCTCTTGCCCTCCGACCGCGCTCCCGTTCTCGACCGTTTCCGGCGGCCGCTTGGAAGCCTGCGCCTCTCGGTCACCGACCGCTGCAATCTCCGGTGCCAGTACTGCATGCCGGAGGAGGAATACGTGTGGCTTCCGCGCAAGGACCTCCTCAGCTTCGACGAGACCGCCTTCGTCGTCGAGCGGTTCGCGGCGCTCGGGGCGCAAAAGCTCCGGATCACCGGCGGAGAACCGCTGATCCGCCGCCACCTGCCCGAGCTGGTCAAGCTGGTCTCGGTCGTTTCCGGGATCGAAGACGTTGCCCTGACCACCAACGGGCTTCTTCTCGCTGGTCAGGCCGATGCGCTCAAGACGGCGGGACTGCACCGGATCACGGTCAGCCTCGACACCCTCCGGCCCGAGCGGTTCCGCTCCCTCACCCGGCGCGACGGGCTCGACGCGGTCCGGGAGGGAATCGCCGCGGCGAACGCGGCGGGCCTCCGGCCGCTGAAGCTGGACACGGTCGTGATCCGGGGTTTCAACGACGACGAACTGGTGGACCTCTTCGAGTTCGCCTCGGAGCAGCACGGCGAGATTCGCTTCATCGAATACATGGACGTCGGCGGAGCCACCGGCTGGCGTCCGGATCTGGTGTTCGATGCGGACGCCATCCGTGAGGTCATGGCAAACCGGTACGGAGGCGTCGAAGCCGTTCCCGTGGAAGATCCGACGGCGCCGGCCCGCCGTTACCGAATCCCCGATGGACGGGTCTTCGGCATCATCGCGTCGGTCTCCGAACCGTTCTGCCGCAGTTGCGACCGCAGCCGCGTCACCGCCGATGGCCGCTGGTTCCGCTGCCTCTACGCCGCTGAGGGGCTCGATCTCCGGACCCCGCTCCGTTCCGGAGCCACGGCCGCCGACATGGAGGCGTTGATCGCCTCCACCTGGTCAGGAAGGGCCGACCGCGGAGCCGAGGAACGGGCGGCGCTCGACCGGCGCGCTCCACTCGTCGCGCCGGGAGACCTCCGCAAGGACCCCCACCTCGAAATGCACACCCGCGGCGGCTGACGCCCCGTCGAGCGGTCTCCGGATGGGGCCGTGATCGGGAACTGATTTCCCTGTCAGGCCTGATTACCTGTCGGGGGTCGCTCCCAGCCCGCGCCTGCGGCGCGATTCATCCCTGCGGGAAGGTTACGAACCCGCCTGCGCGACGGGTGGAGGGGGCGGCCAGCGACGGCTCCGGCCGCCGCGTGGTCCTCGAAGCCGAGACACCGGCGGGCCACCGCTCACCGAGGCCGCTCACCGCCCTGGGGGCCCAGCTCCAGATCTTGTTGACAATCTACTGGAGATGAGGCGAGCGGGGGGAAGCTGATCGCCGCATTTCGGCGATGACTGTCGCGCGTCAATCAGGGCGAGACGCCCGTGTTGCCCTGATTGACGCGCGACAGATGACTCACCTGTTCGGGATCATCTTCGCCGACCACATCCGAAGAAGCGGGACCACCCCGCCCCAGATGAGCTCGCCGATCTTCTCCCGCAACCGTGCAGGGTCGTCCTGAGGCGCCGGAGCGGGGGGCCGCTGCGACCCCGAAAATCCCGCCATCCCCGCTTCCAGAAACCGCTTCTTCCAGTCCTGAATCTGCGCGGGATGGACGTCGAACCGCTGCGCCAGTTCGGCGATGGTCCCCTCGTGCCGCAGCGCGGCCATCGCTACCTTCGCCT
>MPMW01000165.1 GCA_002238705.1 Acidobacteria bacterium bin61 | reverse complement strand
GCACGGCAGTTGGCTCAACGTCGCCGAGGTCGAGCTCAACGTCATGATCCGACAGTGCCTCAACCGCCGCCTCGACTCGATCGGCGTCCTGCGCGACGAAGTCGCGGCCTGGCAGGCTTCACGGGACCGCACCCGGGCCAAGGTCAACTGGCGGTTCCCCACTCCCGACGCCCGTATCAAACTGAAACGCCTCTATCCGACATTGGATGAGTGACGCGACACCAGGCCGTTTTCGGCCAGCAGTCCGCGATAGGCCCTCAACGCATACCGTTGCAGTCGCAATCCGGACGAACCCGCTCGGCAGGACAGCCGGGCACGCAAGTGCGAGCACCGCCAGCGCTACCGGCCACGGCCGACGATCCATCCGACTAGTAAAGTGCCGCAAATCGGGAGCGAGAGCAGCCCGAACTCGATCAGCCCAGGCCAATCCATCCACAACACCAGAACCAAGAGCGCCAACTCGCCCAAACCCAGAACCCAGACCGGCCACGTCGGCCAGTCGATTAACCTCACCGGCCGGAGGATACACATGACCCCGGTGTCGCTGGCCACCGTAGGTTTCCCATTTGTTGAGTGCGGCCTTGGGAGTGGACAGGTTCCGACTGCGATTTTGACGGGGGGACCATGATGATGAGCCTCGAACTGAGCGGGGCTCAGCTAGCCCGGCGCTGAGTGCAGTCTGCGGGTACTATCGGTGTCGATGAATCTCGGGAGGTCATGTCGAAGCCGATTGTCGGCGGGTGCCCTTGGAGTCGCGGAGCGCGTTCCCGGCTGCGCCCCGGGATACGGGAAGCCAGAAGGTGGTGGCGGCTCATGGAAGCAAAACAGTTGTTTGGACACCCCCCCCCCCGATCCAATGCATTGGATCGCTCGCGGCCAGCGGACACCAGCTCTTCGCTCCCGGGAACGTTCGGGTTCGCCCGTGGACGGGCTTGGCGACTCCCGCATTTTGGCGTTGTCGGAGCATGTCTTCTGGTCTTGGCCTGCGGGGATGGCGCAGTGGCGTCCTTCGCGCCGACTCCTTCGCCGGCGCCGGCGCCGGCTCCCCCACCTGAGCCTCAGCGGCCGGCCGTTCCCGGCGGCCTCCGGATCTCCGACACGGGCGAGGACTTCATCGAGTGGAATTGGGCAGCCGTCGCAGGCGCGAACGGCTACGAAGTCCATTTCGCGGCTGGCGACCTGTTCCCGCCGATAGACGAGATCGTCGGCCGGACGGCCGAGGAGCTCTCCTATCGTCGCGAGAACCTGCCGGCCGGAACGAGCGCCTATCTTCGTGTCCGGTCGGTCGCCGGGACCGGCGAGGGCCGGATCACGAGCCTGTGGTCCGCCCCGGCGACCGGAAGCACCGCCGCCGCGGACGCGCCCCACCGGGAGCATCATGCGGCGCTCACCGCTGGTCTCCCGGAACGCCCGTTCGTGAACGCGACCGTGGGCGGGACGGAGGGCTCGACAAAGACGATCGGCACATTGCGATTTGGTTTGAATCCCGATGCGTTCCCGGTGATCGTCATGCCGGGGGAGGCGGGCGTGCGCCTGCTCGTGGCCGCGTCGCGGCTCGGCGAGGGCCGGATCGTTGCGTTCTCGGGTCAGGACTTCCTTGGACCAGAGACCCGGGCAACTCTGCTCCGGAACGCCAGCGCCGCACGTCTCCTGGCCAATGCGGTGCGCTGGGTCGGGGGCGATCACGCCGTGCGGGTTCGGGTCCTGGCGGACAGCGGTCGGGTCGTGGACGCGCTCAGGCGGCAAGGGCTGTCGGGCGAAACAGTCGGCAGGCGCGGCGGGTACGCCGACTGGAGCACCGATGCGCTGGACGATGTCGATGTCGCCGTCGTTTTGACCAACGACTGGGGAAGGGCACGCCTGGTCGAAGCATCCGTCGCACCACTTCGGGCGTTCGTCGAGCGCGGCGGCGGGCTGGTCGTCGCGGGTTCGGCCCTTCACTGGAGCTGGTGGATCGAAGAGCATCACGGGCCGTTCACCGGCAACCTTCTCCTGGACGGCGCCGGCATTTCGTGGAATGAGGACAGCATCGCCAACATCGAGGCCGCCACCACGGACGTTGATCTCGCCCTGAGCCCCGCTGCCGCCTGGGGGGCGTACCTCGGCGGCGGCTCACCCGACCGTGGCCTGCTGCCCGGCCTCTTCGAATCGGCGCTCGAGCTCGGTCGCCACGGGGAGCTGGACGCGGCCCTCGTCCGGCTGGTGTCGGAGACGCCTCCCTTGCCCGTCTCCGCGAACGATCCACAGGCTTGGCTGGCGGCCGAGGTGGCGAGCACCCTGGGGCCCCACGAGTGGCCCGAGACGCACCCCTGGGCGGCGGCCTTTCCCGGCCTCCCCGACCCCGGCGCCCGCCGCGTGCGCGGGTCCGTCGTGGTGGATGCCACCTGGGGCGAATTCCCCGCTGATGCCCGACGGGACGAGCGTCGTTTACCGCTCGGGTTCTATGCGCCACCCGGCGGCCTCGTCACCATCTCGGTCCCCCCGTCGCACGCGAGCGGCGACTTGGCGATCGAGGCAGGCCAGGACCACGACGACTTGCGTTTCACCGGTGAGCACCCGGTGTGGCGCCGCGCGCCGGCTGTGCGCCGCGTCTTCCCAGTCACCGCCACCGAGATTGGGGTCACCAACGCGTATGGGGGTTCTCTTGCCCTCGTCGTTCCGGAGTCCTATCGGGGAACGATTCCCGTCACCGTCCAAGGGGCGATCCCGATGGCCGTGTACACGGCGGACCAGCCGAACTTGACGGAGTGGCGCGCGGACCTGAACGCGGGAGCGCCGCAGGCCATCATCCAAAAGCTGGGCGGAATCCGTCTTGTGATCTCGGCCGAGAACGCGCACGACATCTCCGATCCAGGAGAGGTCTCGGCGTTCTGGGACGGCTTTCAGCAAAACCACGCGGAACTCGCTGGCGAACCGGTGCAGCGCGGGTACGAGAGCATCTGGATCTTCGATCCGCATGTCGGGTGGGGATACGCCAACGCCGGCTGGCTGAGAATCAACTATCCGCTGCACGGCGAACATTGGGTGCTGATGCCCGCCACGCCGGCAGGGAGGGACTACCTGGCCAGGCTGCCCGAACTGGGCCCGCAGCCGCATCGGATCCCACCGCCCACGGGATACTCCCCTTGGACGCATGGGGTGGACTGGTGGCTCTTCGGCCACGAGTTGGGCCACCACTGGCAGACCGAAGACTGGGGCGATGGTGGGACTACTACCTACCCGGAGATCGGCGAAGTCGCGGTCAACCTGTTCACGATGTACACCCTGAACTACTACGTCTTCGGCGGCGGCGACTTCAACGTCTATACCGAGGTGACGACCCACCCTTGCGCCGCGCCGGTGGACCATGCCGCGTTGGCCAACCTACGGTGGTCCACCGCCGACGCTTGCCACCGGTTGTTCTTGTACCGCCAGCTCATCAGCGAGTTCGGCTGGGATCCGATGAAGCAGGTCTTCCGCAGCTACTACGATCCGGCCTATCCGCGCGCGACCTACGGCGGCGCGCTCGATGGCTTCGCCATCCGGTTCAGCGCGGTGGTCGAGCGCGACCTCGTGGACTTCTTCCGGCGGTGGGAATACCCCCTCTCCAGCTCAGCCGAAGCCACCATCCGGAAATTCGGTTTCCAGGCTTGGCTGCCGCCCGGCTGGTAAGCGGCGGCAGGCCGCCGGCGAGGAGGCTTCCTCCAGGAGACTCGCATCTGCCCAGGAGCCGACGCCGCAGAAGATCCGCGCCCGTCCCTCGCCATCACGTTCGGTTGCCACCGCCCACCGCCGAGACCCGGTGCCGCACAACCCGCACCGTCACCCGCTTCTCCCGCGCGGACGACGCCCCGGGGTCGGCCTCACGCCCCGACGTACTCCCCCCAGGCGTCCATCACCGGTCGTCGCTCGTCGAACAGGTCGGTCCGCCGATAGGCGCCTTCGACGCCCTGGACGGTATGGGCCAGCGCGGCCTTCGCCGGCATCGGCGCGTTCCCCTGCTCGGCGCTCCAGTCGCTGAACGTCGAGCGGAACCCGTGAATCGTTGCCCGCTCGCCCACGCCCGCCGCCCACAGCGTGTTCGTCAGCGCCATGTCCTTCAACGCCCGTTCCCCCGAACGTCCGGGGAACACCAGGTCGCATCCCTTCCGGCTCCGCAACTGCGGGGTCCGAATACCGGGTGTATTTCGCCCGAAACGCAACGATGAGCGCCGC
>MPMW01000164.1 GCA_002238705.1 Acidobacteria bacterium bin61 | reverse complement strand
TCCCGGATCGAACGCAGCCTGCTCGCCGGCGTCTCCGCCGAGGAGATCGTCTCCGCCGCCACCACCGCGGAGAGCGTTCCCGACTTTCTCTCCCGCCTCGCGGACCCGGGCTCCTGACCCGCGCCGCCCGCCTCAGGCGAACCGGAAGAGCGGCGGGAAGACGAGGACCACGAACGCCGCCCAGACCGCGTACACCGGCAGGTACGCGGTCTGCCAGCGCTCGAGCGCCGCGAACGGTCCGCGGCCGGTGACGAAGCGCGCGTAGAGCCAGGCCGACCACGCGAGGTTGGCGAACAGGACGAGGTTCTCGCCGAGCGCCGCGACCCGGTTGGGGCTGAAGCCGAACTCGGAGATGCGGGTCAGGATGGCCGCCAGCGCCACCCCGTCGGCGATGAGCGCGCTCCCCACCAGCACCAGCAGGATTCCGTCGAAGAAGTCCGGGGACGCCTGGGGGTCGCGGGCCGAGACGGCGTAGAGCAGCAGCCCGAGCACGACCGCCAGCAGCAGGTCGAAGCCGATCAGGACCTCGCGCTCCAGGCTGACGCCGCGCCCGGTCCACGCCATCGCATAGAGCAGCGCGACCAGCAGGGCGGCGAACAGCGGCGCGAAGATGCGGGTGAGCACGGGCGCCATGTTCTCGACGACCCGCTGCTTCTTCTCCACCAGCCAGGCGCCGACGATCAGCGCGCCCATCGCCCCGCTGGGGAGGATCCAGATCTGGGCGGACCCCTCGACGTCCAGCCCGATGGCCTCGAAGGAGATGATGGCGAACGCGGTGAGCACCCCGCCGCCGAGGGCCATCAGCACGAAGTAGATGAAGAGCTCGCCGGAGAAGCGGACGAAGTCCATGCGTCCGCCCACGTTCCCCCACCAGCGCCCGCCGACGTAGGCGAACCCCACCGCCAGCCAGAGCGCGATCGGGAGGTGGAGCGCCGCCAGCATTTCCGTATGGCCGCCGGGCGTGAACGGGAGGGCGTTCACCGCGATCGCGGCGGCGGCGAACGGGGCCGCGAGCCAGGCGCCGCGCGCGCGGTCGAGACCGCGCTTCCAGGCGAAGTACCCGGTGAGCAGCGGCAGCACGAAGAGGCTGGCGTTCAGCGCGTAGAAGGCGCCCTCGCCGAACTGGTGGCCGAACAGCCGGGGAAGCTGGATCGCCAGCGCCGCCGCCACGGCGAGGCCGAGGACGACGAGGATCTCGGTACGGCCCGCGCTGCCGGAGGCGGCGTCCTCGTCCGGAGCGACCACGAGCTGCTTCCAGAGCCGGTTCGAATGTTCGCGGGCGAACTCACGGGACACCGCATCGAGGCGGCCCATGCGCTTCACCGCCACCAGGAACGCCTCGTCTTCGGCGAGGCCGGATTCGACGAGCGCCGCGATCTGGTCGCGGAGGTGACCTTCGAGCTCGTCCACATCGGACGGTTGGAGCGCCGGCTGCCGGCGCACCCAGTCCCGCCAGCGGGTGATCTGCGCTTCGAGCGCGTCGGTGATTTCGGTCATCCGCCGGGGTCCGTTCGCCGGCTAGGCGGCGGCGAACCGCATCTCCGTCCAGATGCCCTTGAGCGCGGAGTCCACCACCTGCCACTGGCGCCGCTGCGCCGCCAGGTGGGCTCTTCCTTCGCCCGTGATGCGGTAGTAGCGGCGCCGGCGTCCGGTCTCGGCGGTGGCCCAGTGCGCTTCGACGTAGCCGAACCGTTCGAGGCGGTGGAGCACCGGATAGAGCATGCCGTCGGTCCACCGGAGCTCGCCGCCGGACAGTTCGGCCACCCGCCGGATGATCGCGTAGCCGTAGCTGTCGCCCTCGGCGAGAATGGCGAGTACGAAAGGCGTCGCGGAGGCCGCGACGAGGTCCTTGCCGATGTTCATCCCCGGTTCCGCCCGGCAGGACGGGTGGCATGCGCCGAATACATAGAGACAGTATGCATAACACTACAATGTGTATCAAGTGCGCGGGCCTCCCCGTGCCCGCGCGCGGAATCGACGGCTAACATTCTTCCGCTTTTTTCATGACGACCGCCCGCTACATCCTGATGTTTGCGGCGGCCGTCTGTCTGGTCTGCGCGGTGATGGTCTCCGGTTCGGCGGTGGCCCTCCGGGACCTCCAGGCGGCGAACGCCGAGCGGGAGCGCCAGCGCAACGTCCTCTTTGCCGCCGGCCTCGCGAACCCGGACGAAGAACTCTCCGAAGCCGACATGGCCGAACGCTTCGCCGCGGTGCGGGCGGTGGTGGTGGATCTCGAGACCGGAGAGGAACTTCCCGACGTGGATCCCGCGACCGTGGACCCGCTGGTGGAGGCCGGGATCACGGACTCGTCGCGGGCGGCCCCCGACAATCTGGCCCGGATTCGGCGGGTGGAAAGACGTTCCGTCGTCTACCTGGTGGAGGCGGACGGCGCCCTGGACGCCGTCGTCCTTCCGGTCCGGGGACAGGGCCTCTGGTCGGTGCTCTACGGGTACCTGGCCCTCGAGGCGGACCTCGACACGGTGCGCGGGCTCACCTTCTACGAACACAAGGAAACTCCCGGCCTCGGCGGCGAGGTGGACAACCCCAACTGGAAGGCCCTCTGGCCGGGCCGCCGGGTGTTCGGGTCTGCCGGCGAGCCGATCATCGAGGTGGCGCGGGCGGCCGCCGGTTCCGTCGCCGAGGACCCGCACCGCGTGGACGGGCTCGCCGGCGCCACCATGACCAGCCGCGGGGTCACGAACCTGCTGCGATTCTGGCTCGCCGAGAATGGATTCGGCCCCTTCCTGGAGCGTCTGGGCGCGGACGCGGGCGACTAGGCGGAAATGGCGAGCGAGACCCGGCGGGTCCTGATGGATCCGCTCATCCACAACAACCCGATCGCACTCCAGGTGCTCGGGATCTGTTCGGCCCTCGCGGTCACCACCGGGATGCAGACGTCGGTGGTGATGAGCGTCGCCGTGGTCGCGGTGATCGCGCTGTCCAACCTGTCGGTGAGCCTGCTCCGGAACATGATCCCCACCAACATCCGGATCATCGTCCAGCTCACCATCATCGCCTCGCTGGTCATCGTCACCGACCAGATCCTGAAGGCGTACGTCTATGAGATCTCGAAGCAGCTCAGCGTCTTCGTGGGCCTCATCATCACGAACTGCATCATCATGGGCCGCGCGGAGGCGTTCGCGATGCAGAACCCGCCGCTCAAGAGCCTCATCGACGGGATCGGGAACGGGATGGGCTACGCGGCCATCCTGCTGGTGGTCGGGGCGTCGCGCGAGGTGCTCGGCGCCGGGACCTTCTGGGGCATCCCGGTGCTGCCGCTCGCTTCGGAGGGCGGCTGGTTCACTCCCAACGGGCTGATGAGCCTGTCGCCGGGCGCGTTCTTCGTCATCGGGTTCCTGATCTGGATCCTGCGGACCTTCCGGCCCGAGCAGAACGAGGCGGAGTGATGCTCCAGGACTACCTGAACATCGCGGTCAAGGCGATCTTCGTGGAGAACATGGCCCTGACCTTCTTCCTCGGGATGTGCTCGTTCCTCGCGGTCTCGAAGCGGGTCAGCACCGCCATCGGCCTGGGACTGGCGGTCGTCTTCGTCCTCACCGTGACGACCCCGCTGAACCACGCCATCAATGACTACCTGCTCCGGCCCGGCGCCCTCGGCTGGGCGCACGCCTCGCTCTCGGGTCAGGACCTGTCCTTCCTGCGCTTCCTGACGTTCATCGGGACGATCGCGGCCACCGTCCAGGTGGTGGAGATGACGCTCGACCGGTTCTTCCCGACGCTCCACGCCGCCCTCGGGGTGTTCCTGCCGCTCATCGCGGTGAACTGCGCGATCCTGGGGGCATCGCTGCTGATGGTCGAGCGGGGACTCACCCTGCCCGAGTCGGCGGTGTTCGGCTTCGGGTCCGGGGTCGGCTGGCTGCTCGCCATCGCCGCCCTCGCCGGGATCCGGGAGCGATTGCGCTACCACCACATCCCGGCCGGGCTGCGCGGCCTCGGCATCACCTTCCTGCTCACCGGGCTGATGGCCATCGGCTTCATGGCCTTCGGCGGCATCCAGCTCTAGGCGGGAACGCAGTGACCACGGTCCTCCTCGGGGTCGCCGGCTTCACCGGCGTCATCCTCGCTCTCGTGGTGGTGCTCCTCTACGCGCGGAAACGGCTGGTGGCCACCGGCGAGGTCACGATCCGCATCAACGGCGACCCGGAGCACGACGTCTGCACCCCGGCGGGGGGCACGCTCCTTGGAACCCTCG
>MPMW01000163.1 GCA_002238705.1 Acidobacteria bacterium bin61 | reverse complement strand
GCCATCCGGGCTTCCCACCGCCGGCCGGCAGGCCAGTCGCCGCAACGACTCTCTCCGGCGCATCCACGCGTTCGCTTCCGGCGCGCCGTACACTCCGGAATCCCCCATGCGTATCAAGGATTGCCCTCGGCTCGGCGTCTTCTTGCTGGCCGCCGGTATGGCCGGGGCGGCGCCAGCCCCCAGCCATCGGGGCGGAACCCAGGAACCAACGCCGATCCGGCTCTACGGGGTCGTGAAGCAGCAGGAGGCCGGGGTGGCGCTACTGCGATTTGGCGAGGGAAGGCCGCTGGCGCTGCGGGTCGGGGAAACGCATCGTGGTTTCACGGTCCTGCGGGTGCTTGCCGGCGGGGTCGAACTGAAGGCGTCCAACGGGCAGTTACTGGAACTGGATCTTCCCGACCGGCTGGCGTCGCCGGAGCCCCGCGAGTCCTCTTCCGATCCCGGGGCGGATGTCGAGGCGACGCCTATCCCCGAGCCTCGGTCCGAGCCGGGATTTGCGCCGCCCGAACCTTCGCCGGCCGGTGCGTCGGCGTCTCCGGTCCCCCGGGACACGGGAGAGCGAACGTTCTCCCGAGACGACGTGCGGCTGCGGCTCCAATCAGAACTTCCGCGAATCCTGTCGAGCGCGGTTGTCGCTCCGCGAGTACTCGGGAACGAGGTGGTCGGGTTGGAACTCGTCGCCTTCCCCACCGACACCGTACTTGGGGAAACCGGGCTCGTCCCCGGAGACGTGCTCCTGGCAGTAAACGGCAGGGAAGTCCGGGGAGCGGAGTCGCTGGCCGTGCTCGTGCAGCGGTTTCAGACGGCAAGCCAGATCGAACTCAGCGTGGATCGCGACGGGGAAGTCTTTCCGCTGCGGTACCGAATCGAATAGCCGGTCCGTCTGAAGAGCTGGCAGCCTGTGGCAAAACCCGCGCGGCGTTCGACGTGCGATCCATCCCGGCTGAACCGCCCCCCCACCGGGAGAACTGGCGCGATGCGGCGTTCATCGTTGCGTTTGGAGAAAGTCTGGAAACGCACCTGATGCGGTCGATGTAGCACGAACTTTTCGGGTAATCCATCCGTTCCACCCGCTGCGGGGCCGGGAGTTCGAGTTGATCGAGCGGCGGCGTTGTTGGGGTGCGGACCGGGTGTGGTGGGTGGATGGGAGCGATCGGGTGCGTTCGCTGCCGACGGCGTGGACCAGCGAGGCGGAGGAAGATGCGTTCGTTGCGCGGTCGGGGGGCCGCTCGGCGTTCCGGCCGGAGGATCTGCTGGCGCTGGCGGAACTTTTGGCCGGGATCGCGGCGGGAGGGGGAGTCCGGGTGGAGTGTTCCGGTGGGGGGGCAAGTGTCAAGCGGATTACGCCGCATGAGTAAACTTGATTTTGCCCACTCGGTTGATCGTTACGGTGATGATGTCCTGAGTGATACACCGTATGCGTTGATATATCGGGGCATTACAGTCCTGAGAGGGTTGACAGAGGTTCTGTAGTGGTCATAATACAGTTTACACATAGGAGGCCCGATGCCCCCAGCCCGACCCGATCCCAAGGAAGCCATCCTGCGCCGGAACGGTTGCCTGCACCCCCGCCCGGAGCGGGTCCGCGACGAGCTGTTCCGGTCGAATCCCTTCTTCGACCCCCGCGACCTGACCCAGGTCAAATACGAGATGCTGCGGCGGGCGCGGGTGGACGGGATGAGCGTCAGCGCCAGCGCGGCGCGCTTCGGGCTCTCGCGGGTGTCGTTCTATCGGGCGCTGCACGCCTGGGAGGAGGGGGGCCTGCCGGCCCTGCTGCCGCATCGGCCGGGGCCGCGCGGGCCCCACAAGCTCACCGGAGAGGTGGTGGCGGCGCTGCGTACTGCGCTCTCGGAGAACCCGGCCCTGACCTCGGGAGAGCTGAGCGGGCTGGCGCGCGAACGGTTCGGGCTGTCGGTGCATCGGCGCAGCATCGAACGGGCGTTGGCGCAGCCCGAAAAAAAACGGCGCTGATCGCCGCTGGGCGGCGGATCGCGGTCCAGGGCGCGGCGGCGGCGCACGCCGCCATCTACGAGCGGCTGCGTGAGAGGGCCCTGGCAGTTCGGACCGAGGTGCGGCAGGGGCCGGCGGCGCTGACGCTCCAGGGACTCGCGGCCTGGCTCGGGACACTGTCCGAACCAACGCGCGCGGCGGACCCCACTCCTCCTCGCCGCCGCCTGCCACTCCGACTGTCGGCTCCCGCGCCGCCAGCCGTCGAGGTGTTGCTGGACATGATCCGGGCGCACCTTCCGGGAGAGGCCGCGTGAACCCGTTGCCTCAGAAGGTCACCGCCGCCCATCTCCGCCGCCCCGCGTTCCTCTATGTACGTCAGTCCACCTTGCGCCAGGTGTTCGAGAACGCCGAAAGCACGCGCCGCCAGTACGCGCTGCAAGAGCGCGCGGTCGCTCTCGGCTGGCCGCCCGACCGGGTCGTCGTCATCGACTCCGATCTCGGCCAGTCCGGCGCCTCTGCCGACCGGGAGGGCTTCCGGCGCCTGGTCGCCGAGGTCGGAATGGGGCGCGCAGGCATTGTCCTCGGACTTGAGGTCTCGCGGCTGGCGCGCAACAGCGCCGACTGGCACCGCCTGCTGGAGTTGTGCGCCCTGACCGACACCCTGATCCTCGACGAGGACGGCGTCTACAGTCCCGGCGACTTCAACGATCGGCTGCTTCTCGGGCTCAAGGGGACGATGAGCGAGGCGGAACTCCACCTGCTGCGCGCCCGACTGCGGGGCGGCATCCTGAACCGGGCGCGGCGCGGCGAGTTGCGGATCGGACTCCCGGTGGGACTGACCTACGACCCGCGGGACCGCGTCGTACTCGACCCGGATACCCAGGTCCAGGAGAGCCTCCGGTTCCTGTTCGACGCCTTCGAGCGTTCGGGCTCCGCCGGCGCGGTGGTGCGGCGCTTCCGCGAGCAGGGTCTGCTCTTCCCCCGCCGCCCCCGTACGGGGCCGCGCCGGGGCGAGCTGGTCTGGGAGCCGCTGGAGCGCAGCCGCGTGCTGCGGGCGCTGCACAGTCCGCGCTACGCCGGCGCCTTCGCCTTCGGCCGCACCCGGCAGCGACGGCTCCCCGGCGGAGGCGTCGAGTCCCGGCGCCGGCCCCGCGCCGAGTGGGATGTTCTGCTCATCGACGCCCACCCCGGCTACATCTCCTGGGAGCGGTTCCAGGCCAACCAGCGGCTGCTGCTGGATCGCGCGGCGGCGTTCGGCGCCGACCGCCGGGGGCCGCCGCGCGAGGGATCGGCGCTGCTGCAAGGCCTCGCCATCTGCGGCGTCTGTGGCCAGCGCATGACCGTGCGCTACCACGCCCGCCGCGGCCGGCTCCTGCCCGATTACATGTGCCAGCGGAAAGCTATCGAGACCGCCGCTGCTCCCTGCCAGGCGATCCCCGGCGCGGGCATCGATCGGGCCGTCGGGGATCTGCTGGTCGAACTCGTCTCCCCGCTGACCCTCGAAACCGCGGTTCGGATCCAGGATGAACTCGCGGCCCGCGCCGACGAAGCCGACGCCCTGCGTGCCCGCCGGGCGCAGCGCGCCACCGAGGAGGCCGCCCTCGCCCGCCGACGGTTCCTGCGCGCCGACCCGGACAACCGCCTGGTGGCCGCCGCCCTCGAGGCTGACTGGAACGCCAGGCTCGCCGAGGAGCGCGACGCCCTGGAAGATCTCGAGCGCCGTCGCGCCGCCGACCGTCGCCGCCTCGACGAAGCCCAGCGCCGAAAAATCCGTCAACTCGCCGCCGACTTCCCACGCCTTTGGAACGACCCCAAAACCCCCGACCGCGAGCGCAAGCGCATGGCGCGCCTGCTCCTCGAGGACGTGACCCTGACCCGCAACCACAACATCTCGCTGGGAGTCCGGCTCCGCGGCGGCGCCACCCGCCTGCTGACCGTCTCCCCCGAACGCCCCGCCTGGGAACAGCGCCGCACGCCCGCCGCCGTCGTCGCCGAGATCGACGCTCTCCTCGACCTCCATGCCGAGGCGCAGGCCGCCTCCATCCTCAACGCCCGCGGCCACCGCTCCGGCATGGGGGAACTCTTCCACGTGCGCCGGCTGACCGCCATCTGCCAGAGCCACGGCCTCAAATCCCGCTTCCAGCGCCTCCGTGCCCTCGGTTGGCTCACCAGCACCGAAATGGCCGCCCAGCTCCAAATCGCACCCGATACCGTCCGCGTCTGGCGCAGGGCCGGCCTGCTCCGCGCGCTCCCCTATGGCGCCGAGACCAAATACCTCTACCAAACGCCCGGCGACCATCCGCCCGCCAAATGCCAGGGCCGCAAGCTCTCGACCCGGCGACGGTTCCAAGAGGTCCCTGTGAACCGTCCAGCAGAGGCGCAGTCTGATGCCTGATCCTTGTCCGAACCCTTCCCCGCCCGACAGGCATCCACCCCGAAACCGCACATCCGCGCATACGCCTCGTAGGACCGGTTCAGCACCGCCGTCGGCCCCGCTCCCCGCGCTACCGCCGTCTTCGTGTT
>MPMW01000162.1 GCA_002238705.1 Acidobacteria bacterium bin61 | reverse complement strand
CCCGACCGCGCTCCTGTTGGACACGTTCCAGTCGCTCCAGCGCCAGGGACTGCCGCTGATGTTGGTCTTCGCAGGGCTACCCAACCTGCTGAGAAAACTCGTCGACTCACGAACGTACGCCGAGCGGATGTTCCGTGTCTGTTTCGTCGACCGCCTTAGCGCTGAGGAAAGTGAGGAGGCGATCCGAAAGCCGATCGCTGACGCAGCCTGTCCCCTTCAGCTGAGCGACGATTCGGTCAAGGAGATTGTGAAGAGATCCGGGGGCTATCCGTACTTCCTGCAGTTCATCTGCAAGGAGGTGTACGACACAGCCATCCAGCAAGTCAGTGCCGGGGAAACGCCGTTCGTTCCGGTCCCTGAGATTGAAAGGAAGCTGGATTCCGATTTCTTCGCCGGCCGGTGGGCCCGGTGCTCTGATCGTCAGCGGGACCTGCTGGGTCTGATTGCGCGCCTGGAGAGTCCCGACACCGAGTTCGCGGTCAAGGATGTCGAATTCCTTTCGCGGACGCATCTCGACAAACCCTTCAGTGGGAGCCATATCGTTCAGATGCTGGCCGCGCTCGAACGCAAGGGTTTGATCTTCAAGGATCGCCGGGCGTGCTACGCCTTCGCCGTGCCGCTGTTCGGGCAGTTCATCCGCCGGGAACTCGCCAGCTCGACTGCCTGAAATTTAGAGTCGTTTAGGTCGATATCTAAATTTCGGCCGCCCACGCCGGGCGCCGCGCTTCTCCATCATGCGGGTCGGACGGCCAACGGCCCCCGTTCGCTTACCCTTCCGCGGCGGTGATTACCGGGGAACTCAACGCGGAGTCCGGCATCTGTCGGGCGCCAGGTATGCGCGGATGAAACGCGAGCGGATCGGCCTGATCCTGGGGCTGGCCCTGCTGGTCGGGATCAGCGTCGTCCCGATTCCCGGCATCCCCGACGAAGCGCGCCGGATGCTGGCGGTGGCGGCGATCATGGCCACCTGGTGGGTGACCGAAGCGGCGCCGCTGGCGGTTACCTCACTGCTGCCCCTGGTCCTGTTGCCGGTGTTCGGGATCACGAACGCAGCGGGCGCGGCCGCGCCGTACGCGAACCACCTCGTCTACCTGTTCCTCGGCGGATTCATGATCGCCCAGGCGATGCAGCGCTGGAACCTGCATCGCCGGATCGCCCTCAGGACGGTGATGTCGATGGGCAGCTCGCCACCCCGGCTGGTGCTCGGGTTCATGGTGGCGTCCGCGTTCTTGTCCATGTGGGTCTCCAACACGGCCACCACCGCGATGATGATGCCGATCGGGGTGGCGGTAATCGCGGAGATCTCGGGCGCGGTACACGGAAAGCGGCGCCCCGCCCCCGGGGACTTCCCCTTCGCGGTCTGCCTGATGCTGGGCTGCGCCTACGGCGCCTCCATCGGCGGCTTTTCCACCCTCATCGGAACGCCCCCGAACGTGTTCCTCGCCGGTTTCCTCGGCGAACAACTGGGCATCCAGATCACCTTCGTGCGCTGGCTCGCCTTCGCGATGCCGCTGACGCTCCTGTTCCTCCCCCTGACCTGGCTCTGGCTCACCAAGGTCGCTTTCCCGATCCGCATCAAGGACATCCCGGGCGGGCAGGAACCGGTGCGCGCCGCCTACCGGGAGCTCGGCCCGCTCTCGACTCCGGAGAAGAGGCTGTCCATCCTCTTCGGCGGCACCGCCCTGCTCTGGATGTTTCGCCCGGTCTGGACCGCGTTTCTGCCGACCGGCGGCCTGATCACCGACTCCACGATCGCCATGGCGGCGACGGTCCTGTGTTTCCTGGTTCCGGCCGGCAACGGGTCCGGGGAGCGCATCCTCAACTGGGAGTGGGGCGTGAAGATCCCCTGGGACGTGCTGATCCTGATCGGCGGGGGTTTCTCGCTCGCGAACGGTCTGGACGTGAGCGGCCTCTCCCAGTTCCTCGGCGACCGCCTCGCCGGCGCTTCGGCGCTGCCGCTGCCGCTCTTCGTGATCATGGTCGTGGTCTTCATCATCCTGCTGACCGAACTCGCCTCGAACCTGGCCTCCACCGCGATGATGGTCCCCATCCTGGCGGCGGTCGCCACCGGCGCCGGAATCCCGCCGCTCACGCTGCTGGTTCCGGTCACCGTCGCGGCCTCCTGCGCCTTCATGCTCCCCGCCGCCACCCCGCCGAACGCCATCGTGTTCGGCACCGGCCACTTCACCATTCCCCAGATGGTGCGCGCCGGCATCGGCGTGAACCTGATCGGCGCCGTTCTGACCAGCCTGTTCGCGGTCTTCTGGGTGCCGGTAGTGTTCGGGTGAGCCTCAACTAGCATTCCGCCGTCATGACCGCACCACCGGAAGACCGTTTCACTGCCCGGCTCTGGGCCGGAATCGAGCCGATCTACGCGGAGATCCTCCGCCACCCGTTTCTTGACGGGCTCGCGGACGGCACCCTCGACCGGCAGGTCTTCCGTTTCTACGTGATCGAGGATGCGCTCTACCTCCACGAGTTCGCGCGGGCGGTCGCCATTCTCGGGGGCAAGGCGCCGCACCCGGACATCACGGCGGCGCTTTGCGGCGATGCGGTGGCGACGATCGAGGCGGAGCGGGACCAGCTCGGCCAGTTCCTCACCGAACTGGGCGGCTCCCGGGAGGATCTCTTCGCCCGCCAACCGGCCCCCACGAACCGTGCCTACACGAGCTATTTCCTGGCGCAGGTCCATTCGCAGCCCTTCCACGAAGGACTCGCCGCGGTCCTGCCCTGCTACTGGATCTACGCCGAAGTCGGCAAGGAACTGCTCAAGCGTCCTTCCTCGCCGGACCCGCTCTTCCGCCGCTGGATCGAGAGCTACGGCAGCGAGGAGTACGAGGCGGTCGTCCAGCGGGTGGTGCAGCTCACGGATGACGTCGCCGAGGGTCTCGGCCCGGACGCCCGGCGCGCCATGGCGCACCACTTCGCCATGAGCTCCCGCTACGAGTGGATGTTCTGGGACATGGCCTGGCGCCAGGAGGCCTGGCCTATGTAGAGCTTCCCGTGGAGGAAGCGCTCCGGCGAATCAACGAACGGCACCTCTGTGGCCGCTGGGTTACGAGGCGCTTCCTCCACGGGAAGGTGGCGTGAATCGCTGCGCGATTCCCTCCACCCTTTCCGGCGGGGAGGGGAAATCCCCTCCCCGGCGCGGCGCTGCGACTCGCCGGCTCTCAGCGCGCCGTCACTGGCGGTGGCCAGCGGCCTGAGTCAGCGGATCCAGACGGTCTTCCGGTTCGTGAACTCGATGAGCCCGTCGGGGCCCAGTTCGCGGCCGAAGCCGCTGTCCTTCGTGCCGCCGAAGGGGACCCGGGGATCCGACTTGGTGATCCCGTTCACGAACACCGCTCCGGATTCGATCTGCGGCACGAGCCGCTCCGCCCGCCGCGCACTCGAGGTCCACAGGGACGATCCGAGCCCGTAGTTCGTCCGGTTGGCGATCTCCACCGCCTCGGCCTCGTCGCCGAAGGGAACCACCGTAGCCACGGGGCCGAAGAGCTCCTCATGGGCGGCGGGGGCCTTCGCGGGCGGCGCCGCCAGGATCCCCGCAGCCGAGAAAAACCCGCGTTCCGGCGCCGTCCCGCGGAAGAGGAGTTCGGTGCCGGCGCCGAGCGAGCGCGCCACCTGCTCCTCGAGACGGTCCCGGAGGTCTTCCCGGGCCAGCGGGCCGACGGCGGTCTCCGGCGCCAGCGGATCTCCCACCGCCGTTTCCCGGAACTTCGCCTCGAACACCGAAAGAAACGCATCCAGCACGGTGCGCTGCACGAGGAAGCGTTTGGCGGCAATGCAGCTCTGGCCCGAGTTGATGAGCCGCGCTCCCGCGCCCGCGGCGGCGGCCTCCTCCACGTCGCAGTCCTCGAACACGATGAAGGGATCGCTGCCACCCAGCTCGGCGACCATCGGCTTGAGGTGGCGGCCCGCGACCGCGGCGACCTCGCTGCCGGCGCGGGAACTGCCGGTCAGCGTGACGCCCCGGATCCGGCGGTCGGCGATGCAGGAAGCGGCCTGCTCATTCGTGAGGAAGAGATTCTGGATGAGCCCCGCCGGAGCTCCCGCCTCGCGGTACAGCTCGACGATGCGAAGCGCGCACTGGGGCACCGACGGCGCGTGCTTCAGCACCATCGGGTTGCCGGTGACGAAATTGGGCGCCGAAACGCGGATGACCTGCCAGAGGGGGAAGTTCCAGGGCATCACCGCCAGGATCGGCCCAATGGGGTCGTAGCGCACGTAGGCGTCGCTGCCGTCGGACGGGTAGTGGCGCGGCCGAAGCGACTCCGCCGCGGTCTCGGCGTAGTGCCGGGCGACCCAGGCGCATTTCTGCGCTTCGGCGACTCCCTGGGCGAGCGGCTTTCCCATCTCCAGCGCCATGAGCGCCGCCAGGTCGTCGGCCTGAGCCTCCAGGAGATCCGCCAGCCGCTCGTTGACCGCGCATCGTTCGGCGAAGGCGGACTGCCGCCAGGCCCGGAACGCCGTGTCCGCGCGCGAAAGGGCGGCTTCCACCTCGCGGTCGGTAGCCGTGGGGAACTCGGCCACC
>MPMW01000161.1 GCA_002238705.1 Acidobacteria bacterium bin61 | reverse complement strand
GCCCATGGACGACCAGGCAGTTCTGGATTTCGGAATGGCGTTCCAGCAGGGAACCGACTGGCACCGGCAGCGGCCCACCTATCCCTGGCGCGAGTAGCGATTCTGCGAGGAGCGCACGGACATGCATCTCGAGAGCAAAACGATCTGGCAACACGCAGCCGGCGATCCGCAGCATGACCATACCGAGCTTTGTCTGAAGTACGACTTGATCCTCTCGGGAGTAGGACCCCAGACTCTCAGGCAAGAGATGAAGCAAGGCGAAGTCGTCGTGCTCAAGGTGGGTGTCAACCGTGTGTGCGGCGTTGGGATTCTCGGTGAGTACGTCGAACTGGGCGAGGATGGGGCCTTCGGCGACCTCGATGGCTGGACGCTTGGCCACGCGCGTCGGGTTTCGTGGGTCTGGAAGGGCGAAACGAACGACGAGGACGGCAAGTTTGACGGACGGCCTCTCACCCGCAAGACCACGAGCCGCCTTTGGAAAGAGGAGGTCAGAAAATGGGTGGCGAAAAAGGTGGCGGAATTGAAAACGGAACGAGAACCGGCCAATTACGCCCAACTTCCGAAGGCGGGCTCTCCCGTCCGCCTCATCGATGTAGCTGATTGTCTGTTCAATCGCGGGTTCAGAGGTGACTTGATTCGCGATTTGCTGGATCCGGACCGGGAGTTCATGGAGTTGGCAAAGTGGTATCACCAGTGGTGGAACGAGCGCCCTTCGGAAAACGAAACCGTTGCGCACTTGGTCGTGCCGTTCCTGCGAAGCCTCGGTTGGACACCCCGCAGAATCGCCTTGGAGTTTCACAACATCGACGTGGCTCTGCTTTCGGACTTCGTCGAATCAGATGATCGTTCAGCTCCGCGTCGTGACGCTGAGGTGGTCGCGGTTGTCGAAGCGAAGGCAGTGCATGAATCCTTGCTGTCGTGGACAGCGGCACAAGCCAAGGGGTACGCCGAGCGCGAGCGCGTTTTGCGCATCATCGTCACAGACGGACTCCGCTACGGCGTGTTCTGGCGTGCCAATGCCACTCAGCCCTGGCCCGAAAAGCCCGGCGCCTACCTGAACCTCATCCGTCCACGGGATCGTTACGAGATCTACGACTGTCGCGGCGCCAAGGAGGCCATTTGGGCCATGACTCCGGATTGGCAGCCTGAACCATGAGCGGGCTCGCTCCTCCAACACAACGCACTGATCGCTCCGGCTTGGCCGGGACGAGAGCCGATGCTTCGCGTAGCGGCGAAGGCCGCCGTACGCCTGGCGGGAGTAGCGCTTAGCGTCGCCCTTCGGGCCCGGTGTCGCCATCGCTCGCCAGACTCTCTAGGCGGCAAGGCAATCGTTCCAAAGAACCGTCGGTTGGCAGAGCGATCCAGCCCTCTATCTCCGCCAAGGCCTGACGCGCTGGCGGCACAGATTCGATCAGGGGGTCGTGCTTCGGGTGTCCCGTCCGCCGATCCACTTCCGCCATGAGCGTCACGAGCGCGGAGATCAATGCGTCGAGTGCGTCATCGCTCTGGATCAGCCGCGCCACTGTTTCGCGACGGTCCTTCGTCTTGTCCCGGATGTCAACGGAACCGGAGTCGAGTGGATCCGTTGCGTCGCCAAGGGCGAGGCCGGGCTTCGTGGCACCAACCAGCTTCCGCACGATGTCATGTCGCTTCTCGCGGTGACTCGGCGCCTCGCCTTTGTAGCCCGTGGACCAGTCTGCACCGCCCTTGTTGAACCACGCCGCGAGTGCCGCAGCGGGATAGACCTCCACGAAATTTCCATTCACTCCGGAGCGGTCCACTTCCAGTGATTCGGGGGCACGGCTCAACAGCAAGGCCGCCCGCATCGCAACAACTGCGATCCAACTAGCCGATACGCTGAGCGGAGTGACGTTGTCCACGCTCTCCTCGACGTGAACGTCAGTTGCACGAAGCGTGAGATCGGCGAAGTGCCGATCTTTGCGTCGCCTATCACGTGGCCAGACATTGTGCCGGGCATGTGAACGTAGGGCCGAAACGAAGGGGTGCGGCCATCCAAACGGCGCGTCAAACCCGATCCGTGCGACACCACGCTCTGAGAAGACCTCCAGCAATTTCTCATCCGTCGCACCCGACTCCGGCTTGTGAACACACGCATTGCCTCCTTCCACGCAGATCACGCAGTAAGCGGTGTTCTCCGGAGCCGCCGCGAGATCCACCCCGACGATCTTGAATGCGGATTCGCTCATACAGCCGCTCCCAGTGATCCGATTCCGGTGTCGAGGATACTTGGTGGCCGCCACCCGTGGCGGCTGCGGGTTGCGCCCGTGGCGGATCAGGGCCTACGCTCCGGCCGCAGGGAAGTGTTTTGGCTATGGGAGGCAATCCGATGATTGAACGGAAGAAAGGGCTCTCGCGGCGGGAGTTGCTGGCTGGCGCCGCCGCGTTCACGGTTGCCTGCTCCGCCCGCTCGGCCAGCGAACCCGAGTACGACCTGCTGCTCAAAGGCGGGCATCTGATCGATCCCCGGAACGGGCTGAGCGTGGTCCGCGACGTCGCCGTCCACGACGGCAAGGTGGCGGCGGTCGAGGAGGCCATCGACCCGGGACGGGCCTTCAAGGTCGTGGAGTGCCACGGCCTCTACGTGACGCCCGGGCTGATCGACCTGCACGTCCACGTCTTCGCGGGTACGAACGAACGGGGGTCGTACGCCGGCGACAACAGCCTCTACCCGGACGCCCACACGTTCCGCTCGGGCGTCACGACTGTTCTCGATGCCGGATGCGCGGGCTGGAGGAATTTCGAGACCTTCCGGGAAACGGTCATCAGCCGGAGCCGCACGCGCGTGCTCGCGCTGGCCAACATCGTCGGCCACGGGATGCGGGGCGGCGACATCGAACAGGACCTCGCCGATATGGAAGCGGCGCCGACCACCGCGCTCGCCCGGGAGCACTCCGAGGTCATCGTCGGGGTGAAGACGGCCCACTACGCGGGACCGGATTGGTATCCGGTGGAGGAGGCGGTTCGCGCCGGCGAGGCGGTCGGAATCCCGGTCATGGTGGACTTTGGAGCCAGTCTTCCGGAGCGCCCGATCGAGACGCTGCTGGGCGAGAAGCTCCGCCCCGGCGACATCTACACCCACTGCTTCGCCGGCAATCGCCGGGAGCTGCTCGAGGACGGGACGCCCAATCCCGGCCTCTTCGCCGGCCGCGAACGGGGCGTCACCTTCGACGTGGGCCACGGCGCCGGCAGCTTCAAGTGGAGCGTGGCGGCGAAGTGCCTCGAAGCCGGTTTCCCGCCGGACTCGATCTCGACGGACCTCCACTTCGCGTCCATGAACGCCGGCATGGAGAGCCAGATCACCACGATGAGCAAGTTCCTGGCCCTCGGCGAATCGCTGGACGACGTGATCCGGCAGTCCACCTGGAATCCCGCCCGGCAGATCCTCCGCGAGGAGCTGGGCCACCTGTCGGTCGGCGCAACCGCGGACATCGCGGTGCTCAGGAAGGAAACGGGGGAGTTCGGCTACGTGGACAGCTTCGGCGCGCGCCACGACGGGACCGAGAAGCTGGTGTGCGAGATGACCTTCAAGGACGGCCGGCTGGTCTGGGACCCGAACGGCCGGACGCGCCAGGACTGGCGGGAGTTGCCGTTCGACTACGAGCGGCAGGGCGAGCCGCGCTGGGATGGCATCCTGCACCGGCAGCGCTCGTAAGCGGGAGGACCAACCATGCCATTGAAGATGACCCGGCGACGCGTGCTACAGGGCGGCGCCTCCGCCGCCGTACTCGGAGCCGCGGGCTGCGAGTCCGCACCCGCACCTGGCGCGGCTCCGGACCCGGAGGAGGTGTACCTAAGGCTGGGGATCCAGCCCGTGATCAACGCCGTCGGCACCGTGACGGTCCTCGGGGGATCCATCATGCCGCCCGAAGTCACGGACGCCATGGTCGCGGCGTCGCGCAACTTCGTGCCCCTGCCCGAACTTCAGGAACGCGCGGGCGACCACATCGCCCGGCTGATCGGGGTGCCGGCGGCCATGATCTCGGCCGGAGCCGCGTCCGCCATGACCTGCGGGACCGCAGCGGCAATCGCCGGCGACGACGACGACGAGCTGCGGACGCTCCCGGACACTACCGGGATGAAGAACGAGGTCATCCAGCAGCGCGCCCACAACACCGGATACCAGGCGCAGATGGAGCTCGTGGGGGCAAAGATCGTCTGGGTGGACACTCGGGAGGAACTCGAGGCGGCGATCAGCGAACGGACGGCCATGATGTTCTTTCTCAACTTCGCCGACCCGCGAGGCCAGATCGGCCGCGCCGAGTGGGTCGAGGTCGCGCGGGCGCACGGCGTGCCCACGATGAACGACGCCGCGGCGGACATCCCGCCGCCCGAACGGCTGCACACCTACGTCGAAGAGGGCTTCGACATGGTGGCCTTCTCGGGCGGCAAGGGGCTCCGGGGCCCACAAGCCACCGGGCTACTGCTCGGGCGTCCGGACCTGATTCGGGCGGCGCGCAAGGCGATCAGCCCGTTCGGCGGCATCGGCCGCGGCATGAAGGTCGGCAAGGAAGAGATCATGGGCCTGGTCGCGGCCGTCGAGCGCTACCTCTCTCTCGATCACGAAGCGGAGA
>MPMW01000160.1 GCA_002238705.1 Acidobacteria bacterium bin61 | reverse complement strand
CGCCTCGCGGTAACCGGTCACGCGTGGTTTAGGCAGCGAACGACTATTCCGAACCCGCCAGTTGGGCGCCCTATCGGAATCGATGGCCAGGTCGTGTGGGGTGGTGCTTGGGCGTTTTAGCGGCGTTCCGCGTTTGCCCCGGCAGTCGTTGCCCTCCGTCGGAATGCCGGCGAGGGCTGGCTGACCGAAGGGGAGAGTAACGAACAAATGAGGGGGCAACGCCGGATTCTCTTCTTGGTCAGAGTGTTTACGGAGGGTAGGTATGCGGACCAATTCCTGCGTGGCGAATTGCATGCAAACCGCCTGACTTGCTTCAGGAAAATGCGTCTCGAGAACGATCCGCGCGCGGATAGCGAAGAAGGAGTATTCCCTTTCCAGGACGATGGCATGCCTAAGGTTCTCCTTGTGCCAAGAGATCAGAGGGAGAGCTCGATAGCGATTCATGGCCCGGGTTCCATGGAAGTTGGCCGAATCAACAACCTCAATGTGCTTTGCATGTATGCGGCGCTGTTCGAACCTGATCAGGCGCTGTCCCTAGGAGAGTTGGCGGTCCCTGAGGAGTACTCCAAGTTTGGGCCGTACGCTGTCTTGATCACCAATCCCGGAGAATTCGTGAGGCGGATTGAAACCGCCGCCAAGCGGGAGAAGTACTCCGTGTGGCGCCGGGCGATTCGTTACGTTGACCCGACGACACTGGATGCGGGGAGGTTCTCCGACGAGATTGACGGGGCGTTCCACAAACACTCCAGGTACTCGTCAGAAAAGGAGTATCGATTCGCCATTGACACGAACACCGAGGGGAACAACGCGATCACGTTGGACATTGGCGGTATTGAAGACGTTGCCATGCGCGTCCACACCTCCAAGCTGAACGACCGGATAAGGAAGTGGCTATCCGGAACGGGGCGGGGATAGTGCGAGGGGCCTGCCGGGGGCACGGTCACATGCGCGGACCAATCGCACCGCACGACGCGCCCAGCTAACGCGTCAGCAGGGTTCCCATTTGCGGTGACGTCAGGTAGATTCACGCGCCGATGCTCTTCGGAGCAAGTCTGAACCCATCGTTCCATTCAAGAGGAAGCATCCATTGAACGGGAATATGAAATGCACCGAGAGGACCACGACATGAGAAAGCCCACCGAGGAGACCTATGGTCAGCTCGTTCAGCAGGGTGCAATTGAGCCTGAACATGAGGAAGCTGTTCGACGCGTCTATTCGCTGGTGCCGCTCGACGGGACGAGGACGACCCAGCACCAAATCACCCTCGAAATGCCTGAATCCGAGCGGGCAAGTGTTGCGGACCACATCACCGTCTTGAAGGATGGCGGACTGGTATCTACGGACCGAGGAGCAGCTAGGCCCGTATGGAGGAGACCCTGCGAGTATTCGAACGAGCACTCCCTCTATCCTCATATGAGAGCAGAGATTGCAACCCGATGGGCGGACGAATGGCCGCACGACTACGACGAACCGGATCGCTTCTGCGAGGTTCTTGCAACTCACGGTGCCAAGCGCGGGGGCCGGTGGGCTGCTCCGGACATCACCCTGATCGGCGGGAAGACGTTACGTTTCCTTCCCGGAAAGTTCCTTGATGTCGTGACCTTCGAGGTAAAGCCCGAGTTGGATATCACGGGGCTCTACGAAGCCCTCTCGCACCGGACACACGCAACTCACGCCTACTTGCTTTGTCACCATCCGAAGTCACGGGGCGAGCCCGATCCCGGACTCGTGGGGCGCATCAGTCGCGAGGCCACTAGGACAGGCGTCGGGTTCATACTGGCACGCCAGCCGGACGACTATGCGACTTGGGAGGAGATCGTCCCGGCCACCCGGTGGAGTCCCGAGCCGGAGTTCCTACATGACTTTGTTGCTGGCCAGGACAAGAATGCGCTCAGGAGGCTTCGGCGCTGGCTACAGGCGAATCCCTTCCTTGGGGAGCGCCCCGAAGTGGACTTTTCCGCGCTCGGACTCGACGTAGAAGATCAGCGTCGGGCCGAAGACATCTACTGCGAAATCCCCGTGAACAGGAGTGTGGGGTGGAAGCACTTTCAAGGTTGGATCGACACGGCTGATGTCGAGAGGATTCGACAGAAACTGAAGGAGGCCGGCATCATTCGGGTCGTCCGCGCTGGCGGAATGATGCTGCCCAGCCGCTGAGTGCGGTGGAGGTGGAATCGTTCAGTTCTGTCTCGCGGTCTCTGCACGTGTGCGCCGGCGTGGGTCAGGCCAGCGCGGCGCGGAACCTCGCGGCCAGCGCGTCCGGGGTGGCGCGGTTCCAGGTCTCGTTTACCCCGACCGTGAAACTGCCGTCCGCCCGGACGCCTCCGAGGTCGACTTCCTGCTCGCGAAGCCGGTGCCGGAACGCTTCGGCATCGACCCCGCTCACCCGCAGGCGAAACAGGTTCGTGCCGCCGGTCATCCGCTCGATGCGGAAAGCGTCGTGACGGCCGAGCTCCGTGATGAGGGACTCCGAGGTCCGCACCGCCGCCGTGAAGCGGTCGATGAATCCCGGGAGGAAATTGAGGGCGACGGCCGCAAAGGGCCAGGCGGCGGGGAGTCCGCTGCCGAACATCCGGCGGGCATGGAACATGTCGTCGAGGAGCGCCGCAGGGCCGGCGAGGATGGCGCCGGAGGCCGCGTTGAAGTACTTGTAGAGCGATACGTACACGGTGTCGAACGGGCGGGACAAGGTGGCCACATCCGTGCCGGTGTAGGCGCCCTGGAGGAAAAGGCGGGCGCCGTCGAGGTGCAGCCGGATGCCTTCCTCCCGGGCGTAGGCGGTGATGCGATCGAGTTCCGCCTGATCGAACGTCTCGCCGGAGCGCCGCCTAACCGGCGTCTCGATCGAGATCACGGCGACCGGCCGCGAAACCCGCCCGCCTCGGGTGCGTTCCACGATTTCCTTGACCTGCTCGAGGGTGAAGGTGGCGCTTCCCGGGGCGAGGGGGATCAGCGGGATGGCGCTCAGCGTCTGGACGCAGTCGCCGGAGTCGTTGTAGAGATGGGCTTCGGCCTGAAGGATCGCGCGGCCGCCGCCGGGACCCGCGAGGGTGCGCACGGCGAGGTGATTGGCCAGCGTTCCGGTCGGCATGAAGACCGCTCGCTCCTTGCCGAGAACCCGGGCGAACTGCTCCTCGAGCACCTCGACGACGCCGCCGTTCGAATAGGAATCACGCTCGATTCGGCCCTCTTCCGCCATGCGCGCCAGCAGGCGCGCCTGCTCAGCCGGTGTCAGCCCGAGCCCGTCCCCCGTCATCCGCACCCGGGTGGAGTCCGTCGCCAGCGATGGGGTGTAGCCGGAGCCTCCGGCGGTGGCAATGGGCGCCAGAAACCCGGCGCCGAGTCCGAGGGACCCGGCCTCTAGAAAGCGTCGCCTGGGAATGTTGCTCATGGCATCCTCACGGGGCGCTCGCCGGCCCCGAAATCACTGTATCGGCCCCCCCAAGGGGCGGGCAACTCCGACCGTTGGTTCATCCGCGGATCACCGCTCCCCGCGTTCGGGTTCGAGCAGGGCCCGGAAGGATGGAGGGACGTTCATGCCGAGGGCTTCCGCCTCGGCCAGGTGGCTCCTGGCTTGTGCGGTACGGCCGCGTTGGCGTTCCACGTCCGCGAGCAGGAAATGGAGACCGGCGAGGTGGCCGGCTTCGGCACTCTCTTCCTCGGCCCCCGCCAGGGCGCGGTTCAGGATGCCGACAGCCTCGCGGAACCGGCCGACGGTCGCCAGGAGTTGGCCGAGCCCCTGGAGGGCGCCGGGGTGGTCCGGATCCTGGTCCAGCGCCGCGCGGAGATAGCGCTCCGCGGCCCGCAGGTCGCCGCGCTGGAACTGGAGGCTCGAGGCGCCGAGGAGCGTCGGGATGTGGGTGGAGTCGGCGGCGATGGAGCGGCGATAGAGGTCATCGGCCTCCCGGTCGCGACCGCTGCGGGCGAGCAGGTTCGCGAGGTTCGCCAAGGTCGCGCTGGAAGCCGGCTCGCGCGCGAGGGCGGCGCGATATCCTGCCTCGGCTTCCTCGTTGCGGCCGAGGCGTGCCAGCGAGTTGGCGTGGTTGTAGTGGACATCGGCGCTTTCCGGCCTCTCGTCCCGCAGACGGCGGTAGATCGCTTCGGCGGCGCCGTGGTCGCCCGAGGCCGCCGCGCGCCGGGCGCGGGCTTCCCGGCCCCGGGCGTCGGCGCGAAGGTTTTCGACGGCCAACAGCAGGGGGTCCGGATCGACAGTCGCCCCGAGTGAGGCGGAACGGGCGGCGGTACGAGCCCGGTCCGCTGCCGCCGCGGCGCCCTCGGGGTGGCCCAGCCGGCGGCGGACCTGAGCGAGAAAGGACCACCCCGCGGCCGACGTGGGAAGGCTCCCTACCACCCGTTCGAACGCCACCCGGGCTTCGGCCAGACTGCCCTCGGTCAAGTGGCGGCGCCCAAGCGCCAAAGGCGCCTCCACCGAATCCGGCGAAGCCGCCTGCAGCGCCTCCCAGGCGGCGGTGGCCGCCTCCGGCTCGCCGAGCGCCTCGAGAACGCGGCCCCGAAGCGCCAGGGCGGGGGAGAAGGAGCCGTTCCGAAGGAGAGTCTCGTCCGCGAGAGCGAGCGCACCGGCAGCGTCGGCCGCCTCGATCAGGCGGCCGTGCAGATGCGGCCAGCGATGATCGCCGCCGTCGAGGCGGGCCGCTTCCGTGTAGGCGAGGGCCGCGGGGCCGGC
>MPMW01000159.1 GCA_002238705.1 Acidobacteria bacterium bin61 | reverse complement strand
CGCCTCGACAACCGCCGGAACCGCGGCGACTCCCGAAGCGCCTTCCGCCATGGTCGCCACCATAGCCAGAATCGAGCCCTGTTACCAGCCCCAACCCCCCGACATACCGGCTCGACCGAACGCTTACGTAGCCGCGCGGCGTCCCGGCGTCCCGGCGTCCCGGCGTCCGGCCGTGTACCCTAGTGAGCCACCCTCTCGCGCCGCAGGGTCCGGCGACAATGACGCAACCACCGGTCCGTCTCTTTCTTCCCCGCCCCCGTCCAGTTCGCGGTCCGTTCGAGGGCAATCAATAGGCAGCCAGACAAGGAGATACACATGGCAGGGAATCACCTCGAATCGCTGGTCGCTGAATGGTACGAGTTCAATGGGTACTTCGTCCGTCGCAACGTGCAGGTTGGCAAGCGACCTGAAGGAGGCTACGAAGCCGAGCTCGACGTGGTGGCGTTCGACCCTGGCCAACGCCTATTGGTCCAGGTGGAACCATCCCTTGACACGAAAAGGTGGGATATACGGGAGGCTAGGTACACCAAGAAATTTGACGCAGGCCGCAAGTACATTCCCAGGTTGTTTCCGAATCTGGTGCTTCCCAACAAGATCGATCAGATCGCTCTGTTCGTTCATGTCGGCCGCGCACGAGAAACCATTGCTGGAGGCAGGGTGGTCCCCATTGCGGCTTTCATGGAGCAAATCCGAGCGGGTATCGGGGACCGAAAAGTGGGCAGCGCGGCGATTCCAGAGGGGTTCCCGCTGCTTCGAACGCTGCAATTCGCAGCGCAGTTCTGGCAGAATCCCAAAGAGGCTCCCGCTCCTCCCAACACTACGTCTTGCAGCGGAACATGGGGAAAAATAAGGGACTGGCTAACCTCCAGATGGAGTTGACGCGGCAAAGGGCTGAGCTATCGGCCGAAAGTGGGTGACGTCAGGAGAAAGGGGTGGCGTATCGTGGGAGTAACCAAGCTTCCACATCTCCAAGGGTAACCGTTCGGTGGAGCCAGTGTAGGTGCCGGGTCCGGGCCGCCCGCGTCGTCTTGGCCCGGAATTCGGCCCTCAGCGGCCGAGTTTGCGGCCGGAACCTCCGAATCGGTGCGGCAGGTAGATGCCGACGGGGTGCCGGTGTAGCTCGTCGCCTATCGGCGAGTCGCTATGAACTCGTGGACGTTCATGCCGATGTCCCGGGCGATACGGCGGAGCAGGATCGGCGATAAGTCGCGGCCACCGTGGACGGGCACGGTCGTCGCGCGGCCGTCCGAATGGCGAAACCGCTTGTGGGAACCACGCTGACGAACCTCTTCGAAACCGAGTCTCGTCAGAATGGTGATCACCTCACGTGGCTTGAGGACGGGGACCGGCGGCATCCCGGCTCAGGCTACGACAACGGTCTGGGTACCGACGAACTCCCCCACGATCGCGGGAGTGCCTTCCTCGAGAATCAACGCGATGACTTCCTTCAGGTTCGAGTTGAGCTCCTCAAGGGTTTCCCCCTGGCTGTGCGCGCCCGGAAATCCAGGAACGTAACCGACGTACAAACCGGTATCCGGACACCGCTCCACAATGGCGGTGTAGGTGTTCACGGCACGGCCCTTCGGCATCGTTTGGCGATTATAGTGACGACACATCCGGCGGTCGCGTGTGGCGCTTCGACGAATCTGGAACACCTTCGAGCGCACCCACCGGCCCGACTCCCGCGAGTTATTTGCCCTCACCGGGGTCACCCTCGGGGCCACTTTCGAACGAACAAAGGTCAGACACCCCTTTTTTGCGTACTTATTGGCTCTCAATCCCACCCGGAGGGCTCGCAGGACTCGTTGGCCCCGTTGTGGTTTTCTCGCATATCTCCGAATCCCACTTTCCTTCGTAGGGCGGAGAGTGGGGCTGGGAGCGACCCCCCTCCGATCGTACGATCTACAGCCCCGGAGTCCGGACTTATGCCAGGACTTGGTTGCGGGGTTCGGGGTCGCTCCCAGCCCGCGCCTGCGGCGCGATCGATCCCTGCGGGAAGGCTACGAACCCGCCTACGCGGCGGGTGAAGGAGGCGGCCGGCGACGGCTCCGGCCGCCGCATGGTCCTCGATGCGGACGAAGCCATCGAGGCACCGCTCACCGAGGTCGTCTTCGACCTCGTTGACCAGCTCCCCGATGTTGGGGAGCCGGAGGGCTTCCGCCGGGCCGGGGGCGGCCTGGTCCGCCCGCCCGACGCGGGCGGGAACCACAACGGTGCGCCGCTCCGCCGGGAGCGCACCGGTGCGGGGGTTCGGGGGCGGCGCCCCGTCCGTCCGGTGCTCCCGCAGCGGGACGTATCCAGCGCGCTAAACGCTCCGGGAGTTAGTTCCCCAATCTGGGCCAACGACTTCAGCGATCTCCGCGGGTTGGAAAGAGGGGAAATAAGTACGCAAGAAAGGGGGGTCTGACCTTTGTTCGTACGAAAGTGGCCCCGGGAGAGACCCCGGCGAGGGCAAATTACTGAGCGGTCATCTGGCCGGGGAGCGGAACCCCACCGACAAGGATGGCCGGGCACGCGCATCGTTCTCGCGCCAAGAAGAAGCCGCGCGAGCGCGATGAACGCGCGGGGAGCCTGTGGGACGACTTCGAGTGATCGGACGGAGCCGGTCCTTTTCCGGTCGTCAAACCTTGGATGATGTCGAAGCCCCGATTGAGAAGGAGGAACACGCCATGTACCGCACCGGCCTAGGTGACCCCGAGGGTGACCCGCCGGAAGGTGCATGACTCCGGGGAGCTGGCTTGTTTCCCTCTTGGTCCGCGACGCTCTAGGGCCTGAGCGTTGGGTCTCCGAGACGCTTTCGAGTCCTGTGGTCGAGGTACATGGCGACTCCACCAGCCGTCCCTGCTCCGAGAGTTAGAACCGAGGGCAATGGCGTTGGAATCGCCGTGAGCAGCCCGACGAAGAGACCCTTCGCCGCCGCGAGCGCGAGATCGTCGTGCGGGGAGCCGCGGTGTTGGAAAAGGACTACCCCAACAGCCAAGACGATGGCGACCGGGATGGAGACTATCCATGCTGTACCGAGGGTGCCCACTGCCGCGCCGAAGAGCATGTTGTCCACCGTGATGACAACGAGTGCTGGCACTGGGTGAATGCCCAATGCGGCAGTTAGTCTGTGGATGCCAGACTGTTGCATCAGTCGCTCATTGGAACGGGTGTCCATGGCAACCGAAGACTGTACACGTCAGGGATAAGGATCTGCGGCGAAGCGGACGTTCTCCGGTGCTGTGATCGGGGCTATCGGCCCCATGCTGGCGAATCCACTCTCCGCCTCGTGGGCGGAGAGTGGGGCTGGAAGCGCGCCCCCGGTGTGCCGCGCGAGTGATCGCTAGGGGAAGGCCACGAGTCCGTCCCCGAGTGGGTGGCGGCGGCGGCCCGTGACCTCTCCGGCCGCCGCGTGGTCCTCGATGCGGATAAAGCCATCGAGGGACCGCTCACCGAGGTCCCTTTCGACCTCGTGGGCCAACTCCCCGACGTTGGGGAGCTGGTGGACCTGCCCTTCGCCGGAGGCGACCTGGTCCGCCGGCGCGACGCGGGTAGCGACCACAATGGTGCGCCCGCTCCGTCAGGAGCGCACCGGTGCGGGGGTCCGGGGGCGGTGCCCCCGTCCGTCCGGTGCTCCGGCAGCGGCGCGAGAGGCCGGGGGTTCGAAGGGGGGCGCAGCCTCCCTCGCCAGAGCACAGTGTGGACACACTGTGTAGGCTGGCCTACGCTCAAGTTGGCCTGCCGGCTCTGGCGCTTTGCCCGCAAATGAACGGCCGCTCGGCCGTCTATCCCGCGAGCCCCGCTCCCTCGCCCCCGGCCAGGAACGTTGCCCACTGCTCCATGAGCCCCCGCCGCCGCTCGAACAGATCCGTGCGCCGGTAGGCGGCCTCCACCCGGTCTCGGTTCACGTGGGCCAGCGCCAGCTCGCACACTTCCCTGGGCGCGTCGGTGCGCTCCGCCGCCCAGTCCCGGAAGCTCGAACGGAACCCGTGCGGCACCGCAGCAATCCCGAGTTCCCGGACCATCGTCCTCATCGTCGTGTCAGAGAGCTGGCGACCCCGCACCGAGGGGAACACCAGGCCCGTGCCGTCCGCGAGCGCCTGCGCCTCCCGCAGCACCGCCAGCGCCCGCGTGGACAGCGGGACCCGGTGCTCCCGGTTCGTCTTCGTTCGCTCCGCCGGAATCCGCCACTCCCGCGCCTCGAGGTCGATCTCCTCCCACCGCGCGCCACGCACTTCGTTGCCCCGGCACGCCGTCAACACCAGGAACTCGAACGCCAGCACCGTCGCGGGATAGGACCCCGACCCGCGCACCGTCGCGATGGCCCCGGCAACCTCCACATAGGGGAGCGCCCGGTGATGCTGCGGCCGGACCTCCTTCCGGGGCAGCGCCGCGCCGATGGCCTCCCCGGCCGGGTTGTCCTCCCGGTAGCCCTGCGCCACCGCCCAACGCATCACCGCCGAGATCCGATGCCGCACCTGCCGGGCCGTGGCCCGTTTCGCGTTCCAGATGGGCAGCAATACCGCCATCACGTCCGATGTGTGGATCCGGTCCACCGGACGCCCGCGCAACCTCGGCATGGCGTGGTCCCGCAGCGTCGCCCGCCACAGCTTCTCGGAGTTCCCGCCTTCCTTCCAGCCGGTCCGGTGCATGGCGATGACCTTCTCGACGGCTTCCTCGAAGGTGGGGACGGTCCGCTTGTGGCCGGTGACCAGCTCCCCGCGCTGGCGCGCCAGCAGGTTCAGG